>NZ_MAYZ01000012.1:0-372011 GCF_014596375.1 Neisseria sp. RH3002v2f
CTTTGTCGGTTGGCCAGTATCCAGTTGAGCGCGTTTTTCAAATCCTGATGGAAGAGGTCGAACTGCGCCTTGTGTGCGTGGAAATATTCTTCGTTGGCGATGATGCCCGCCATCGGAATCAGTGGTTTGGTGTCAAACGCCTGCCCCCATGCTTTTACCAAATCAAAGCCGCGTACGACGTTTATGCCCATGGTTTTACCTTTGAGCAGGCTGGCGGTTGCCATCGGTTCGGGCAGGATGACGCCGTGGTAATCTTTACTTAGAAACAGTCCGACTGCTTCGGGCGGTGTGGCAGCGTAGGTAATGCTGACTTTGTGTGCGTCGATTTTCAGTTTTTTCAACAAGGCTTGCAGCACGATGTCGGGCATATCGTTTTTAAACGGCACAAGGATTTTTTTGCCGACCAAATCCTGCGGCGAGGCAATCGCGCTGCCTTTGCACATCAGCTGTGTGATGCCGTTGGTCAAAATATTGACCATGCCGACTTTCTGCCCTTGGTTGCGCAGGTTCACGCCGACATTGCTCGGGCTCATCATTACTTTAAATTGTCCGCTCGCTACGCCTGCGCGAAGTTGGTCGGGCGAACGCCAAATTTTTAGCGATACATCCGCCTGTTTCGCCAGCTTGCCTTGCAACGCTGCTACGGCAATGGTTACGCTGGGCATTGCCGGTGCGCCGTACACGGTAAATTGTTCTTTACCGGCAGCCAACAATGAAGGCGAAACGCCTGCGGCTGCCAGAGCGGCGGTCATTTTTAAGAAATCACGTCTTTTCATATCCATTTTTTATCTCCTAATTCTTAATAAGCCAGTGTAGGCATTTTTTCAGACGGCATGGTTTTAAAATGCCGCATGCAAACTCAACCAATATGTCCTGCCCGGTGCATACACTACGCTGGGGGATAGGGCGAGGACGTGGTCGCCGCTGATGTGTTCGTCGTATTTTTTGTTGAATACGTTGTTCACGCCCAAGCGCAAGCCGTATTTGTCTTTGATGTTCATGCCGGCATACACGTCGGCAACGGTAAAGCCTTTGGCGGCTTCGCGTTTGTCTATGCCCAGACCGCTTGCCGCATCAAAATCGCCGCGCGTTTGTTTGGCGACAAAGCGTGTTGCGGCGCCGATGTTGTAGCTGCCGTGGGCAAAGTAGTTTTTGTAGTCGGCTTGGACGGCGGCTTCAAACGGACGGATTTGATAGAGCGGTCTGCCGTCGGTTTCGTTGTGTCCGTAATTGTAGGCAGCTTTGATGCCTGCCGCCCAGTGCGGATTGAAGTTGTAACGCGCGTAGACCTGCGCGGTAAACAATCGTGCGTCCACGTTGCGTGTGATAATGCCGCCGCCGTTGGATGAAATACCGCTTTGTCCGTGTGCGCGGTCAAAAATAATCAGGTCTTTGACTTTGTCCGCCACAAGTGTGCCGCCCATGTTCCAGCCCGCACCTGCAAACGAGTTCATGTAGCCGTTGTAGTAGTCGTTACGGCTGTCGGCGGTGAGCTTGATGCGGTTGTGTTTTTCGGTTTTCAGCAGGGGATTGCCTGCGATGGCGGCGGCCGGATTTTGATTCATCAGCGCGCCGTTCATGCGGTTTTGCACGATGGCGGCAAGCGAGTTGAAGCGTTCGGTGTTGTCGCCGATGCGTTCCAAATGCGCGAGGGAAACGTTGTATTTTTGCGTTTCAGACGGCGTGAAATCGTATTTGAGTTCGCCCGACAAAGCATGACGGCGTACTTTGCCGTTGAAGTCGTAGCCGTAATGGGTTTTCCAGATTTGTTGTGATGAGGCGAAGGGGAAACCGGGTTTTATTGGGTTTTCAGGCTGTGCCGTATTTTTGCGAATGTCCGCTTCGTTGAGTTCGTAGCTTAAGCCCAAGCCCAGTTTGTGTCGGTCGTCAAACTTGTAAGATAAGGTATCGGCAATGCGCCAGCGGTAGATGTGCACATCGGCGAAACGGTAGCCGTTGAGGAAATCGCGCATGGGAGTGTGGGCGTTGCGCTCGCCGTTTTGGCTGTCGTTGCGGTAGCTGGCTACGGCCGTGTTGTGGAACTTGCCGAAATCTGCGTCGTGTTTAAGCGAGAAATCATACACTTTGCGGTCAAGTTCTACGAACGCTTTCTGCTGCGTATTGTTTTGACGCAGGGAGTAATTGTCGGCGCGGCGTTTGAGTTTGATGATGCCTGCTTCCGCGCTGACCGTATTGCTTAAATCGGCATTGCCCCAACGCGCGTTGAGTTTGGAGATGTGGCGTTCGGTGTCCAATGCGTCGTTGACGAACTGCGGTTGGCGGTCGTCGTTGATGTCGTCGTGTAGGTAGGTGAGGCGGTATTCCTGGTTTTCAGACGGCACGAAACCGAGTACCAAAGCCTGATTGAAGCGGCTGTATTTCCAATCGGTGTCGCGCCTACCGCCATCTTTGTAGCCGTTTGCCTTGGTGTGATTGAGGTTGGCTACGCCGTAAACATTCGCCCCACGCGCTTGTGCGGTAACGGAGTTGTAAAAGCTTTTGCCGTAAAAACCGCTGTTTGCCTTCAGCGGACGGAAGGCTTGGTCTATGTTTTCGGTAACAAAGTAATAATCGCTGCGGTCGGTACGGTCGAATTGGTTTTCGGGGAAATAGCCTTGTGCTGCGGTCGGTGCAATCGGTTTGGGAGGGGAGAAGGTTTTGACGGATTGTATTTCTTCAGTATTTGCCAGTTGTTCTGCCCAAGATGGAGCAACGGAAAAAACGGTCATCAAAGCCCATGTGAGAGTATTTAGTTTCATTTTTTAGCTCATGATAATAATTATTATTTATTATCCTATTAAAAAAAATTTAAGTAAATAAGAAAATAATATGAAAAATTTCCAGAGAACCGATACAACAGTTGGAACTTGGGCTTGGGAATATTACGGTAGATGAACTTGGAACCTCTGTCATTCTATGGTCTTTTGTCGCAATTGAAAAAAAACGCGAACCGAATGGTTCGCGTTTTTTCAGACGGCATCAATTATTTTTTGTCGTCTTTTACTTCTTCAAAGTCGGCATCTACGACGTCATCGTCTTTCTTTGCAGAAGCATTGGCTTGTGCGCTTTCACCTGCTTGGGCTTCGGCTTGCGCTTGAGCGTAAACCATTTCACCCAGTTTTTGGCTGGCTGCACCCAAAGCTTCGGCTTTGGCATCGATAGCTGCTTTGTCGTCGCCTTTAACTGCTTCTTCAGCTTCTTTCAGCGCGGCTTCGATTTTTTCTTTCTCGGCTGCGTCGAGTTTGTCGCCGTAGTCGGCCAAAGATTTTTTCACGGAGTGAATCAGGGCTTCAGCTTGGTTGCGGGAAGCGACCAATTCAGTCAGTTTTTTATCTTCCTCGGCATTGGCTTCAGCATCTTTCACCATGCGTTCGATTTCTTCTTCGCTCAAACCTGAAGAACCTTGGATGGTGATGTTGGCGGCTTTGCCAGTGCCTTTGTCTTTGGCGGAAACGTGCAGGATACCGTTGGCGTCAATATCGAAGGTTACTTCGATTTGTGGCGTGCCGCGCGGTGCGGGTGCGATGTCGCCCAAGTTGAACTGACCCAAAGATTTGTTGGCGGAGGCGCGTTCGCGTTCACCTTGCAGCACATGGATGGTTACTGCGCTTTGGTTGTCTTCGGCGGTAGAGAACACTTGCGACGCTTTGGTCGGGATGGTAGTGTTCTTCTGAATCAGCTTGGTCATCACGCCACCCATGGTTTCGATACCCAAAGACAGAGGCGTTACGTCCAGCAGCAATACGTCGCTGCGGCCGCCGCTTAATACTTCGCCTTGAATCGCTGCGCCTACGGCAACGGCTTCGTCAGGGTTCACGTCTTTGCGCGGTTCTTTGCCGAAGAAGTCTTTAACGGCTTCTTGTACTTTCGGCATACGGCTTTGACCGCCGACCAAAATTACGTCGTCGATGTCGCTGGTGCTCAAGCCGGCATCTTTCAATGCGGTGCGGCAAGGCTCGATAGAGCGGGCAATCAGGTCTTCAACCAGGCTCTCGAATTTGGCACGGGTAATTTTCATTGCCAAGTGTTTCGGGCCGGTTGCGTCCATGGTGATGTACGGCAGGTTGATTTCGGTTTGCTGGCCGCTGGACAATTCGATTTTGGCTTTTTCGGCAGCTTCTTTCAGACGTTGCAATGCCATCACGTCTTGTTTCAAATCAATGCCTTGTTCTTTTTTGAACTCGGCGATGATGTGGTCGATGAGGCGTTGGTCGAAGTCTTCGCCGCCCAAGAAGGTATCGCCGTTGGTTGCCAATACTTCGAATTGTTTGTCGCCGTCGAGGTTGGCGATTTCGATGATGGAAATATCGAAGGTACCGCCGCCCAAGTCATATACGGCTACTTTGCGGTCTTTGTTGTCGCCTTTGTCCATACCGAATGCTAAAGCGGCTGCGGTTGGTTCGTTAATGATGCGTTTTACGTCCAAACCAGCGATACGGCCCGCGTCTTTGGTGGCTTGGCGTTGGCTGTCGTTGAAGTAGGCCGGAACGGTAATTACGGCTTCGGTTACTTTTTCACCCAAGTAAGCTTCGGCGGCTTCTTTCATTTTACGCAAAACTTCTGCGGAAATTTGAGGAGGAGACAGCTCTTTGCCTTGCGCTTTCACCCATGCGTCGCCGTTGTTGGCTTTGATGATTTCGAAAGGCATAGATTCGATGTCGCGTTGGACTTCTTTGTCTTCAAATTTGTGGCCAATCAAACGTTTGGCGGCGTAAATAGTGTTTTTAGCGTTGGTTACCGCTTGGCGTTTTGCAGGCGCGCCGACGAGGATTTCGCCACCGTCCAAATAAGCGATAACGGAAGGAGTGGTGCGTGCACCTTCTGCGTTTTCGATAACTTTGGTTTGACCGTTTTCAGAGATGGCCAAACAAGAGTTGGTTGTACCTAAGTCGATACCGATTACTTTTGCCATATGGATACTCCTAATTTGATTTTGCTTATTCTAAGAAATATGCTGGAACGTTGTGTCCCGATGCGCATTAAATAGGGCGGGAGTGGGACGGTTTCAAGTTCTTATACAGGTGTAAACATATAAATATATGAAAATATTGGATTTATATTTGAATCTAATATTCAGATTATTAATAAACTTATTCATAGATAATACCGGCGAGCATTTCTTGCTCATTTAAGTTTCCGTATTCCTTTTCCCAGTCATGCGAGGATTCGATGATGTCGCATTCCTTGGATAATGAAATTTGTTCTGAATCCATATTTTTTGCGTTCAGTATGCTGAGTTGTTCGCATAGTGAGGAGGACAAAGTGATTTCCGGCTGTTTGGCTTCCGAATGGCTTTCTGAAAAAGCAAAGCAGGATAAGATAAATGCTGTTGTATAGAGGAAATATTTACCGGATTTTTTCATATTTATGTCCTTTCACCTGTTAAATTGGTGGTTGATTGATGAAAAATCTTAATATTTGGTATTTGCGTAAGATAAATCATAGTTTGAATTTAGTTTATCATATTTATTTTATTTTTTATATAACTAAGGTAAAATATATTTTATGTTTACTTTGCATGATGGAATTTAGGGAAGGGGAAAGATATTTATGGAAACCTTTAAAGATAGATTGATTTTTCTATGGAAAAATGAAGCGAAGCAGGCGAAAATTGCATCTGATATTGAGATGACGATTGCGGGTTTTAGTAGGATATGGAATGAAGGTGGTTTGCCTAAGTCTGAAACATTAAAGAAAATCAAACAATTGAAGGGTTGTAGTATTGATTGGTTGTTGACCGGTGAGGGAGAGCCATTTCCCGGGGGGAATCAGGTAAAGTCTGTTGCCTATGATACTTTTGGCAATGAGGTCGATACAGACGAATTTGTTTTCGTGCCAAGATATGATATCCGTGCGGCTGCAGGGTATGGACAATTTGTCGGTCATGAAGAACCTGTATTTACAATGGCTTTCAGACGGCATTGGATTGAAAATTATGTTACCCGTGATACGAAAAACCTATCTGTGATTTCTGTTAAGGGAGATTCTATGGAGGGGGTTTTAAATGATGGAGATACCATCCTGGTCAACCATGGGGAAAATACGCCAAAGGATGGCTTGTACGTGTTGCGGATTAATGAAAACTTGCTGGTCAAACGTCTGCAAATTGTTCCCGGCGGGATAATCAACGTCATTTCTGCCAACGAAGCTTATCCTGCTTTTGAAATTAATTTGAATAATCTGACCGATGATGTGGAAATTATCGGGCGTGTGGAGTGGTTCGGCAGGATGATTTGAGTCGGGACTTGAAATTGCAGGGGATTAAACTTATTTATGAAGCGATCTCTTTTTAAGGAAAAGTCCTTGCTTGCCTTTGCAAGGGGTTTGAGAGAGAATGCAAAAATATTATATTAAGGAATAACACCATGTCGGACGAAAGCCCTATTATCTTTACTGACAGCTGCTGTACAAAAGTTGCGGATTTGATTGCCGAAGAAAATAACCCTGATTTGAAATTGCGGGTTTTTGTCAACGGCGGCGGCTGCTCTGGTTTCCAGTATGGATTTACTTTTGATGAAATTAAAAACGATGATGACTTTGAAATTGAGAAAAACGGTTTGGTCTTTTTGGTCGATCCGATGAGTTATCAATATTTGGTCGGTGCGGAGATAGACTATACGGAAAGCTTGCAAGGCTCGCAGTTTGTTATCCGTAATCCGAATGCGGAAACCACTTGTGGTTGCGGATCGTCGTTTTCTGTATAACCGACCGGTCGGTGCCATGCCGTCTGATTGTTCAGACGGCATTTTTATTTTTGGGAAAATATATTACCGGGATAAATTCGCATATAATTCGATTTTTAAAGAATAATCTGATTTTTTGTAAGGAATTGGCGGAACAGTATTGAATATATTAGTTCCATTATGATTGAGATGAGTAAAAATTACCAAAACGATTTGTACGATATATATGTTTCCTATCCGCCCGGAGTCGATCAGGAGAGGATTCAAGTCTGTCTTCGGGAAAATTTGGATGAGGGGCTGGCAGAGAAAATCATCGATTCGCTCGCTTCTAAACCACAGGTGCTGGTCGAGGAAAAATGTACATGGGAAAAGCGGGGTGAGCTGCATGATTATTTCAGCTATTTGGGTTTGGATATTGTTACCCGAAGATATATGGAGTTGGAAACAATCGAGCAGTCGGAAACGGAAGATGAGGTGGTGGAACTGCCGTTTGAGGATTTTGAGACAGATGTAAAAGAAAAGGATAAAACCGTATCGCCAAAATCCGAGCCTCTGCCTCAGAATACCAGGTTGCTGTTTTTAGCATTGTTGGTTGCTTTTTTGGGCTATCTTATTGGTAAGGTTTTTTGATTGTTCGATAAGCGACGTGTTTGGGGCTTTTGTATGAAATGGTTGAAACGCCTGACGGTTATTGTCGGGACTCTTTATTACTACCGATTGGCAGGATTGTGTGCCGGATTGGTTCGGCGCGGCTGGATATACGGTTTGCTGAAAATGATGCCGCAATCTTCCAGATTTAAAAATGAACCTCCGCCCGTCCGACTTCGCCTTGCATTGGAAAGCTTGGGGCCGATTTTCATCAAGTTCGGACAGGTCCTCTCTACGCGCCCCGATTTGATTCCGCATGATTACGCGGTCGAACTGGCAAGGCTGCAAGACAAAGTGCCGCCGTTCGACGCGCAACTTTCACGCTCGCAAATCGAAAAATCTCTGGGACAATCCATCGACGTTTTATACGCGGAATTTGAAACCGAGCCTGTCGCCAGCGCGTCCATCGCCCAGGTACACAAAGCTCGCCTGCATTCGGGCGAACAGGTCGCAGTGAAAGTCTTGCGCCCCAACCTGTTGCCCGTTATCGAACAGGATTTGTCTCTGATGCGTTTTGGCGCAGGCTGGGTAGAGCGTTTGTTTTCAGACGGCAAGCGTTTGAAGCCGCGCGAAGTGGTGGCCGAATTTGACAAATACCTGCACGACGAATTGGATTTGATGCGCGAAGCCGCCAATGCCAGCCAGCTCGGTCGCAATTTCCAAAACAGCGATATGCTGATTGTGCCTAAAGTGTTTTACGACTACTGCACCAGCGACGTACTGACCATCGAATGGATGGACGGTACGCCGGTATCCGATATCGCCAAACTCAAAGCAGACGGCATCGATTTGCATAAACTCGCCGATTACGGAGTGGAAATCTTCTTCACGCAAGTCTTCCGCGACGGTTTTTTCCATGCGGATATGCATCCCGGCAATATTTTGGTCGCCGCTGACAACCGCTACATCGCCCTTGATTTCGGCATTGTCGGTACGCTGACCGATTACGACAAACGCTACCTCGCCATCAACTTCCTCGCCTTCTTCAACCGCGATTACCACCGCGTCGCCACTGCCCACATCGAATCGGGCTGGGTGCCCGCCGACACGCGCGCGGAAGAATTGGAAGCCGCGGTTCGCGCCGTGTGCGAACCTGTGTTCAACAAACCGATTTCGCAGATTTCCTTCGGCTTGGTGCTGATGCGCCTGTTTGAAGTCAGCCGCCGCTTCAACGTCGAAATCCAGCCGCAGCTGGTATTGCTGCAAAAAACGCTGCTCAACATCGAAGGCTTGGGACGGCAGCTTGATCCCGATTTAGACTTATGGAAAACCGCCAAACCGTTTTTGGTAAAATGGATGAACGAACAGGTCGGCCCCAAAGCCCTTTGGCGTAACCTTAAAAACGAAGCCCCTGACTGGGCGCAAATCATCCCTTCATTGCCGCGTAAAATCAGTGCGTTGATTGATGAAAACCGCCAGCAGGAAATGCGTGATGCTTATATTCATTTAGTCAAAGTGCAGCAACGGCAAAGCATGTGGCTGGGGGCAATAGCGTTTGTTTTACTGCTAATCTTGCTTTTGAAATAAGAAATGCCGTCTGAAATAAATTTCAGACGGCATTTTTACGGGTGTTCAGATGATAAAGTCGATTTCGGTAAACTGGATATTTTGATCCATATCGGCCGACGGTGTTTTGGGTGCGCGTGCCACGGGTTTGGCGGGTACGCCGACAACAGTGATGGAAGACGGTACGTCTGAAACCACAACGCTGCCGGCCCCGATTTTGGCATTGTCTCCGATACGGATATTGCCCAATATCGAGGCGTTTGCTCCAATCATGACGCCGTTGCCGATTTTAGGGTGGCGGTCGCCGCCCTCTTTACCTGAACCGCCTAAGGTTACGCCGTGTAGAATCGAAATGTTGTTGCCTAAAACGGCAGTCTCGCCGGCAACAAAGCCGGTGGCGTGGTCGAGCATCAGTCCGTGTCCGAAATGCGCGGCGGGATGGATGTCCACCCCGAATACTTCAGACATCCGGTTTTGCAGGAAATAGGCCAGCGTTTTACGTCCGTTTAAGTATAGCCAGTGGTTGATGCGGTGTGCCTGAATGGCGTGGAAACCCTTGAAATATAGCAGCGGAAGCGTGTATTCGTCGCATGCCGGGTCACGCTCGTAGATGGCCTTCAAGTCTGCCTCGACGCATTTACTGATTTTCTCATCGCTGCCTAATGCCTGCTGGTAAATTTCAAACAGGGCGCGCACGTCCATAATCGGGCTGCCGAGTTTGCTGGAAAGGTGGTAGGAAAGGACGGAGTCTAGAGATTCGTGCCGTAAAACAGTTTGATGCAGGAAGCTGGCTAGCATGGGTTCGGCTGCGGCTGCCGCTTCGGTTTCCTCCCGTATGGTCTGCCACAAGTTGAAACCGGCTGTGTTTAAATGGTCTTTTTTCATGAGTGATGACGTTTGAAAATCGATATGGTCGGCAGTATCTTACCGTCTATATTATTTTTTCGGTAGGGGATTTGAAAATGAATTTGAAATTCTCTGCTTTTGCTTGAAGTTTCTTGGCAACGTCCTTATCTTATGTCAGGTATAACCAGATTTTGATTTTCAATTTGTTTTAAGGGATACGATATGAGCGAACAGACGCAGCAGCAAAATAGTGAAGAGGCGGTTGAAAATGTGGAAACAGTTGAAACCGTAGAGGCTGCCGAAACAGCAGAAAACGGTGCAGGAGAGCAGGAGCCGGTCTCTGCCGAGCCGACTTATGAGGATTTGCAGGCTCGTATTGCCGAGTTGGAAGCGCAGTTGAAAGACGAGCAGCTGCGTGCTTTGGCAAACGAGCAAAACCTACGCCGACGCCATCAGCAGGAAATTGCCGATACGCATAAGTTCGCCGGGCAGAAGTTTGCAGTAGAAATGTTGCCGGTCAAGGATTATCTGGAAATGGCACTTTTGGATCAAAGCGGCAATTTTGATGCGTTGAAAATGGGTGTGCAGATGACTTTGAACGAGTTGCAGAAAGCATTTGATGCCACACAAATCAAGGAAATCAATCCTAAAGCGGGCGATAAGCTTGATCCCAATATTCATCAGGCGATGCAGGCGGTGGCCAGTGAGCAGGAACCCAATACCGTGGTTGGTGTGATGAAGAAGGGCTATACCCTGTCCGACCGTGTGTTGCGTCCTGCAATGGTTACGGTGGCGCAAAAGGAAGCCTGAAGGCGCCTGGGGAATAATCTGATTTATTTCCTGAAGCGCGTTTTGCGTATGGGTCGCCTTTAATAAAACGGCAATGCCGTCTGAAACCGTAAATCGGGTTTTCAGACGGCATTTTGTTTCAGTGTCAACGGTCAATTCTGATGCTATCTGACTGTTTTTCTTCATCTAGCTTTTTTTGCAGGGTGTCGCAAGGTGTGTCGCAGTCGCACATTTTTTTCATACCTAAAGCGGTAATGCCGCCGCAACTTCCCTTGATGGTGCGTTTGGAGAAGATATAGCCGACTGCCATGCCGATGATGACCAGCAGGAAGATGCCGAAGGTAAGGAGCAGGGTTTTCATGGTGTTTCCTAATCGGTTTGTATGTTTAGCGGAGCAGCTTTTCAAATTCGGAAGACATGGCGGTGCGGTAGCCGTCCTTATCCCTGACAATCAGGAAAACGGCGAGTTTTTCTTGTTCTGCCAGCTTTAAGGCTTCGGTTTCGCCTAAAACAAATAATCCTGTGGATAAGCCGTCCGCCGTCATCGCGCTGTCTGCGACAACACTGATGGAGGCGAGGTTGTGGCTGATGGGTCGTTTGTTGTTGGGATTGATGATGTGGGAGAGGCGTTTGCCGCTTTTATCGACGTGGAAAATACGGTAATCGCCGGATGTGGCAAGCGAACGGTTGTTCAGCGGGACGATGATTTGAGTATTGCCGCCTTGGATGATATTGGGTTGCTCGATACCGATGCGCCACGGTTCGCCACGCGCGTTTTTCCCTTTGCCGTGCAACTCGCCGCCGATTTCTACCAGATAATTTTGAATGCCGTATTTTTCCAGTTCGCCCGCAACTTTATCAACGCCGAAGCCTTTGGCAATCGAAGATAAATCCAAATAGGCTTTGGGGTGGGTTTTGCTCAAGGAGGCGGAATCTTTGTCTTGTTGCAAAATGATTTTGTTTATGCCCGTATAAGATGCTGCTTGTTTGATTTGTTCCGGTGTCGGTTCCCGGGTAACGGATTTGTCGGGACCGAATCCCCAAAGGTTGACCAAAGGGCCGACGGTTACGTCCAGTGCGCCGTGCGTCAGGCGGTTCAGGCGGATGGCTTCGGCGGTAACGTGTGCGAAGTCGCTTGAAATGCGGAGGGGTTTGTCGGCTGTGTGTTGGTTGAACTGGCTGATTTCGGAATCAGGCTGATAGGTGGACATTTGCCGATTGACTTCTTTAAGCGCGTCATCAATGCGTTTTTGTATTTCGGCAGGGGAGGGGAGTTTATCGTGGCCGTCTGAAAGATATTTGACGGTATAGGTCGTGCCCATGGTCTCGCCTTGCAGGGTAACGGTTTGCGTGGTTTGTTCCGAACAGGCGTTCAGGAAGATAAAACTCAGGGCAAATATCAAGGCGCGGATAAAGTTCGGCAGGCGTGTTTCAGACGGCATAGTATTTGATAGTCTTGGCAAATGGCTTGAATTATATCGCAAAACGGCCGGTATGTTTTTATGTTGATGCCGTCTGAAAGGCATCAGGGGTATCACCCGCTGTTTAAGGGGGCGGTAATAAAAAAACAAACCGGTGTTTTACAAGCCGGTTTGTCAGGGTTTAATGGTCAGCGCGTCCTGCGTTGCCATTTATTGTAGTAGTATTCGTAATCTTCATCACGACCGCCCGATTCAATCCAATCATCGTATTCGGGGCTGTTTTCAAAACTGTCAGACATTATCCGTACCTCGCGAAATGGGTTTATCGATACTTTTTAGTTATGGAATCAACCATAACTAAAAACAAGTATACTTCTTTGTTTTTTTCGTCAAAATATTTAACCGCACATCCACCGCAGGATACAAAGATAGGAAAACAACGGATATTTATATGGGCATTGGCGGATGCCGTCTGAAGGATTTCAGACGGCATCGGGATAAAAAAAGGAAGAAACCGAAGTTTCTTCCTTTTGTGTTTGAAGCCGAATATTTAACCGCCGAAATCGTCCAAGAGGATGTTTTCGTCTTCCACGCCTAAGTCTTTGAGCATTTTGATGACGGACTGGTTCATGATTGGAGGGCCACACATGTAGAATTCGCAGTCTTCCGGTGCTTCATGGTTTTTCAGGTGGTTTTCGTAAACCACGTTGTGAATGAAGCCTGTATAACCGTCCCAGTTGTCTTCCGGCAACGGGTCGGATAAGGCGACGTGCCATGTGAAGTTCGGGAATTCTGCTGCGAGTTGGTCGAAGTCTTCAACATAGAACATTTCGCGTTTGGAACGTGCACCGTACCAGAAGGTGATTTTGCGTTTGGAGTTCAAACGTTTCAGCTGGTCGAAAATGTGGGAACGCATCGGAGCCATACCCGCACCACCGCCGATAAATACCATTTCGGCATCGGTGTCTTTGGCAAAGAACTCACCGAACGGACCGGAAATCGTTACTTTGTCACCAGCTTTGAGCGACCAGATGTAAGAAGACATTTGTCCCGGAGGCGCATCAGGTACGCGAGGAGGAGGCGTAGCGATACGAACGTTCAGCATGATGATGCCTTTTTCTTCAGGGTACGAAGCCATGGAGTAGGCACGCAAAATCGGCTCATCCACTTTGGAAACGTATTGCCACAGATTGTATTTATCCCAGTCTTCGTGATATTCCTTAGGAATGTCGAAGTCTTTGTAGGCAACAGTGTGCGGCGGGGCTTCGATTTGAATGTAGCCGCCGGCACGGAAGGGAACTTCTTCGCCTTCGGGAATGGCAAGTTTGAGTTCTTTAATGAACGTGGCTTTGTTGTCGTTGGAGATGACAGTGCATTCCCATTTTTTCACACCGAACACTTCTTCAGGGACTTCGATGTCCATGTCGGTTTTGACGTTGACCTGACAAGACAGACGGCAGCCTTCGCGCGCTTCGCGTTTGCTGATGTGGGACAACTCGGTTGGCAGAATGTCGCCGCCGCCGCTTTTCACGACAACGCGGCACTGACCGCATGAGCCGCCGCCACCGCAGGCGGAAGGAACGAAGATGCCTTGGCTGGCAAGTGCGCCCAACAGTTTGCCGCCGGCAGGCATTGTCAGCTCTGTTTCATCATTGACTTTGATGGTGATGTCGCCTTCGCTCACCAACTTGGATTTGGCAAACAGGATCATCAGTGCCAAAGCTAAGACGATGACGGTGAACATCACGATACCTAAAATAATTTCCATGCCGAATCCTTTCTTATAACTGGATGCCGGAGAACGACATAAACGCCATCGCCATCAGGCCGGCGGCGATAAAGGTAATACCCAAGCCTTTGAGGCCTTTAGGGACATCCGAATATTTCATTTTTTCGGTAATGCCCGCCAAAGCGACAATCGCCAACATCCAGCCCAAGCCCGCGCCGAAGCCGTACACGACGGATTCACCGAAGTTGTATTCGCGTTGCGCCATAAACGAAACGGCACCGAAAATTGCGCAGTTTACGGTAATCAGAGGCAGGTAGATACCCAATGCGTTGTAGAGGGCAGGGACGAATTTGTCCAAGAACATTTCCAAAATCTGCACCAAAGCGGCAATTACGCCGATGAAGGTGATGAATTTCAGGAAGGTCAGATCCACACCTTCAACCAGCGCGCCTTCTTTGAGCAGCGAGTAAACGAGCTGGTTGGCTGGGACGGACAGGCCGAGTACGAAAGTTACGGCAACGCCCAAACCGAATGCGGTGGATACTTTTTTAGATACCGCCAAAAATGTACACATCCCCAAGAAGAAGGAAAGTGCCATGTTTTCCAGAAAGACGGATTTTACAAAGAGGCTTAAGTAATGTTCCATGTGTTATTTCTCCGCCTGTTCGGGTTTCCAAGTGCGTAGACCCCAAATCAAAAAGCCGATGATGAAGAACGCGCTGGGGGCGAGTAAGAACAAGCCGTTGGTTTGATACCAGCCGCCATCTTGTACGGTTTGGAAAATGGTGTAGCCAAAGAGCTTGCCTGAGCCGATCAGTTCGCGGATGGTTGCGATGATGATCAACATCATGCCGTAACCTGCGCCGTTGCCGATACCGTCAACCAAGCTCTCCAAAGGAGGTTCTTTCATGGCGAATGCTTCGGCACGGCCCATCACGATACAGTTGGTAATAATTAGGCCGACGAATACGGACAGCTGTTTGGACAGTTCATAAGCAAAGGCTTGGAGCAGTTGGTCAACCAGCGTAACCAGCGACGCAACAATCGCCATTTGCACAATAATACGGATGCTGTTGGGGATGTAGTTGCGTACCAATGAAATGAAAAAGCTGGAAAAACCGGTTACCAAAGCTACGGAAATACCCATTACGATGGCCGTCTGAAGCTTGGTGGTAACCGCCAAAGCCGAACAAATACCCAAAACCTGCAAGGCAATCGGGTTGTTGTCGATAAAGGGTGAAAACATTAAATATTTCAAGCGTTTCATGTCAGCCATTATTGTGCTCCTGCTGATTTCAATTTGTTCAGGTAGGGGATATAGCCGTTTTCGCCGAACCAGTAGGCGAACGAACCTTGCACGCCTTTAGACGTCAGCGATGCGCCGGAGAGGGCATCTACGCCGTGTTCTTTGTCCGAACTTGCGCCTTTGCCGACATGCAGGGCGAGTTTGCCTTGTTCGTCAAACAGTTTTTTGCCGACGAATTTTTGTTGCCACAACGGATTGCCGATTTCGCCACCCAAGCCCGGGGTTTCACCTTGGTCGTAGTAGGTGATGCCGTTGATGGTGTTGCCGTCGGGTTGGATGGCGACAAAACCGTACATGACAGACCACAAGCCGTTACCGTGCATAGGCAGGATGATTTGGCTGACTTTGCCGTCTTCACCTTTTACCAAGTAAACCTCGGTATATTTGGCACGGCTTTTGATGCCTGCCAAATCGTCTTCAGGTTTGATTTGGATGCTTTGGGCAGGGTCTTTGCCGGCGACGCGTGCGCTGAAGTCTTTAGGCGCATCGGCGACGTATTCGCCGGTTGCCAAGTCCACGACACGTTGCTCAATACGCTCGGCAAAGGTTTTGCTGATGTCGGTGTTTTTATCCATCAAACCGGCTACGCTCAAGATATAGCCTTGTTTGTCTTGGAGTTTTTGTTTCTCTTGGATGGGTTTCAAGCCGACGACCGCACCAGCAACGATGATGGAACAAATCAGGCTGACAACCAATACCACAATCAGCGTGCCGCTGAAGCTGTCTTTATCGAATTTCTTAGCCATTGCTGCGCGCCTTTCTGCGTTTGATGTTCGCTTGTGCGACGAAATAGTCGAAAATCGGGGCAAACAGGTTGGCAAACAGAATCGCCAACATCATGCCTTCGGGGTAAGCCGGATTGACCACGCGGATTAACACGCACATCACGCCGATTAGCGCGCCGTACCACCATTTGCCGACATTGGTAAAGGAAGCGGAAACAGGGTCGGTCGCCATAAACAGCATACCGATGGCGAAGCCGCCGACGACCAGATGCCAGTACCAAGGCATGGAGAACATGGCGTTGGTGTCCGAACCGATAACATTAAACAGCGAAGACATGGTAATCATACCGATCATCACGCCGGCAATAATGCGCCAAGAAGCGATGCGGGCAAACACGATAAACGCGCCGCCGATTAAAAGCGCCAAAGTGGATACTTCGCCGATAGAACCGGGCAAGTTACCGATAAACGCATCCATCCAAGTGATCGGTTGATTGGTAACGGCATTTTTCAGGCCTTCTGAACCATTTGCCGCCCATTGCGCCAGCGCAGTTGCGCCGGAATAGCCATCAACCGCTGTCCAAACGGTGTCGCCGGTAATATTGGCGGGATAGGCGAAGAACAAGAAGGCACGGCCTGCCAGCGCAGGGTTCATAAAGTTTTTACCCGTACCGCCGAATACTTCTTTCGCAACCACCACGCCGAAGGTAATACCCAAGGCGGCCTGCCACAGCGGCAGCGTAGGCGGAACGATTAAGGCAAACAGAATCGAAGTCACGAAGAAACCCTCGTTGATTTCGTGTTTGCGCACGGTGGCGAACAAGACTTCCCAGAAACCGCCAACGACAAATACGGTCGCGTAAATAGGCAGGAAGAAAATCGCGCCGAACAGCATTTTGCCCAACACGCCCGCTTCAGAGGACATATTGATGCCCAAAGCGTTGGCAAGGGCGTAATGCCAGTCGTTGGCGATGTTTTGTTGCAGCAAATCAGGCGTTAACGCACCGAATGCCTGTATGCCGACGTTGTACATACCGTAGAACATGGCAGGGAACAAAGCCAGCCACACCAAAATCATCATGCGCTTGGAGTCGAGTGCATCGCGGACGTGGGCCGCTTTGCGCGTTACCGCGCCGGATGTATAGAAAATCGTCGCTGCAGCTTCGTAGAGGGCATACCATTTTTCATGTTTGCCGCCCGGCAGGAAGTGCGGTTCGATTTTTTCAAGAAAATGTTTCAAGCCCATAATCAGCCTTCCTTCTCAATGGTTTCCAGCACCTTGCGCAACAGCGGGCCGTATTCGTATTTGCCCGGGCAGACGAAGCTGCACAAAGCGAGGTCTTCTTCGTCCAATTCCAAGCAACCCAAAGCCTGAGCGCTGTCGGTATCGCCGACGATTAAATCGCGTAAGAGCAGGGTAGGTAGGATATCCAAGGGCATCACGCGCTCGTAAGTGCCGATCGGTACCATGGCGCGGTCGCCGCCGTTGACGGCTGTGTTGAACTTGAAGAGTTTGTTTTTCAGGAAATGGCCGAGGGTTGTGCGCGTGATGGAGTATTTGTCCGGTTGTGGCGCAACCCAGCCGAACAGCTCTTTGCTACGGCCTTCTTCGATAACGGAAATCTGATTGTGGTAGCGGCCGAGGTAATCGTGCGCGCCTTGTGCAATCGCACCGTTCAATACTGAGCCGGAAATCACGCGGTTGTCTGCGTCAACCAATTCGCCCGCAGTAATTTGCGATACTTTCGCACCCAAAACGGTACGCAAGAGGCGTGGTTTGTTGACTTGAGAACCACCTAAGGCAATTACGCGCTCGGTGTTCAGACGGCCTGTTGCAAACAAACGGCCAATGGCAATCACATCTTGATAATTGATGGTCCAAACGGTTTTGTTCGCACCGACTGGCTCGATGAAATGAATGTGCGTGCCACTCAAACCGGCAGGATGCGGACCGCCAAATTCATGTGTTTCGATGTTGGCAGCGTTTTCAGACGGCACGTCTGCGCCGGCTGCTTTACACACATGGATTTTACGTTCGGTCAGGCGGCTCAATACCAGCAGGCCGCGTTTGAAGTCTTCGGCGGCTTCTTTGATGATAACCGTAGGATCGGCAGCCAGCGGATTGGTGTCCATCGCATTGACGAAGATGGCGAACGGCTCGGCATCGACGGCAGGGATTTTGCTGAACGGACGGGTGCGCAGCGCAGTCCACAAACCGGATTGGATCAGATTGCGGCGCACTTCTTTGCTGCTCAATTTTGCCAGCGCTTCAGGTGCGTAGCGTTCGAACTCGATTTCGTCGTTGCCTTCAACGGCAATCACGACTGACTGAAGTACGCGCTTTTCGCCACGGTGAATCGCGGCGATTTTGCCTGAAGCCGGAGCAGTAAATACTACGCCCGGATTCTTTTTGTCTTCAAACAGCACTTGGCCTTTTTTGACGGCTTCGCCTTCCTTGATTTTCATTGAGGGGCGCATACCGGCATATTCTTCGCCAAGCAACGCGACTTCGGTAATGGCCGGACCGTCGTAAACGGCTTGCTCCGGTCTGCCCGCGATAGGCAGGTCTAGGCCTTTTTTGATTTTAATCATAGATTTGCATTACTTGTGATGGTTAAGGTGAGAACGGCGTGTTTTTGATACGGTATCGCAGCGTATCAAAAAGCATTGAATAAATTAATGTAGCAAAGTGTTAGATTTTATCAGGAATTGTGCTGGTTTGTCAGATTTGCCGCTTTTTTCCTTACGGAGCCGTCCTTGTTATCAGTTTGGCAAAATATTGATTTGATTATGTTGGAATTTAAAATGCCGTCTGAATGTTCAGACGGCATGGGATTTACAGTAGTTTGAAAATGAAGAAGATAAAAGTGTGCAGGATAAAGATCGGAACCAGAAATGCAACAGACCACGCCATATAGCCGAAAAAGGTAGGCATGGGTATTCCGCGTTGTTCTGCGATGGCTTTAACCATGAAATTCGGTGCATTGCCGATGTAGGTCAGAGCCCCCATAAATACCGAACCCATGGATACGGCAAGCAGAGAGTGAAACAGTGGGCCGGTCATCAGCGCATGTGCATCGCCGCCTGCCATGTTGAAGAAGACCAGGTAAGTCGGTGCATTGTCTAAAAAGGAGGACAATATGCCGCTCATCCAGAAATACATGGTGTCGACAGGGTTGCCTCCTGCATCGTGAACCAATGAAACCACTCCGCCCAATGCCCCAGCTTCGCCTGCTTTCAGAATGCTCAGAACGGGGAAAATGGTAATGAAGATACCGAGGAAGAGTTTTCCTACTTCGGCAATCGGATCAAAGTTGAATTCATTGCCGGCACGTACTTGTTTGGGTGTGATAATGATAGATATGGCGGTCAATATAATTAAAACTAGGTCGCGTGCAAGGTTTTGCAAGGCGTAATGGCTGCCAAGGATTTCTAATCCGTTGTGGTCGGGTTTCCATAATCCTGAAAGCAAGACTGCGCCGACGACTCCTGCGAGTAAAAGGAAGTTCCATTTTCCGAAAATAGTAATTTTTTCGGGTAATTGTTGCCGTGTTGCCTTGCTTTGTTCGGCAACGTCTTGTTTGAAGAGGCGGTTGTCTATGAAGTAGAAGGTAGTAAGGAGGAGAATGGCACTAATTAGGACCGGGGCAAGCATATGCTTGACCGTCCACATGAAATCTACGCCTTTTAGGAAACCGAGGAACAGCGGGGGATCGCCGAGCGGAGTCAGGCCGCCGCCGATATTGGCGACAAGGAAAATAAAGAAGATGACGATGTGCACGCGGTGGGTACGGGTTTGATTGGCTTTCAGCAAAGGGCGGATCATCAACATGGCCGCGCCAGTCGTTCCCATGATGGAGGCGAGTGACGTACCGACGGCAAGCAGGGCGGTATTGAGTTTCGGGGTGCCGCGAAGGTTGCCTCCGACAAATATGCCGCCTGAAATGGTATAAAGTGCCAATAGGAGCAGAATGAACGGTATGTATTCTTCAATGAGTGCGTGGACAACGGTACGGATACCAGCTTCTGCTCCAAAAATCAGCGAAAAGGGAATGAGGAACGACAAAGTCCAAAATGCGGTAATCTTGCCGAAATGGTGATGCCAGATGTAGGAAAAAAACAGGGGACCCAGTGCAATAGACAGCAGGATCATGGCAAACGGCAGCCCCCATAAGAGATTAAGGGTAGAGCCGTCCAGGTCGGCAGCCAAGCTGATTGCAGGTAGGGAGAAAAATGTCAGCAGTGTCAGGTGGCGCATGGTGCTTCCTTTTTATTTGGCATCCGGTTTGATAACCATTTGCCGTGATAAATATTCCGGACCGTCCTCAGACGGGCGAACTGCGCTGTGATTTGTTATATTGTCTGTTTGATTGTAATGTAAAAGCCGTACAGATACCAAGCATCCGTTAGGGAATGGAAAGGGGAAGTAAAGAGGGGTTGCAGAACAATAGGAGAAAATATCAATGTAAAACAATATCCTGCCATATTGAAATAATAGGCTATCGGTAACTTATAATAAATTTATCTTAACAAATGTTTGTAGGTAATCGTTTTTTATAGGCGGGCGGTAGGTATTCCGGTCGGAATATAACACAAATAGGCGGCGGGATAATGTTCAAATGGGACATTTGGAACGGAAGAAGTCGGCAATTTAAAAAGCAAAGAAGGTCAAAAACATGAACACAAACTTAAATGACAAAGACAAAGCCATGGATACCGCAATCAGGTTTCAGAAAAGGATGAGGATTCCGAAATTTTTCTTTTTAATTCTCGGAATCACAGTGGTTTTGGCATTTATCCAAGACGTGATAACGGGTTCTAACTTTCTGCAAATAACAATTGTGCAAATAATATTTGCGATATATTTCAGTTTCGGAGGTATCATAATTGTATTCTACATAATCATCGCAGGAATCTGCCCCTATTGCCACGAATTCCAAAAGATGAATTATGGCACCTCCGTCGGTATCGGGTCGGATAGCTTTACTTTCTTTAAAGGCATTTCCCCTGTTCCGAAAATCGATTACTGTAGCAAATGCGGTAAGCCCCTGTCTCCAGAAGCCGTAAATAAGGTAATGAATGATAAAGCCGATGAAGAAAAATCTGATATTTGATGTAAGTTGATGCAGAACAAGCCATAATGTAAACAAATCCTCCCTATAGAGTGAGTATGGCACGCACGCTGGCTTGAAGATTCCGTAATACCAATTATGTCTGCATCCTCCATTACTTGACGAAAGGCCGTCTGAAAACGGAAAAACCGTTTCAGACGGCCTTTGTTTAACGCCACCGATCCAGCGGGTTACAAAGCGCAGTCAATGCCGCTGCGCCTTATGCCTCCGAAGCAATAGGCAGGACATTCGGCCACGGTGAAAACAAAAACGAAACCGCCCAAGCCGTCGGACATTTCCTTTTAGGAGCGGCTATCGCCCGTATCAACGGTGGTATTTTGCTGCCGGTGGCTCGGCTGCAGTTGCAGCTGAAAAGGCAACGGAACATCTTAACGGTATAACGACGGTGAAACCGCTTTGGAGGAAGGTTTTCAGACGGCATTAAGATTCGGGTCTGCGCCACATCCATATGGCGACAAAGGAACAGAAAACCGATGAAATTGCGCCTACCCACCAACGTTGGGGAAACTGCCAGAACATGAACAGGCATGATGCGGACATCATGCTAATGGCAAAAATCTTAGCCTTGCGGGGGACTGCCCGATTTTTTTCCCAATTATGAACCATAGGGCCGAAATAGCGGTGTCGGTGCAGCCAGCTGTGAAAACGCGGAGATGCCTTTGCCCAACAGGCGGCGGAGAGCAGCACGAACGGTGTGGTCGGCAACAGGGGTAGGAAAATACCGATAATCCCCAAGAGGAGGGAGAGGCCGCCGCAAATAATCAATAGATAACGTATCATTTTCCAATCCGGTCTTTATCGGAGACAAACAGGTATTGTAAGAATCCAGCCCGTTCCTATCCGCCGTGTCGGTAGGGAAAATAGGGAGGAAGGCCTTATTCCTACAACAGATGGTTGAGTGGTAGGGATGTGGTATGTTTGATTTCTTTTAAAACGAAACTTGATTGGGCATCCTGTACGCCGTGGTGGGATAAAAGCGTGTCAAGGACGAAATGGGAGAACGCGCTCATGTCGGTAAAAAATGCCTGAAGCAGGTAGTCGGTCTCTCCCGTCAGCGCGAAACAGCTTAAAACTTCGGGCCATTTTTGAACAGAGGCGGAGAAATCCTCCCGTGCGTCTTTTGCTTTGCTGATGGAAACGCGGATAAATGCCTGAAGGCCCAAATTTACAGATTCGGGAGACAGCAGCGCGGCATACTGTCGGACAATACCGGCATCTTCCAACTGTTTCAGACGGCGTAAGCAGGGAGAGGGTGAGAGTGCGACACGTTCGGATAATTCGACATTGGTCAGCCTACCGTTTTCCTGGAGGACCTGTAAGATTTTAATATCTGTCTTGTCTAAAGTGATTTGTGTCATAAATTTGTGTTCCGCTGATGGAATTCGGGCAGGTTGAGATAATCCGTATATATAGGCTTGGGGCATATTAACATATAAAAAGTTGTGTAGTCATCAGAGTTGGTTTTCATTTTTAGGTAGTCGATTTAAAACTCGTGGAGCAGGCCTGTATATGTTCAAGACGGCTTGCCCAAACTGCCTTTTCAAGCCATAATCGCGCCATGTGCAGGAGAGAGCTACATCAGGTTACGCGTAGCCGCCGAAGGCGCAGATGCCCTTAAATCGCTCAGGCAACAGGGACTGCACATTGAAATAAAACATCTGGAGAGCGGTGCAATCGCACCCACCGAAGGGGAGAAGGCCGTCTGAACCACCATTCAGACAGCCGCGCAAAGCAGTGAGCAGACTGGTTTGTCATCAAGCGGATACGGCCGAAAATCTCAGGTTCAAGGACAGATAGGGTCTTCCGCGCATCTTGTGCGGACGGCATCTGAACAATAAATCCGGAGAAGCTGAGAATGACTGCCCTGAAAACCACCCCGTTTCACCAAGCCCATCAAGATGCAGGTGCGAAGCTGGTAGATTTTGCCGGCTGGGAGCTGCCCATCCATTATGGTTCACAAATCGCCGAACACGAAGCCGTGCGCACCGACGCCGGTATGTTTGACGTATCCCATATGCTCGTTACCGACGTAGCAGGCGCAAATGCCAAAGCCTTTTTCCGCAAATTGATTGCCAACGATGTCGCCAAACTCGCTTTTGTCGGCAAAGCCCTTTATTCCGCTTTGCTCAACGACAACGGCGGCGTGATTGACGACTTAATCGTTTACCGCACCAATGAAGTCGAAACCCAATACCGCATCGTATCCAACGGCGCGACCCGCGAAAAAGATACAGCGCAATTCCATAAAGTCGGACAAGAGTTCGGCGTTGCCTTCAATCCACGCTACGACCTCGGCATGCTTGCCGTGCAAGGTCCTAAAGCCATCGAAAAACTCCTGACCGTCAAACCCGAATGGGCGGATGTCGTCCACAACCTCAAACCGTTCCAAGGTGCGGATTTGGGCAACGATTGGTTTGTCGCCCGCACTGGCTACACCGGCGAAGACGGCGTCGAAGTGATTCTGCCGGGCACTGAAGCCGTCGCATTCTTCAAAGCCTTGCAACAAGCCGGCGTACAGCCCTGCGGTCTCGGCGCGCGCGACACCCTGCGCATGGAAGCCGGCATGAACCTCTACGGCAACGATATGGACGACGACACCAGCCCGCTCGAAGCAGGTATGGGTTGGACCGTTGACTTGAAAGACGAAAGCCGCGATTTCGTCGGTAAAGCCGCCTTGCTGGCATTGAAAGAAAAAGGCGTTGCCGTCAAACAAGTCGGTTTGTTGCTCGACAAAGGCGGCATCCTGCGCGCGCATATGGAAGTGTTGACCGACAAAGGCAAAGGCGAAACCACCAGCGGCGTCTTCTCACCCAGCCTGAAACAATCCATCGCCATCGCCCGCGTACCGAAAGATTTTGACGGAGATACTGCCAAAGTGCTGATACGCGGCAAGGAAGTGGACGTGCGCGTATTGAAGCTGCCGTTTGTACGCAACGGACAGAAACAGTTTGATTGATGCGGTTTCAGACGGCATTTTCATTTCATATGCCGTCTGAAAGCAGGTTTTAATTGTTGTCCGATACGGACGTTTGTAGAAAGCCTTGAACAAGGTATCTGTGAATATTGATTCATATAGATGCCGTCTGAAAATAACCCCCTACCAATGGAGAATCAAACCATGAGCAACATCCCAGCAGAACTGAAATACGTTGCCAGCCACGAATGGCTGCGCCTTGAAGAAGACGGCACCATCACCGTCGGCATTACCCATCACGCGCAAGAGCTGTTGGGCGACATCGTGTTTGTCGAGCTGCCTGAAGTCGGCGCAAACCTGGCTGCCGAAGAACAAGCCGGTGTGGTTGAGTCTGTAAAAGCCGCATCTGACGTATACGCGCCGATTGCAGGCGAAATCGTTGCCGTCAACGAAGATTTGCCAAGTGCTCCGGAAACTGCCAACAGCGATCCTTACGGTGCAGGCTGGTTCTTCAAAATCAAACCTGCCAACCCTGCCGATTACGACGGTCTGCTGACTGCCGAACAATACGCAGGCGAAGTAGATTAAATTCCTATCCTGATAATAGGATGCCTTATTTAAGGAACTGCACTTTCAGACGGCAAGGATGCGTTTGGAAGTGCAGTTTTTGTCTGTGTCTTCAAGGTCAGTTAGGCTATAATAACGGTCTATATCCATCTTCACCGATTTTTTCATGCAACTTACCGCTGTCGGACTCAATCATCAAACCGCACCTTTAAGCATACGGGAAAAGCTGGCGTTTGCCGCTGCCTGCCTGCCCGAAGCCGTCCGCAATCTTGCCCGAAGCAATGCGGCAACGGAGGCGGTAATCCTTTCTACCTGCAACCGCACCGAGCTTTACTGTGTAGGCGATTCGGAAGAAATCATCCGTTGGCTCGCAGATTACCACAGCCTTCCCATAGAAGAAATCAGACCCTACCTTTATACTTTGGGGATGCAGGAGACTGTGCGCCATGCTTTCCGCGTCGCTTGCGGGCTGGATTCGATGGTGTTGGGCGAGCCGCAGATTTTAGGACAGATTAAGGATGCGGTCAGGGTAGCTCAAGAGCAGGAAAGTATGGGTAAGAAACTCAATGCCCTGTTCCAAAAAACCTTTTCCGTTGCCAAGGAAGTCCGTACCGATACCGCTGTCGGTGAAAATTCAGTTTCGATGGCGGCCGCTTCCGTCAAGTTGGCAGAGCAGATTTTCCCCGATATAGGCGACCTTAATGTTTTATTCATCGGTGCGGGTGAGATGATTGAGTTGGTTGCTACTTATTTTGCCGCTAAAAACCCCAGATTGATGACGGTTGCCAACCGGACGCTGGCGCGTGCCCAGGAGTTATGCGACAAACTCGGTGTCAATGCCGACCCTTGCTTGTTAAGCGATTTGCCCGTTATTTTGCATGATTATGACGTAGTGGTTTCTTCAACGGCAAGCCAGCTCCCCATTGTCGGCAAAGGCATGGTGGAGCGTGCATTGAAACAAAGGCAGAGTATGCCGTTGTTCATGCTTGATTTGGCAGTGCCGCGTGATATTGAAGCGGAAGTTGGCGATTTGAATGATGCCTATCTTTATACTGTGGACGATATGGTCAATATCGTCCAAAGCGGTAAGGAGGCAAGGCAGAAGGCCGCCGCCGCCGCCGAAGCGCTGGTGTCTGAGAAGGTTGTCGAATTTGTCAGACAACAACAGGGCAGGCAGAGTGTCCCGTTAATCAGGGCATTGAGGGATGAGGGAGAGAAAGCGCGCAAACAGGTATTGGAAAATGCGATGAAACAGCTTGCCAAAGGAGCAACGGCAGAAGAGGTTTTGGAAAGGCTGTCGATTCAACTGACTAATAAACTGTTGCACTCGCCAACTCAAACCTTGAATAAGGCGGGAGAAGGCGATAACGATTTGGTTCATGCGGTGGCACAGATTTACCATTTGGAAAAATAACAATATTCTAAGAAAAATGCCGTCTGAAAAGGATTTCAGACGGCATATTGTTTGTGTGCTTTTACTTTTATAAGTGTAGTGAAATTTAATACATTGACTTAATCATAAAGTATTATTCCAGTATGCAAATCGGTTTTAAGATTTGTAAATTTGATTTGTATCAAAAAAACGGCGATGGTTGATTCATATAATATCAATATTAAAGAGTATCGGTATATCGGGGATAGTCATGTCCTGCTTTTCAATCAAACGTATGTCCGCGTTTCGGGCACAGATGACGGCGTTTTTTGCCGCCCTTATCCTTTTAATATCGGCATTGCCTGCCCATGCGGAGCGCTTGCCTGAATTTCTGGCGAAAATACAGCCTTCGGAAATCTTTCCGGGGGCGGACCGTTACGGCAAACCGGAAGGTAAGCCCATGGTCGCCCGCGTTTACAAAGGCGACGAGCAGCTCGGTCTGGTTTATATTACAACCGATGTGGTTAATACGCGCGGTTATTCGAGTAAGCCGATTGATACGCTGATGGCGCTGGCTAAAGACGGTACGATAGCCGGGGCGAAATTGGTTGATCACCATGAGCCGATTATGCTTATCGGTATTCCGCAGTCGCGTGTCGATAAATTCATTGATAAATATATCGGTCTGAACTTTATTAAAAATCCTCCGACTCCGGGTGTGGCGCCGGGCGACATTATCAGCGGTGCGACAGTTACGCTGATGGTTATCAACGACAGTATCCAGCGTTCATACAAGGTCATTGCCAACCAATACCGGTTGGGTTCGGATAAGGCCCTTCAGACGGCATCTGCTTCCGATGTTCAGGAAGCCGCGTCTGCAGCAGAAACTCGTCCGCGCCGTATGGCAAATCCCGACAAGCAGGACATTTTGTCTTGGGACGAACTTTTGAAACAGAAGGCTGTCGGTCATCTGCATATTACGCTCGATCAAATCAACAAACTTTTTGAGAAAGGTGGCAAGGCCGGCGTGGCCGATCATGCCGAACAGGGCGCTCCTGATGATACCTTCATTGATTTATATACGGCTTTGGTCAGTCAGCCCTCCATCGGTAAAAGCCTGTTGGGCGAGGATGGTTGGGCACATCTGCAAAAACGGCTGAAACCTGGTCAACAGGCGGTTTTGGTTGCAGGAGAGGGTCGTTACTCATGGAAAGGTTCTGGCTATGTGCGCGGCGGTATTTTCGACCGTATCGAGATGATTCAGGGAGAGACCAGCTTCCGTTTTACCGATGCTCAACACGAACGCGTAGTTGCCCTGTCTGCCGCCGGTTCGCCGCGTTTTAAAGAAGTTTCTTGGTTTACCATCCCTGAAGGCGTAGAGTTTGACGGTGCGGAGCCGTGGCGTCTGCAATTAATGGTTCAGCGCGTATTGAGCGTGAACGATAAAGCCTTCGTTACTGCTGATTTGGATTACGAATTGCCTCAGGGTTATTATGTCGATGATCCTAAAGCGCCGCCCGTAGAAATCAGCGCGCCTGTCGAAGCCGTGCCTGCCGCGGCATCCGATACCGCTTCAGACGGCATTGCCGAAGATGCGTCAGCTGAAAACGGTGTATCCAACCAATTATGGAAACAGATTTGGAAAGCGAAACAGGGGCAGATTATCGTTGTCGGCATTGCACTGACCATATTGTTACTGGTGTTTTTGTTCCAAGACTGGATTGTGCGTTACGAAAAATGGTATGACCGCTTCCGCCTCGCCTTTTTGACCTTCACGCTCTTCTATATCGGCTGGTATGCGCAGGCACAGCTTTCGGTCGTCAATACGCTGACGCTGTTTTCCGCCATCCTTACCGAATTTCATTGGGAATTCTTCCTGATGGATCCGATTGTATTCATCCTTTGGCTGTTCACGGCTGCAACCATGCTGCTGTGGAACAGGGGAACATTTTGCGGTTGGTTGTGTCCGTTCGGCTCATTACAGGAATTGACTAACCGGATTGCAAAAAAACTGGGTGTGAAACAGATTATCGTACCGCATATGCTGCATACCCGCTTGAGCGTTATCAAGTACCTGATTTTCTTCGGGCTCTTGGCAATCTCCCTGTATGATTTGGGTACGGCGGAAAAATTTGCAGAAGTCGAACCCTTCAAAACGGCGATTATCTTGAAATTTGTACGCGAGTGGTGGTTTGTCGCATTTGCCGTTGCTCTTCTGGTTGCAGGGCTGTTTATCGAACGTTTCTTCTGCCGTTATCTGTGTCCGTTGGGAGCCGGTATCGCGTTGCCGGGCAGATTCCGCGTGTTTGATTGGCTGAGACGTTATAAAATGTGCGGTAATCCCTGTCAAATTTGTACGCATGAATGCCCTGTACAAGCGATTGCCCCGGAGGGAGATATCCATCCGAACGAATGTATCCAGTGTCTGCATTGCCAAGTCATGTACCACCACGATACGCGCTGTCCGCAAGTTGTGGCAGTGAATAAGAAAAAACAAAAACAGGCTGCTGCAAAATCAGGGGAATTGGAGAGTGTATCCAAGCAGCCGCAGGAACAGGTTGTCCATTTTGTCAAATCCGAAACGGCGCAATCTGAAAAATAAGCATCCGTAGGAAGCCCGAAGCCAAAGTGTTAGGCGGGCAGGGCTTCCACGGTAGGAGAACAAAATTTTTTCCCATCGGCAGGTCGTCCGAAAACCGGTTTGCCGTATTTTATCCAAGGAGTGTTGTATGTCAGACGAAAAATTAGAACAAAACGGCTTGAGTCGTCGTTCATTCTTAGGTACGGCCGCTGCTTCCGGTGCAGGTATTGCCGGTGCGGGCCTGTTAGGTTTGGCGGGTTGCTCTAAAGACGGCGAACAGGCTGCCGCTTCTGGCGCCGCCCCTGCCGCCAAGGAGCATGGTGAAGCCAAACCGGGTCAATTGTCTTCCGAAGTCGGTCCGGGCGAGCTTGATCAATATTACGGTTTCCTTTCCGGCGGTCAGTCCGGCGAGATGCGCCTGATTGGTCTGCCTTCCATGCGCGAACTGATGCGTATTCCCGTGTTCAATATGGACAGCGCGACCGGTTGGGGACGTACCAATGAGAGCTTGAAAGTCCTCAACGGAAATATTACCGAAGAAACACGTAAATTCTTACAAGACAGCGGTCTGCGTTGCTACCCCAACGGCGACTTGCACCACCCGCACTTGTCGTTTACCGACCAAACCTACGACGGCCGCTATGCTTACGCCAACGATAAGGCAAACAACCGCGTCTGCCGCGTGCGTCTGGATGTGATGAAAACCGACAAAATTATCGACATCCCTAATGCTTCAGGTATTCACGGTCTGCGTCCGCAACGTTATCCGAAAACCGGTTACGTTTTTGCCAACGGCGAACACATTACTCCTGTTAGCGGCGTAGGCAAACTGGATGATGCAAAAACCTGGAATGCAGTGTATACCGCTATCGACGGCGAAACCATGGAGATCGCATGGCAAGTATTGGTTGACGGTAACCTGGACAACGGCGATGCCGACTACCAAGGCAAATATTCGTTCTCTACCTGCTACAACTCCGAGCGCGCGCTGACCGTACAAGGTGCGTCTTCCAACGAGCAAGACTGGTGCGTCGTTTTCGACCTGAAAGCTATTGAAGAAGGTATTAAAGCAGGCGACTTCAAAGAAGTTAACGGTGTGAAAATGCTGGACGGCCGCGCTGAAGCCAAATCCAAATACACGCGTTATATCCCTGTGCCGAACTCTCCTCACGGCTGTAACGCAAGTCCTGACGGTAAATACATCATGCTCAACGGTAAACTGTCTCCAACCGTTACCGTATTGGATGTCAGCAAACTGGACGATTTGTTTGCAGGCAAAATCAAAGAGCGCGATGTGGTCGTAGCCGAACCGCAACTGGGTCTCGGCCCGTTACACACTGCATTTGACGGTCGCGGCAATGCTTATACGACATTGTTTATCGACAGCCAAATGGTGAAATGGAATATTGACGATGCGATCAAAGCCTACAAAGGTGAGAAAATCGATCCGATCAAACAAAAACTCGACGTTCACTATCAACCGGGCCACAACCATACGACCATGGGTGAAACCAAAGAAGCCGACGGTCAATGGCTGGTGTCTTTGAACAAATTCTCTAAAGACCGCTTCTTGAATGCAGGTCCTTTGAAACCCGAGTGTGACCAATTGATCGACATCTCCGGCGACGAAATGCGTCTGGTGCATGACAATCCGACTTTCGCCGAACCACACGACTTGTGCTTGGTTGCTGCGTCTAAAGTGAGCCCAAGCAAAACTTGGGACCGCAAAGACCCATGGTTCTGGCAGGATGCTTTGGAGCAGGCGAAAAAAGACGGCGTTGAGCTGGAAAAAGCTGCCAAAGTCGTACGCGAAGGCAACAAAGTACGCGTGTACATGACTGCCGTTGCGCCTGCTTACAGCGTTCCTCAATTTGAAGTGAACCAAGGCGACGAAGTAACCGTATACGTAACCAACGTTGAGACCATTGAGGACTTGACTCACGGCTTCACTTTGGAAGGCTACGGTATCGCTATGGAGATTGGCCCGCAAGCGACATCTTCCGTAACCTTCAAAGCTGTCCGTCCGGGCGTGCACTGGTACTACTGCCAATGGTTCTGCCATGCATTGCACATGGAAATGTCCGGTCAGATGATTGTTCATCCCAAATAATGAGCATGATGACTTGATATAGAGAATGCCGTCTGAAGACAACCGGTTTTCAGACGGCATTTATAGCCAAACCGTTTGCGGTATACATCCAGACGGTTTCGCTATAAAAACAGATCCATTTGAATCATGTTTCATTTTGTTTTGCCATACCGAACGAAACAGAGGAACACCACCATGCACACATCCGCACTCCGTACATGGCTGAGGGCCGTGCTGATACTTACCGGCGCCAGTATTTTTCAGACGGCATCGGCAGCCGTCGTCCACGTTTCCCCGCAAGACAATCTTGCCGAAATTCTTGTCCGTGCCCATGAGGGCGATACACTTAAACTTGCTTCCGGCGTATATAAAACCAAACTTCATATTGACAAACCGATTACGATCGAAGGGCCTGCCGACCGTTCCGCAACCGTGGAAGGGGACAGGAGCGGCCGTACGATAGCTGTGCATGCGCCGGACGTAACGCTCCGCAATCTGACCGTTACACGATCCGGTATGAGCCTGCCTGCAATGGATGCCGGTATTTATCTCGAAGAAACCGCCCCGCGCGCCCTGATTGAACACAACAATATTTTTGATAATTCGGTCGGCGTATATCTGCATGGTTCTGCCGATGCGATGGTACGCGAGAATAAAATCGTCGGCGATGCAACTTTGCGCGTGAATGAGCGCGGCAACGGCGTTACCGTTTGGAACGCACCCGGTGCGCAAGTTGTCGGTAACGACATTTCCAAAGGACGGGACGGCATTTTTTCCAATACCAGTACATACAATACCTATAAAAACAACCGCTTCAGCGATTTGCGTTTCGCCGTCCACTATATGTACACCAACGACAGTGAAATCAGCGGCAATATTTCCGTAGGCAACAATATGGGATATGTGCTGATGTTTTCAGAGCGGCTCAAAGTATTCGACAATATTGCCGTCGGCAGCCGCGACCAGGGCATCATGCTCAATTATGTCAACTATTCCGATATTCACGACAACATTATCAACAAGGCAGGCAAGTGCGTATTTGCCTATAATGCCAACTACGATAAACTTTTCGCCAATCATTTTGAAAACTGTCAAATCGGCATACACTTTACCGCCGCCATCGAAGGTACGTCTTTGCATGATAATTCCTTTGTCAATAACGAAAGTCAGGTCAAATATGTCAGCACGCGTTTTCTCGACTGGAGCGAGGGCGGACACGGCAACTACTGGAGCGACAACAGCGCATTTGATCTTGACGGCGACGGCTTTGGCGACAGTGCGTACCGCCCCAACGGGATTATCGACCAAATCATCTGGCGCGCGCCGGTTGCACGTCTTCTGATGAATAGTCCTGCAATCAGCATCGTCAAATGGGCGCAGGCGCAATTTCCCGCCGTTTTGCCCGGAGGCGTGGTGGACAGCAAACCGCTGATGAAGCCTTATGTTGCCAAAATCCAAACACGCTATCATGCAATGAAGGACGAGTTGCTCAAAGAAGCCGAAACACGGCAGTCGGAATGGGGCAAGGCGGAAAACGGTTCTCTGAACTAGTCTGTTTCAGACGGCATCCGGATTCAAATGCCGTCTGAAAACACAAAAGGAAAAACCATGACCACACATCATGTCGAATTGAGGAATGTAACCAAACGGTTCGGTACGCAAAAAGCGGTCAACCAAGTTGATTTGGTTTTGAAGGCCGGAGAAAGCGTCGGGCTTGCCGGACACAACGGCGCGGGTAAATCCACCATCATGAAGTTGATACTCGGGTTGATTACCCCGACCGAAGGTGAAGTGATGCTTTTGGGCGAACGTACCGGCAGTAAAGCGGGAGCGCAGCTGCGCAGTCAAATCGGCTACCTGCCTGAAACTGTTGCGCTGCACCCCTCGCTGACCGGCATCGAAACGCTGGACTTTTACGCGAAACTTAAGAAACAGCCGCTCACACAAAACCGCGGGCTGCTTGAGCGCGTCGGCATTTCCCAAGCAGCACACCGCCGCGTCGGTACTTACTCTAAAGGTATGCGCCAACGCCTTGCCCTGGCACAAGCCCTGCTGGGCGAGCCCAAAGTCCTGCTGTTTGACGAACCGACAACCGGTCTTGACCCTGCATCACGACAAATGTTTTACGAAGTCGTACGCGAACTCAACGGTCGAGGCGCAACCGTATTGCTCAGTACCCATGCCCTTGCAGAATTGGACGGACACGCCGACCGTATCGTCGTGATGAAAAACGGCGTTAAGGTTGCCGACGGGAGCATGGACGAATTGCACATCCAAAGCGGACTGCCGCTGACCGTCAATATCCGCCTCAATGCGCCGCGTACCCTGAGCGGACGCTGGCAGCCGCTTTCAGACGGCATTTCTTACCGGGCACAATGTCAGGCGGAAGAACGCATGAACCTTTTGGGCGAGCTGGGCAGCCTGTCCGACCTTGCCTATCTCGATATCCACACCCCGACGCTTGATGAAATGTACGCACAGTTCTTGAAAAGGGAGGACGTATGAACCCTGTTTGGATTATTACCGGCAAAGAAGTCCGCGACAGCCTGCGCAACCGTTGGGTTCTTGCCGCCGCCCTCTTGCTTGCCGCACTCGCCCTTTCTTTAGGTTTTCTCGGCAGCTCGCCCACCGGTTCGGTCAAGGTCGACCCGCTGACCGTTACCGTCGTCAGCCTGTCGAGCCTGTCTATTTTCCTGATTCCGCTGATTGCCATGCTGCTCTCCTACGATGCACTGATTGGGGAGATTGAGCGCGGTACGATGGCGCTTCTGTTGAGTTATCCTATTTCGCGTAATCAAATACTTGCCGGCAAGTTTATCGGACACCTCATCATCCTCGCCCTTGCCACTGCTGCCGGTTACGGATTGGCAGGCATTACGCTGCAACTTGCCAACGGCAGCTTTGATATTGCCGCCTGGAAACCCTTTGCATTGTTGATTGCCGCCAGCGTCATCCTCGGTGCGGCTTTTCTGTCCATGGGCTACTTAATCAGTGCAAAAGTCAAAGAACGGGGTACGGCGGCCGGTATTTCCATCGGTGTGTGGTTATTTTTCGTCGTCATCTTCGATATGGCCCTACTGGGTATTCTGGTTGCCGACTCGCAGCAGGTTATTACCGCGCCTGTCGTTGAAACAGTGCTTCTGTTTAATCCTACCGACATCTACCGCCTGCTCAACCTGACCGGTTATGAAAATACTGCTATGTATGCAGGTATGGCGGGTTTGAGCGGACAAATCAGCCTGACGGTTCCTGTTTTGCTGACCGCGCAGGTTTTATGGGTTATTATTCCGCTTATCTTGGCAGCCAGAATTTTTGGAAAGCGACAAATATGAAAAAAACCCTGTCGGCAATTGTTGCCGTTTTCGCCTTAAGTGCCTGCCAGCAGGCAGAAGAGGCGGCGCCTCCTTTACCTCAGCAGATTAGCGATCGTTCGGTCGGACACTATTGCAGTATGAATCTGACCGAACACAACGGCCCAAAAGCCCAGATTTTCTTGAACGGCAAACCTGACCAGCCAGTTTGGTTCTCCACCATCAAGCAGATGTTCGGCTATACCAAACTGCCCGAAGAGCCTAAAGGCATCCGTGTTATTTACGTTACCGATATGGGTAATGTTACCGATTGGACAAATCCCAATGCCGACACGAAGTGGATAGATGCGAAAAAAGCCTTTTATGTCATTGACAGTGGCTTTATCGGCGGTATGGGTGCGGAAGACGCGCTGCCGTTCGGCAACAAGGAGCAGGCTGAAAAATTTGCAAAGGATAAAGGCGGTAAGGTTGTCGGTTTCGACGATATGCCTGATACCTATATTTTCAAATAATATTGACACAACCGGCCGAAACTTTAAAAAGAAGTTTCGGCCGGTTTTCCTTTTCTTGTCCGATATAGTGTCGGCAGGTAAGAATCTTCACATCCCGCCGTAATTCGGTCCGCTTGCGCCTTCGGGGCAAATCCAAGTGATGTTTTGCGTCGGGTCTTTGATGTCGCACGTTTTGCAGTGAACGCAGTTGGCGGCGTTGATTTGCAGGCGCGGGCTGCCGTTTTCTTCGACGATTTCATACACGCCGGCCGGACAATAGCGCGTTTCGGGCGAGGCGTATTCTTTGTAGTTCACGTCTATCATCGTTTGCGGATTTTTCAGCACCAAATGGTCGGGCTGGTTTTCTTCGTGTGCGAGATTGGCGAGGAAGACGCTGCTTAAGCGGTCGAAGGTCAATATGCCGTCGGGCTTCGGATAATCAATCGGCTTGCACGCGGCGGCTTTTTTGAGCTGCTCGTTGTCTTTGCCGTGATGTTTCAAGGTCCACGGGGCTTTGCCTCTGAAAATCATCTGGTCGATGCCGGTATAGATTGAGCCGAGGTAAACGCCCCATTTGAATGACGGACGGACGTTGCGCGCGGCATAAAGCTCTTGATACAGCCAGCTTTGTTCAAAATGTTGCTGATAATCCGCCGCTTCTTTGCCGCTGTCGAAACCCTCTGTTTCTTCAAGGTTTTCCAACAAGGGGAACACGACTTCGGCGGCAAGCATGGCAGACTTCATCGCGGTATGAATGCCTTTGATGCGCGGCATATTGAGGAATCCAGCCGCATCGCCGACCAAAACGCCGCCCTTGAACGAGAGCTTCGGCAGACTTTGCAAACCGCCTTCAATCAGCGAACGCGCGCCATAAGCAATGCGGCGGCCGCCTTCGAAGGTTTTGCGGATTTCGGGATGGGTTTTGAAACGTTGGAACTCTTCAAACGGCGACAGATAAGGGTTTTGATAGTCCAAACCGACCACGAAACCGACGGCAACTTTGTTGTCGTCGAAATGGTAAACAAACGCGCCGCCGTAGGTTTTGCTGTCCAGCGGCCAGCCCGCGCTGTGTACCACCAAGCCGGGCTGATGTTTTTCAGACGGCACTTCCCAAATTTCTTTAATGCCCAAGCCGTAAGTTTGCGGCTGGCTGTTTTGGTCGAGTTGGAAACGTTCGATGATTTGTTTGGAAAGCGAACCGCGACAACCTTCGGCAAACAGGGTTTGCTGTGCCCAAAGCTCCATGCCGGGCTGGAATGAATCGGTCGGCTCGCCGTCTTTTCCAATGCCCATATTGCCGGTCGCAATGCCTTTGACCGAACCGTCTTCGTGATACAGCACTTCGGCGGCGGCAAAGCCTGGATAAATTTCCACACCCATATTTTCCGCCTGCTCTGCCAACCAGCGCACGACTTCGCCCAAGCTGACGATGTAGTTGCCGTGATTGTCGAAGTTGGGGGTAACGGGCAGGTTGAACGCTTTTTTCTCGGTCAGGAACAAAACCTTGTCCTGCGTTACCGCACGCGTCAGCGGCGCGCCTTTTTCTTTCCAGTCGGGAATCAACTCATTCAGCGCAATCGGGTCAATGACCGCGCCCGCCAGCGAATGTGCACCCGCCTCTGAACCTTTCTCCACCACGCAAACGCTGATTTCACTCCCGTTCTGTTCGGCAAGCTGCTTGAGTTTGATGGCGGCGGACAAACCCGACGGGCCTGCGCCGACAATCACGATATCGTATTGCATACTGTCGCGGGTGATGGATTCTGTCATGGCGGTTCCTATTGTTTATTATCGATTCTAAAACGGGCAATTATACAACGCAGACAGTTGCTTACCAAATAAAACAATGCCGTCTGAAATAGCTTCTCATGCATTCAGACGGCATTTGCCCTCATATGGGCGTGAATATTTTTTATTGGTGGTTTGTATCCATACTTTTCAAGTTGGGAAGATGGCAGGATATTTTGCTGATTTTGTCAGATTGGATTCAAAAATCGGTAACGGCGGTTTTGGGTGGTTTAGAAACAGACGGCCGTGCACGATGTCAAAATGCCGTCTGAAGAGTTTCAGACGGCATTCGGGTTGGAGGGTTATTTCATGGCTTCGCTCATTGCCTTGATATTGTGGCGGTACATGCCGATGTAGGTGTCTGCGGGTGCGTTGCCGAGTGCGTCGGAATACAGTTTGCCGCTGACGTTGACACCGGTTTCTTTGGCGATGCGGTCAACCATGCGGGTATCTTTGATATTTTCGGTAAATACGGCTTTGATGCCTTCGCGTTTGATTTGTCGGATGATGGCGGCGACTTGTTTAGCTGAAGGCTCGGCTTCGCTGCTTACACCTTGCGGGGCGATGAACTCGATATGGTAACGTTTGCCCATATAGGAAAAGGCATCGTGTCCGGTCAGGACTTTGCGTTTGGCGGCAGGGACGGCATTAAATGCGGCTTGTGCGTCGCTGTGCAGTTTTTTAAGCTGCATTTGGTAGTTGCCCAAGCGTTGTTGATAATAAACTTTGCCTTCGGGGTCGGCCTTTATCAGGGCTTCGGCGACGTTTTGGGCATAGGTGGACATGAGGACGGGGTCGTTCCAGACGTGCGGGTCAAATTCGCCGTGGTCGTGGTGGTGTCCTTCGTGGTCATGGTCGTGATCATGATGGTGTCCGCCTTCTTCCTCTTCGGCTTTGAGGGGTTTGATGCCTTTGGCTGCTTCGGCATAGGATACTTTGCTTTGTTTGACGGCACGTTGTACATCGGCAGCTTCGAGACCTAAACCGTTAATCAGGACAAGTTTTGCACTGCGGATTTTTTTAATGTCGCCACTGGTCATGTGATAGGCATGAGTATCTTGGTTGGCTCCGACCAAACTTTGTATGGATACGCGCTCTCCGCCGATTTGTTTGGCCACATCGCCTAAAATGCTGAAACTGGTTACAACCGGAAGAGGGGCGGCAGTTGCGGCAGTGGTCAGTAATGCGGCGATTAGGGTGAGTTTGGGGTGTTTCATGACTGTTCTCCTGTGATATAACGTAACATTCATTATGGTAAAACAAGCTGCCTGTTTGTTCAAGCAGCCTGCCGTGTCAGGTGGTATGGTGGCGGTGGTTTTTGAACCATTTGGGCAAGATGCCGCCTTCTTTGCCGAGTATGATGGAAAGTAGGTAGAGGGTGCTGCAGCAGAGGATAATGGCGGGTCCGGAAGGGATTTCGATGTGGTAGGAAATAAGTAGTCCGGTAAAACCGCAAAAGAGGGCAATGAGGACAGATAAAAGAATGAGCATCCCCAGATTTCTTGCCCATAAGCGGGCGGTGATAGCAGGCAGCATCATGAGACCGACCGACATGAGGGTACCGAGGGCTTGGAAGCCGGATACGAGGTTCATGACGACAAGGATGAGGAAAGTAACATGCCAAAGTCCGCCTTTGCCGTTGACGGATTTGAGAAACAGGGGATCTATGCTTTCCAGTACGAGGGGGCGGTAGATGACGGCAAGGGTAATGAGCGTGAGGCTGGAGACGGCGGCGATGAGTTGCAGTGCGGGAATATCGACGGCAAGTACAGAGCCGAAAAGGAGGTGGAGCAAATCGACGCTGCTCCCGTTTTTGCTAACGAGAACGACGCCGATGGCGAGGCTGCTCAGGTAAAAGGCAGCAAAGTTGGCATCTTCTTTGAGCGTGGTAAAACGGCTGACGAGTCCGGCAAGCAGCGCCATCAGCATTCCTGCAACTACGCCGCCCAAGCCCATCGCGGGCAGGCTCAGGCCTGCAAACATATAACCGACGGCTGCTCCGGGAAGGACGGAGTGACTCAGTGCGTCACCTATCAGGCTCATTCGCCGCATGACGAGGAATACGCCGACAGGAGCGGCACTAAGGGCAAGGCAGAAGGCGGATGCGAGGGCGTAGCGCATAAAGTCAAATTCTGCAAAGGGTGTGATAAGCAGGTCGTAGGGAGTCATAGTGTTTGGTACGGGGACATGGTTTTAGATGGTATTATGAAGCGCACCAGTCAGGGCTTTCCTGTTTCTGCATCTTGGCATTGGCTTGGGCAAGATAGGCTTCCGTCAGTATGGTTTCAGTTGCACCTGCCGCAATTTTTTCACGTGCCAGCAGCATAGTGTTAGGAAAGTAGGCACGGACTTGTTCGTAATCGTGCAAAACGGCAATGATAGCGTGTCCGTTGCAATGACATTTTTGCAATACGTCGAGAAGCTCGTAGGTTGTCCGTGCATCAACGGCATTGAAGGGTTCGTCCAGAAGTAGGAATTTGGCGTTTTGAACCAGCATTCGGGCAAAAAGGACACGCTGAAATTGTCCGTTTGAGAGATAGGCAATCTGACGGTCGGCAAACCGTTGCATTCCGACGCGCTTCAAGGCTTCGTGAACACGTTGCTTTTGAGTTGAGTTTATGCCTTTGAAAAAGCCGATTTCATACCAAAGCCCCATTGCGGCCAAGTCGAAAACGGTCATAGGTTGAGAGCGGTCGATGTCGGACTGCTGGGGAAGGTAGGCAATGTTTTGACGGGTTAGTCCGTCCAGCCGGATGCTGCCTGTGTCGAGAGGCTGCAATCCCATCAAGGATTTAAGAAAAGTAGACTTTCCTGCGCCATTGGGACCGAAAACCGCCCACATGCTATGTTCTTCAAAAGTAATGTCCACATGGTGCACGGCAGGTCGGCGGTGGTAGCTGACCGTTAGGTTTTCAACGATGATACTCATGCGGATATTGCCCAAAAGTAAGTTCCCCATATAAGGGTTACGGCAATCAGAGCAAGGACGAGTCGAAGGATTAGGCCTGATAATAAAAGGGAGTATGTCATGATGATTTGCGGTTTTAGAAGAGAGGCAGGTGGGTTGTTTATCGTTAATATGGCGGATATGATACTGTATAACGTTTGGTCTGTAAATTTTGCTTGAATGGATGGGAGTGCTTGTTAAGCAGGGGGCGGATTGGGAATATCGTTGTCTTGTTGATATTGCGGCGATAAAAAATGCCGTCTGAACGTTCAGACGGCATTGGGGAAAATCGTTTGGATTAACCTTTGCGTGCAGGCAATTTCTCTTTAATGCGTGCAGCTTTACCGGTCAGGCCGCGCAGGTAGTAAAGTTTGGCACGGCGTACGTCACCACGGCGTTTGACTTCAATTTTCTCAACGGTAGGAGAGTACAGTTGGAAAGTACGTTCAACACCTTCGCCGCTGGAAATTTTACGGACGATAAAGTTGCTGTTCAGACCACGGTTGCGACGGGCAATAACCACGCCTTCGTAGGCTTGCAGACGGCTACGTGTACCCTCTACGACGCGTACGGATACAACTACGGTGTCGCCTGGTGCAAATTCGGGGATGTCTTTGTTCAGACGGGCAATTTCTTCTTGCTCCAATTGTTGGATCAGGTTCATTGTTTTTCCTAAATTATGATTGGATTTCCCGTTGCTCTTGTAGGATTTTATTCAAGAGGCGGGATTCCTTTGGGATTAAACTGCGCTTTTCCAATAAGTCGGGTCTGCGCTCTAGGGTGCGGCGAAGCGATTGTTCCAACCGCCATTCCGCAATCAAACCATGGTTGCCGGAACGTAATACTTCCGGAACAGCCATGCCTTGAAATTCTAATGGTTTGGTGTATTGGGGATAATCCAAAATACCGTTTGAGAACGAGTCTTGTTTGGCAGACTGTATGTCGCCCAATACGCCCGGCAGCAGCCTCAAAACTGCATCTATCAGCATCATGGCAGGAAGCTCTCCGCCGGAAACAACAAAATCTCCGATGCTGATTTCTTCGTCGATACTGCTTTGCAGAAGCCTTTCGTCTATGCCCTCATACCGTCCGCACAATAAAATCATATGCGGGAGCTTGGCCAGTTCTACCGCTTTTTTATGTGTCAGCGGTTTCCCTTGCGGACTGAGGTAGATGACTTTTGCAGCTTGGGAAGATTGTGTTTTGGCATGTTCTATTGCCGCATAAAGCGGTGGAGCCATCATAATCATTCCAGGACCACCGCCAAAGGGGCGGTCGTCGATATAGCCCAGCCTGTTGTCGGCAAACGCTCGGGGATTAACCGATTTAAACTGCCAAATCCCCTGTTTGTTTGCACGCCCCGTTACACCGTAATGGATTATGCTGTCGAACATTTCCGGGAAAATGGTAATCGCCTGGATAAGCATTAGTAGTCCAAACCCCAATCGGCAATAATGGTTTTACTGCCGGTATCGACTGTTTCAACATATTGTGATACGAATGGAATCAGGATTTGCCCGTATTTTCCATTAACCACTAATACGTCGTTTGCACCTGTTTCCATCAGGTTGCTGACTTTACCCAGGATGGTATTGTCTTTATTGGTAACGGTCATGCCCACCAAGTCGGCCCAGTAGTATTCTCCTTCTTCCGTCGGTGCGAATGCTTCACGGGGAATTTCGATGGTGTAACCGCGTAATGAGAATGCCAAGTCGCGGTCGTTTATACCTTCAAATTTGACTTGGAGCTCACCGTTGACAACTTTACCTTCCTCAAGGGTAACGACGACAGTTTTTCCGTCTTTAACCAATTGCCACTCGGGGTAATCCAAAAGGCTGTCGGAATACTCGGTATTGGCAGCAATTTTTAGCCAGCCTTTTATGCCGAATACACCTTTGATGTAGCCCATGGCTACCCGGTTTTGAGTGTCTGTCATGGCGGAAAATGAGGGTTATGCGGCTTTTTGTTCTTTAATCAGTTTTGCAACAGAGTCGCTAACCTGCGCACCTTGTGCAATCCAGTGGTTCAGGCGGTCTGCGTTGAGGCGTACGCGTTCTTGTTTTTCGTTGGCTACGGGGTTGTAGAAGCCTACGCGTTCAATGAAGCGGCCGTCGCGGCGACTGCGTGAGTCAGTAACGATGACGTTGTAGAAAGGGCGGTGTTTTGAGCCGCCGCGTGCCAAACGGATAACTACCATCTTTAGGTCCTTTTGAGAAAATCGGATATATAGAAACTGCCAATTTTAGGGTATTTTGTGGTTGGTGTGCAAGTTTTTATTTGTTTTTGTTGTTGTTTTGTCGGGCACGAGGTGAAGGTATGCACGGTATAGGTTTTTTTCGGTGTCTGATTCTTTGAGGGTAAATCCTGATTTTTCAGCAAGTTTAACCATGGGAGTGTTGGCTTTGAGGATGTTGGCACTCATAGTCCGGTAGCCTTGTTGTGTTGCGGTATGGATGGCGAGGTTCATCATTTGCTGTGCCAGCCCGCTGCCGCGCATATTTTCTGTCAATGCGATGCTGAACTCGCATTCGTTGCGGTTCAAGCGGCTGTGGCGGACGATGGCGACGATGTTGTCGTTATTATCTCTTGCCGTCCATGCGGCTTCGCAGTAGTAGTCCGGGTTGCATAAGCGTGCCAATGTACCTTCAGGAAGTTCGTTGGTGTGGGTCATGAAGCGTGTGTACCGTGCTTCGGGACTGAGTTTTCGGATGAATTTTTGTTTGGCCTCGGCATCTTCGGGCAGCAGCGGGCTTACTGTAACGGTTATGTTGTTTTTTAGAGACAGTATTTTTGGGTATGCCTCAGGGTAGGGCGGGAGCACGTTGGGTGTTTTTTTATCGGTTACGGTTTTGCTGCCGAGCAGTTCGGCGGCCGCTTCGCTTGTGTGTCGGAGGAACTCGGAGGCTGCCGGGTTTTTGTGTTTCAGGTATTGGGCGGCACTTTGCATTTTTGCGGCGGCGTGTTCGAGGGTTTGTACGGTCTTGCTTGTTGTTTTGCGTCCGGGTGCATTGTGTGTTTCGGGTGCTTTCAGATCAAAGTCGGTATTGTATTGTCCGCCGTTTAGGTTGAGGGTGATTTTGCCGATGTGCAGGTTGTGGTTGGAAAGGGTAGTCAGTGTGTGAAGGAACTGGTTAAGGGTTTGCGGGTCTTTCAATTCGGCAAACTGGGCGATATGGAGGATGTCCTGTGTGGTAAACGGGGGAAGGGCGGCCGTGGTTTGCCCTGCGTACCGTACGGTCAGAATATTGCCGTAAATGGGATGGCTGTCGAATTGGAATTGTACGGCGTTGTGGGTGGAAGAGCGATAGGGTGGAAGGTGCAGGGATTCTGCAAGCAGTGATAGGTTGGCTGTTTCGAGGGCTTTTTTGATATTTTGGGGTTGCGGGGTTTTCAGACGGCATGGTTTCAGCGGTGCGGTGCAAAGCTGCAGCTGCTTTAGTTCAGCGGCGGTATTGTGAAAGGCGAGTGTGCGGATTGCCTGTGTGGGTGAGTCGAAGTGGTTTATGCCGTCTGATACGGGGCTGCTGATGAGCAGGGGTTTGGCGGTTTGTTCTGATAGGCGGATAAGCGCGCGTGCTGTGTTTTTATAGTCTTTGTGTCCGGAAGGGGTGAGTATTGTCAATACGGCTTGCGTATCGGGGTGTGAAAGTTGGCGGGATACGATGTTGTGGCAGAGCGAGGGCGTGGGCGTGCAGGTTATGTATCCGTTGCTGACTTGACGGGATGTTGTCGGGAAGTGGAGCGAGAGGTTTGCCGGTGTGTATGCGTGCAGCCATTCGGCAGGCGTGTCGGACAGGATGTCGAGTCGTGACAGCTGTGGAAGATTAGATAGTTGGGCGCGTAGTGCGGCTTCGAGATCGTCGGTGTTGAAGCTGATGAGGAAGTTGCAACGGCGGGCGAGGCTGTACAGTACGGCACGGTCGGTTTCGGTCGTGCGATAGGTGATGTGGAGAATAAGTGGTGTGTGGCGGGTAAATTGGCGGATGGCACTGAACAGTTTGCGTTGGTCCTCTTCCGGGTTGTGGTGTAGGACGGCGGTTTTGGTGTGCAGGCTGTGGCCGAAGCGGTTGAGCCAGTCGGAGGAAGTGATGGGGCTGATGCCGTAGTTCAGGCTGATGTGGCGGGATATGCCTTGATGGAGTTTTTTGAGGACGGTATCGATTTGGCGGCTGACGGCGGCATCTCCGGTCAGTATGGCGGTATAGCCTGCGGCGTATTCGTCATGGGTGCTGATGTTGAGTCCGAGCGAAGGAATCTGAATGCCTGCCGTGGTGCAGGCGGTAATGTTGAGGCGGTCTCTGTGGTGTTTGCGTATGGCGTTTTCGGCTGTGTTCAGCTCGGAGGAGGAGAGGCTGTTCCAGTCTTGTATGAGGATAATGTGTTGGAGTTGTTTTTTTTGGCAGGCCTTGAATAGGGTGTCGTAGCTGTCGGGCGGGGTAACGGCAATGATAAGGTCCGCGCCGCCGGGGATTTTGTTGAGGTTGGGGTAGGAGGGCAGTCCTGCTATGGTGTGGTGGCGCGGGTTTACAGGGGTAATTTTCCCTTGGAAAGGTGTGCCCAGCAGGTTGCTGAGTATGCGTTCGCCAAGGCTGTACGGTTGTTCGCTCGCGCCTATCAGGATAATGTGGTTGGGCATGAAGAAGTAGCCGGGATCGGTTTGTGTCGGCATGATATATTCCTTTGCGGACGGTATGTGCGTGATTGTTGGAGATGCACTCACTGTGTGTTTGTTTTGGGGTAACTGTTTGTGCAATGCCGTCTGAAGCGGGTTCAGACGGCATTATGGTCAGTTCGCACTTTTTTCTGTTTTGGAACCGGTTTTTTTCTTAGGTAGGATGAAGCGCATCCGCAGCCCGTTTGGTTTGATGTTTTCGGCGATGATTTTTCCGCAGTGCTGTCCAATAATATGTTGGGTCAATGCAAGTCCCAGTCCCGTTCCGGGTTTGTTGGCACTGGAGTCGGCCCGGTAGAAGGCGGTAAATATGTGGGGAAGCTGCATTTCGTCCACACCCGGTCCGTTGTCGGTAACGTCGATAATCCAGTGTTTGTGGTCTTGTCCGATGTTGATAAGGATGGTACTGCCTTCCGGGCTGTAATTGACAGCGTTGCGGATAACGTTGTCGAAGGCACGGTACAGGTAACTTTCATTGGCATATAGGGTGGCGTTTTCGGGAATTTTCCCGTCGGCAGACAGGGTAACCGTTTGTCCGTTTTTCTGGGCAATGCTTTGATTGTCTTCTACAAGGTTGTTTAGGAAGGGTAGGAGTTTCAGTTTTTCTTTTTCCAAAGCCATATTGGAGGTTTCGAGCCGGGACAAGGTTAAGAGTTCGCCGACCAGCGTATCCATGCGGGTCAGCTCGCCTTCGAGTCGTTTCAGGTATTGTTCCTGTTTTTGGGGTTGTGCCTGAATTAATCCGACAATTGCCTGCATGCGTGCAAGGGGAGAACGCATTTCATGGGAGACGTGATGGAGCAGGTGGCGTTCTTTGGCGACAAGTTTTTCGAGTTTTTCCACCATTTTGTCGAATTGCAGTGCGAGATGGGACAATTCGTCGTCACGGTCGTCTACTTGTTGCGAAATCCGGGTTTCAAGTTCTCCGTTTGCTACCCTATCCATACCGTTGCCAAGAATCCTGATGGGTTTGGCGATATTGCTGGCCAGGATGTATGCCATCAGCAGGCCGACGATGATGATGAAGGACAGTATGATGAATTCGTGCCAAATCGGAGCGAGCGGCAGTCCGGGAATGAATAAGGGGCTGGGCAGGCGTTGGGCTTGACGGTTGTCCCAGTCTTTGATGAAGAACAGGTATTCCTCACCGAAACGGTCATATTCGATATGAACGAGGTTGGAACTCGGGTTGTTGGCTGCGAAAAGCCGGGCACGTTCTATGGTGTAGCCGTCGATGTACCTGTTTAGAATGTCTTTTTTTTCGTCGCCCTGTATAACGTATACGGCCGATGAAACGGGGCTGTCTTTCCATTCCGTCAGAATTTCGCGCGCACCGTTGTCTCCGCGTGCCTGAAATGCGGAAATGATGCTGCTCATCAATGTGGTTTCGATGGTGCGGCGTTGGTTGAATTGGTTTTCGGCAAGGGTGTTTTGTACCAGCCAGAAAGAAAAACTCGCCACAAAGATTGCGCAGACAATGACTGCGCAAAATGTGGCGAAAATACGTTGGAACAGTTTCATTTATCTGTTGCTTCAGTTTTTTACAAACAGGTAGCCTAAGCCGCGTACAGTTTGAATCAGGGAAGCATCCCCCAGTTTGTGTCGGATGCTGGAGATATGTACGTCGATACTGCGGTCGAATTTTGCAAGTTTGCGGTCAAGTGCTTCGACGGATAAGGTCTCTTTGCTGACCACTTGTCCGGCATGGCGCATCAGGACTTCGAGCAGGTTGAATTCGGTACTGGTCAGTTCGAGCGGTGTATCTTTGACAGAGGCTTGGCGTTTGGCCGGATACAGTACAACATCGCTGACCGAGATGCTGTTTGGTACGTTGTTTTGTTCCCCGCTGTGTTGCGCACGTCGGAGGATGGCGTTGATGCGTGCCAGGAGTTCGCGCGGTGTACAGGGTTTGGGCACGTAGTCGTCCGCACCCATTTCCAATCCGATAATGCGGTCGATATCATCGCCTTTTGCAGTCAGCATGATGATGGGAACGGTGCTTTGTGTGCGGACATTTTTTAAAACGTCCAGTCCGTTCATTTTGGGCATCATGGAATCTAATACGACTACATCGTATTGCCCGCTTAGGATTTCCTGTACGCCTGCTTCTCCATCGGGAACGCTGTGGACGTTCAGGCCTTCGGCGCTCAGGTATTCGGTCAGCAGTTCGGTCAGTAGGGCGTCGTCATCTACGAGTAATACGCGGCTCATGGTGTTTCCTTTTCGTGATGGTATGCCCCGGTTCTGTTTTAGACGGGGCATGAAACGATTGTTTAACGGTTTATCTTAACACGGGTGCAATGTTTTTTGATAGCGTATTTTCCGGTGGATTTGCTGTTTTTTGCAATGCTTTGCAAGGGGCTTTACATTTCAGTAGGCATCCGTATTCGTTTGGGCCGAATCAGTCGCAGGATTGTGCTTTCTGGTGTTGCGGCGTGTTGACGAAAATTTTGCAGTCTTTGAGCAAATCGGGCAGCAGCGGTGCCAGCATGTGGTGTTGCCGGATTTTGCCGGCGTAAAAGGGCATAAGGTAGGGGTAATAGGACTGTGTTGCACGCATCCATTGTTCTGCATCTTCATTTTTCCCCTGCCGCATGAGGTAGAGGGCAACTTGGTAGGTGTTGGAGTAGGGGCGGTAAGTTAGTGATTTGAGGGTTGCTTTTTCTGCCCAAGGCCGGATGTCGGCATCGGTCGGTGAGGCGCGTTTGCTGAGGCTAAGGTCGGCATAGTAGGACAGCATGGGGCTGTTTTCGGAGATGTGGCGCAGTCCGTCGATTTTCTTTTGGACGGTTTGCGTATTGTCACTCTGGCGTATGGTGCTGAAGCGAACCAGTTGGGTGTATGTCCAGCCTAAGTGCAGAAGCCCTGCAAGTAGGATAAGGGAGGCAGCCTGTATGCTACGGTTGGCGGCTGCCGTACAGGATATGCCGTCTGAAGTGCCTGGTTCGGAGAGAAAGAGCATCAGGCTGAACGGGATGAGGAAATATACGTACCATAATGGATATTCGAGCATGCTGTGGCACATGCTGACGGTAAGGGTGCAAAGCAGGAAAAGCGAGGCCGGTGTGCCGGGCCGTTTCAGCAGTCCGGCAATACCGGTCATCAGTGTTACGGCCACTAAAAGTGTACCGCTGATTCCGGTTTCTGCAAGGAGTTGGAGAATGATGTTGTGCGAATGGGTGAATAGGACGTTGAGGATATTGTTGCTGAGATTGTGTTGTTCGGCATTGAGCAGGAAAGTTTGTTGCGCAAAACTATTCCAACCATGTCCGAACAGCGGCGCGGATCGGAATGCTGCGATGGCTTTGTTCCATTCGATTTGGCGCAACGAGCCTGAAAAGCTGCTGTTGCCGATGCGTTCGACGGCAGTTTCATAGCGGATGTGGGTAAAGGTTTCCAAGAGGGTATTCATGGAGAATTGGAAGAGTGCGGCGAGGGATATGGCCGCAGCCATGCTGAGTATGATCCGTCTGGAGGGTTTGCCTGAATGGAAATACCAGCAGGGAAGGATGAGGGATATGGCGGCTATGTAGCCTAAGATGGTGCGTGAATTGACCAGGCCTAAAACGGCAGTCATGACCGTCAGGCAGATTACACCGTAGGGAGCCGGGATTTTTCGTTGGCTGTGGAGGTAGGCGGCGGCGAGTATCCCCCACATGAGGTAGTGTCCGAGATGGTTGCGCTGTCCGAGCTGTCCGTTTACGGTTCCTCCGCTATAAGCGATGATGCCTTGAAGCAGCGGGATATCTGACCAGCCGGCAAACTGCATGATGGCAACGCAGGATTGGAGCAATGCTCCGATGAACAGTGACCAGGCAAACAGGGTTACGATGCGTTCCTGTCCGAAGCGTGCAGCCAGGCATCTGCACGCCCATGCGCTTATGGCGAGCAAGATGAACACCCAGGAAACGATATCGTTCATGCCGGGGTAAATCAGATTCATCAGCCGTGCCTGCAACCACCAGAATGCTGCCATTGCAAGCAGGAGAAAGCTGAGGGGCGGGATTTTTGTGCTAAACAGTTTTTGCCGTGCAGTCAAAAACAGCAGAACGGTTAGACCGGCGGCAGAGGCGGCTTCAAGGTAGAAGCCGGATGCCGGTCCTGTCCTGAGTGTCGACAGGAAGGGGGCGATATTGATCCAGAGAAAACAGAGCAATATATAAATCGGCAGTTTGCCGGCTGGATTCGGAGCGGATGCTTCAACGGACATGGTTGGTTTTTTTGTGTTGTTTGACGAATGACAGGCAGGCTGTGAAGAAGCTGATACTTAATGCTGCAGCCAGTGCGGCACAAATTTTTTCTGCGGGGTAGGCGTTGAACAGGCGCATGACGGCTTCGGCAAAATAAATCAGAATCAACATGGAGCTGTATTGGTAGGTGTAGATTTTTTTCTTCAGGATGCCTGAAAGCGGCAGGCAGAGGGGCAGGGTTTTTAACGCAAGCCACGAACCGCCCGGGCGTAACGGTGCAATCCATAATTCCCAAGAAAGGGATAGGGCAATCAGTGCAATCAGGCTGAAGGAGGCAAGGAAGTAAGCGGTTTGTTTGTTCACAGCGTACTTTACGGTTTAAGGGCAGATAAGGGGGAGCGGTATCCCAAATCCTGCAACATGGAAACGGTTTCATAAACAGGCAGCCCCATAATGCCGCTGAAGCTGCCTTCGATAGATTGGATAAAGATACCGCCTATGCCTTGCACGGCGTAGGCACCGGCTTTATCCATCGGTTCGCCGCTTTGTACATAGGTGGAAATTTCTTCCGAACTCAGGGGCTTGAAGGCGACGTGGTTGGTTTGGAGGCAGTTTTTCGCATTGCCTTGATAGTGGATATGGACGGATGTCAGGACGGTATGCCTGGTGCCCGACAGCAGTTTTAGGAATTTGACCGCTTCGGCTTGGGAGCGGGGTTTGCCTAATATAATGCCGTCTGAAACAACGCAGGTATCCGCTGTAATCAAGGGAAAATCAGGCATTGCGCCGTTGGTTTCGAGAAACAGGGCCAAAGCCGTCTGATTTTTTTCTGCCGCCATTCTTTGAACGTAACAGGCAGGTGTTTCATCGGCTTTAACGGCTTCATCGATATCGGCAGGCAGTTTGATGACATGGTAGCCCAACTGCGTCAGGATCTGCATCCTGCGCGGGCTGTTCGAACCTAAGTAAAGGGTGTTCAAAGGGGTTCCTTAATCTGCGGCGAAGGGCTTGGGTTTTAGACGGCATAAGGTCAGGCTTCTGCCGGAGGCTGTATGTCGCCATCCTGTTCTGAGTGTGGCGTGAAAAAGCGTCCGAACCAAATACCTGCTTCGTATAAGAGAATCAGCGGAATGGCAAGCAGGGTTTGTGAAATAACGTCGGGCGGTGTGATGACTGCGGCAATGACAAACGCACCGACAATAACATAGGGGCGGGCATGTTTGAGCTGTCCGGTTGTTACCACGCCGATTTTGGTTAACAGGATAACGACGATGGGAACTTCAAAGGTTGTGCCGAACGCAACGAACATGCCTAAGATAAAAGACAGGTATTTGTCGATGTCTGTCGCCATATTGACGCCGACAGGGGTAACGCCGGCAAGGAATTTGAAAATGACGGGAAAAACCAGAAAATAGGCAAACGCCATGCCGATGAAAAACAGGCTGACGCTTGAGAGGACAAGCGGGGTAATCAGGCGTTTTTCGTTTTGATAGAGTGCGGGGGCGACAAATGCCCAGATTTGGTAGAGCGTATGCGGCAGCGAAATTAAAAATGCCGCCATCAGGGTAACTTTGACCGGCACGAAAAATGGTGCAATGACGTCGGTGGCAATCATGCTGGTGTCTTTTGGCAGGTTTGCCATCAGCGGGTCGGCGATAAAAGTATAGAGTTGTTGGGCAAACGGCATTAGGCCGAAAAAGCAGACTAAGATGCCGACAACCGTCCACATCAGGCGGCGGCGCAGCTCGATGAGGTGTTCGACAAGTGGTTGGACGGGTTGTTCGTTTTGTGTTTCGGACACCGGATTGCCCTCTTTATGATTTACGGACGCGCAATTTAGGTTTGGCGCGGGATTTAGGACGCAAATCGCGTTTGCGGCTTATGGCCTGTTTACGTAGCGAAGTGGTATGCGGAACAGGGGTTTCAACAGCGGTATCGATATAGCTGACTTCGACGGTCTGTACGGCAGGCGAAGAAGGTGCGGTCAGGTATTCGCGCCATGCGCGGTCTTTATCGGTTTCCGAAGGTTCGGCTGCGCTGTTGGTTTGCTCGCCGTCCCCAAGGATTTCGGCGGAAGTATCGGAACGTTCATACGGCATAACGTCGGAAATGCCGTCTGATACGGTGTTTGCCGCATCGGGAAGGGGATTGCCGCCTTCATCAACGCCGAAATCGGCAGGTGTCCGCTGTTCGGGTAGTTTATCCCATGGTTTTAGCCCGTCGGAAATGTCGTGCAGATTACCCTCCATATCCGTACCGGTTTCTTTTAGGCTGTCTCGAACCTGAGCGGCGGCGGCTTCGAATTCCTGCTTTGCCTTCCTCAGTTCTTCCAGTTCGATTTGAGTGTCAAATTCTTGTTTGACGCTTCCGACAAAGCGTTGCAGCCTGCCGATGAGCCGTCCGGCAGTGCGGGCGGCTTCGGGCAGGCGTTCTGGACCAAGGACAATCAGGGCGATAACGCCGACCAAAATCAGCTCGCCCAAACCGAAATCAAACATACGTTATGCTTTGTCTTCGTCTTTTTTATGTTCGATTACGTCGTCTTTTCCGGCATCTTTGCCATCGGTGCCTTCGTTCAGCCCCTGTTTGAAGTCATGAACCGCGCCGCCGAGGTCTTTGCCGACGTTGCGCAGTTTTTTGGTGCCAAATATCAAAACGACGATGATTAATACGATAATCCAGTGCGTCAGAGAAAAACTGCCCATGATGTATCCTTAAGTAAGTATTAGGGGTTGATTGTGAAATAACGGTTTATACGGCTGTACCCATGATGTGTATATGCAGGTGGAAGACTTCTTGTCCGCCGCCTTTGCCGGTATTGATTAGGGTTTTAAAGCCGTCGGTCAGTCCCGAAGCTTTAGCGATTTCGGGAACTTTCAACATCATTTTGCCCAATAGCTGCTGATGTTCGGGTGCGGCATGCGCCAGCGAGTCGAAATGGACTTTCGGAATGAGCAGCAGGTGAACCGGCGCGGCGGGACGGATGTCTTTGAAACAAATCATATCCCCGTCTTCGTAGACGGTTTGCGCCGGAATGTCTTTGGCGGCAATTTTACAGAAAATACAGTTGTCCATAACGGCTCCGTTGCCGTCTGAAGAAGCAGTCAGACGGATTAAACGTGGAAGAGATGGGATTGTAATATAAATTTAAGATTCTGTGCGAACGGCTTTCTTGCCAGACAGGAAAGGATTTGTCCGCCGCCGTATCAAATATCGACCGGGTTCCATTCTTTATCTTTTACCGGCGGCAGCCATGCTTGCGTACCGCTGGAGGCAAATTCCCATAAGGTGTCGGGGAAGCCGTAACGGTCGGCGCGCGCCGGGTCGAGTTGCGTTTCGATTTCATCTTCGCGGCCTTCACGGATTTGTGTGGCGATGTGCGGATTAATCATCACGGTTTTGCACAATGCGATAAATTCCGCCCAGCCGGTTTCATAGGCGGCCAAAATTTGGTCGGCGGTAAACAGGTTGCCCACGCCGATAAGCGGCAGCTTGCCGTTGATGCGGTCGTGGATAAACTGCATACGGGTTTGCGCCGTATCGCCGCCGCGACGGATTTTTTTATCAAATTCCCACAAGGAAACGTGCAGATATTGCAGCGGTTTTTGTACCAATGCGTCAATCAGTGCGCCGGTTTCGGTCATGGTTAAACCGTCATCGCCCGGCTCTTCAGGGGAGAAGCGGTAACCGATGATGAAGTCGTTGCGCTGGTGTTTTTCACGGACAGCAATCACGGCATCGATAACGGCCAGCGGGAAGCGCATTCTGTTTTCCAAGCTACCGCCCCATTGGTCGTTGCGGCGGTTGCTTTGGGCGGAGTAAAACTGTTGGATTAAATAGCCGTTCGCGCCGTGGATTTCCACGCCGTCAAAACCGGCACGAAGTGCCAAATCTGCGGCTTGCGCATAAGAGGCGATGAGTGCTTCGACTTCTTCTGCGGTTGCTTCGCGTGCGTGTTCGGACTCGCTGGCGGAAGCGCTGATTTTGTCGAGACCGTCCAAAAGGTTGTCCATGGCTTTGGAACCGCCGTGATGGATTTGCAAAATCGCTTTTGCGCCTTGCTGTTGCAGGATTTGTGCGGTTTCTTTCAGGCTGTCGAGGCAGTGTTCACCTGTGGCTTCAGGTTGGCCGTGAAAGGCTTTGCCGTCTTTTTGAACCAAAGTGGCGGCAGTGATAAACAGGCCCATATCAACTGCGCGGTTTTTGAGGAATGTACGCTCTTGGTCGCTAATTAAACCGTCGGCTTGTGAGCCGAAATGGGTCATAGGGGCGACGACAAGGCGGTTTTTGATGGTTACGCCGTTATTAAGAGTGTATGTTTGGAAGAATGGGGCGTATTTTGGATTCATGGAGTTTTACTCTTGATAAATGAATGGTTGGCAGAGAATTGGGCCATTCGGGAATTTATCAAGTAAACAGGTCGTCTGAAAAGTTTCAGACGGCCTGTTTATTCTTTAAGCCTTAGGATTAAAGATTAGGATTAACAATGATTTTTACTGCGGATTCGTTGTTGTGGATCAAGCGCTCGAAGCCTTCGGAAATCAATTCGTCCAGTTTGATGCGTTGGGTAATGAAAGGCTCAAGGTTGATTTTGCCCTCTTCAACCAATTTAATGGTTTCTGCGTGGTCGTTACAGTAGGCGATGGTGCCGCGCACGTCCAGCTCTTTCATCACAACGCTGTGGACGTTGATGGTAGCAGGGTGGCTCCAAATGGATACGATGACGACTTTCGCAGTCGGACGGCACGCTTCGACCATGGTGTCCAGCACTTTGTTCACGCTGGTGCATTCGAATGCGACGTCTACGCCTTCGCCGTTGGTCAGTTTTTTCACTTCTTCGACGACGTCGACTTCGGACGGGTCGAGGATGTAATCGGCTACACCGGCTTCGCGTGCTTTGTCTTTGCGTGCTTTGCTCAATTCGGTGATGATGACTTTGATGCCTTTGGCTTTCAATACGGCAGCCAACAGCAAACCGATTGGGCCTGCACCGCCGACCAATGCGACATCGCCTGCTTTCGCGCCGCTGCGTACATAAGCATGGTGGCCGACAGACAGAGGTTCAATCAAAGCAGCTTGATCCAATGGGATTTTGTCGGAAATAGGGTGTACCCAACGGCGTTTGACGGCGATTTTTTCAGATAAGCCGCCACCGCAGCCGCCCAAGCCGATGAAGTTCATGTCTTTAGAGAGGTGGTAGTTGCTGCCTGGGCCGGTCGGTACGTCATCGTGTACGATGTAAGGTTCAACCACAACGTGTTGGCCGACTTTGATGTCGTCAACGCCTTCGCCGACGGCGTAAACCACGCCGGAGAACTCGTGTCCCATCGTTACAGGTGCGGACTCTCCGGAGATTGGGTGCGGATGACCGCAAGGCGGAATGAAAATCGGGCCTTCCATGAATTCGTGCAGGTCGGTACCGCAGATACCGCACCAGGCGACGTTGATGCCGACGGTACCGGGGGCGACGGTCGGTTCGGGAATGTCTTCGATGCGGATGTCGCCTTTGTTGTAAAAACGTGCTGCTTTCATTGTAACGCTCCTTGTCTTAAGAGGTATGCCGTCTGAATCTGGCAGGCGGCGGTTGAAAGGGGAATATCGCAACCGTTTTGGGTTAAACTTATTTAGATGTTATTTTACTGCAAAAAATCTTTTTAAGTGCACGAATGGCTTTATTTTTGAGTGAGGTCAAGCAATGCTGCCGTCTGAAAACCGAATGGTTTTAGTTATATCATAATGGTTATCGCGGACAGATGGTCGGGTTGGTATGCTTATAGTGATTTGGGTTTGGTAAACCGTTTGTTTCTGTTGCGGTATAAGTTTTTCTGATAGGCGGTTACGGTATCGGATTTTCCCAATCCTGCCAGTACGCGTATATGTTCGACAGCAGATTTTGATAGGGATTCAAGGGTATAACCACCTTCCAATACGGATACGATTTTACCCGGACAGCTCGATGCCGTCTGAATGATTTTGTATGTCAGCCAGGCAAAATCCGCCTCGTGCAGGTTGAGCCTGCCGGATTCGTCCGAACGGTGTGCATCGAATCCTGCCGATAACAGTACCAGTTCGGGTTTGAATGCGGCAAGTCGCGGTAACCACTGTCTGCGGACTGCTTTGCGGAATGCACGGCTGCCCGTCCCTGGCGGGAAGGGTAGGTGCACCATGTTGTCTCCGTCGGGCATATTGTTGTTTTCGGGGAAGGGGAAAAGGTCGGTTTCGAACAGGTTGAAAAACAGGATGCGCGAATCGTTTTTGAGTATTTCTGCCGTGCCGTCGCCGTAATGGACATCAAAATCGATGACGGCAATGCGGTTCAGCCGGTATTCGGCAAGGGCATACATTGTGCCGACGGCAGCGTTGTTTAACAGGCAGAATCCTCCTGCATTGCCGCTTCCTGCATGATGTCCGGGCGGGCGGGCTGCGCAGAAGGCATGCCATGCTTGGCGGTTCATGACCATATCGATTGCCTGAACGACCGAACCTACGGAAAAACGGGCGGCAGACAGGGAATTTTTACTGATAACGGTGTCGTCGTCCAGACGGAAAATCTTGTCATTTTCGGGCCGGCAGGATTCCAACCGGTTCAGGTATTTGCTCGTATGGGCAAGTGCGAGGCGCATGTCGCTGATTTCTTCCGCCTCTACGGTTTGGAGGTGTTGCCAAACACCGGAGCGGCGTAAGGCTTGTTCGATGCTGCTGATCCGTTCAGGAGAGTCGGGATGGTTTGCGCCGGGTTCATGCCCGGCACAGGCGGGATGCGAAATCCATGCGGTGCGGGCGTTTTTGCCCAAAAAAAGGCGCAAGAGTGCATAGAATTTCAAGATTAGGCGGGTCAAGGACATGGGTTTGTGGACGGGCAGGCTGCAATATACGGTCGGTACGGACGGCAAACCCGATATATTGTTTACGGTCTTATGTTATTATATACCCCTCTCGATTTTCAACCATATTAGAAAGAACGGATAAATTATGAATCAAGCTGTTGCACAATTTGCTCCTTTAGTGTTGATTATGGTGGTGTTCTACTTCTTGATTATGCGTCCGCAGCAAAAGAAATTTAAAGCACACCAAGCGATGCTGGCTGCTTTGAAGGTCGGCGACAAAGTTGTTTTGGCTGCCGGTTTTAAAGGACGTGTAACCAAAGTAGGCGAGCAATTCTATACTGTCGATATCGGACAAGGTGCGAAAATTGAAGTGGAAGTTGAGCGCAACGCGATTGCCGCAAAAGCCGAATAATCCCGTTTTTTTAGGAAAGCCGCCTCATTTTCCGAGTGCGGCTGTTTGCCTTTATAAATAAAGCAAAGGTTTATCATGAACCGTTATCCTTTATGGAAATACCTGCTGATTGCGTTCACGATTGTGGTTGCGGCTGTTTATTCGCTGCCCAACCTTTTTGGTGAAACGCCTGCTGTACAGGTATCGACCAACCGACAAGCTATTGTTATCAATGATCAAACCCAGTCTAAAGTAGATGCCGCACTGAAACAGGCAGGTATTCAGACTGATGGGATGTTTGTCGTCGACAATTCGTTGAAAGTGCGTTTCAAAGACACTGAAACGCAATTGAAAGCACGCGACATCATCGAAAATACTTTGGGCGAAGGTTATATTACCGCACTCAACCTTTTGGCAGACAGTCCTGAGTGGATGGCGAAAATCAAAGCCAATCCGATGTTCTTGGGTCTGGACTTGCGCGGCGGCGTGCATTTCACCATGCAGGTGGACATGAAAGCCGCCATGCAGAAAACGTTCGAACGTTATTCCGGCGATATCCGCCGCGAATTGCGCCGCGAAAAAATCCGCAGCGGTACGGTACGCCAGACTGAAAACAGTCTGACTGTTCCTTTGCAGGATGCAGGTGATGTGCAAAAGGCACTGCCTCAGTTACGCAAGCTGTTTCCTGAGGCAACGTTAAATTCAGAAGGCAGCAATATTGTATTGACGCTTTCGGAAGAGGCGGTGAATAAAGTACGATCAGATGCGGTGAAGCAAAACATCACTACACTGCATAACCGTGTAAACGAATTGGGTGTGGCAGAGCCGATTATCCAACAGTCAGGTTTGGACCGTATTGTCGTACAGCTTCCCGGCGTGCAGGATACTGCCAAGGCGAAAGACATTATCGGCCGTACTGCGACTTTGGAAGTGCGCATGGTGGAGGATGATCCTGTTAAGTTGCGCGAGGCTTCGGAAGGTAATGTTCCCGCAGGTTATGAGCTGCTTTCAAGCGGCGGGGATCATCCGGAGACCCTGTTGATCAGCAAGCAGGTTGAACTGACCGGAGATAATATTAATGACGCCCAGCCTAGTTTTGACCAAATGGGCGCGCCTGCCGTCAGCCTGAGTTTGGACAGCGCAGGCGGCAGTATCTTTGGCGAACTGACTGCTGCGAATGTGGGTAAACGTATGGCGATGGTGTTGATCGACCAAGGTAAATCCGAAGTCGTGACCGCGCCTGTTATCCGCGCCGCCATTACCGGTGGCCGTGTAGAAATTTCCGGCAGCATGACAACTGCCGAAGCCAACGATACTTCATTGTTGCTGCGTGCCGGCTCGCTGGCTGCGCCGATGCAAATTGTCGAAGAACGCACCATCGGCCCGTCTTTAGGCAAAGAAAACATTGAAAAAGGTTTCCATTCTACCTTGTGGGGCTTTGCCGCTGTTGCTGCATTTATGGTGGTTTACTACCGCTTGATGGGTTTTTTCTCCACCATCGCTTTGAGTACCAATATCTTGTTCTTAGTGGGTATTTTGTCTGCCATGCAGGCAACGTTAACCCTGCCGGGTATTGCTGCGTTGGCATTAACATTGGGTATGGCGATTGACTCCAACGTATTGATTAACGAGCGTATCCGAGAGGAACTGCGTGCGGGTGTCGTACCGCAGCAAGCCATCAATCTCGGTTTCCAACACGCATGGGCGACCATTGTCGACTCCAACTTAACCTCTCTGATTGCCGGTATTGCTTTGTTGGTATTCGGTTCCGGTCCAGTACGCGGTTTTGCGGTTGTGCACTGTATCGGTATTCTGACTTCGATGTATTCATCCGTGGTCGTGTTCCGTGCTTTGGTCAATCTGTGGTACGGCCGCCGTCGCAAATTGCAAAATATTTCCATCGGTTCGGTATGGAAGCCGAAAGCCGAAATGGCAGAAGGCAAGGAGTAAAACATGGAATTATTTAAAATCAAACGCGATATTCCGTTTATGAGCTACGGCAAACTGACGACTTTTATTTCGTTGGTTACGTTTATTGCCGCCGTGTTCTTTTTGGTGACCAAAGGCCTGAATTTCTCCGTCGAATTTACCGGCGGTACGGTGATGGAAGTCCAATATCAGCAGGGCGTTGATGTAAATAAAACGCGCGAACGCCTCGATACGCTGAAAATGGGTGATGTACAGGTTCAGGCATTGGGTACGAATAAACACATCATGATTCGCCTGCCGAATAAAGAAGGCGTAACGTCTGCCCAGCTGTCCAACCAAGTGATGGATTTGCTGAAAAAAGACAATCCTGACGTTACCTTGCGCCAAGTCGAATTCATCGGCCCTCAGGTTGGTGAAGAACTGGTTACCAATGGTTTGATGGCCTTGGGCTTCGTGGTGGCAGGTATCATTATTTACCTGTCCATGCGTTTTGAGTGGCGTTTTGCAGTGTCCGCGATTATTGCGAATATGCACGATATCGTGATTATTCTCGGCTGTTTCGCCTTCTTCCAATGGGAGTTTTCGCTGACTGTCTTGGCAGGTATCTTGGCAGTTTTGGGTTATTCCGTGAACGAATCTGTGGTTGTGTTTGACCGTATTCGTGAAAACTTCCGCAAGTCGCATATGCGCGGCCACACTGTGCCGGAAGTCATCGACAACGCGATTACTGCAACCATGAGTCGTACCATCATTACCCACGGTTCGACCGAGGCAATGGTTGTTTCTATGCTGGTGTTCGGCGGTGCAGCCTTGCACGGTTTCTCCATGGCGTTGACCATCGGTATCGTGTTTGGTATTTACTCTTCCGTATTGGTTGCCAGCCCGCTCTTGCTGATGTTTGGCTTGAGTCGTGAAAATATCGGTAAAGAACCGAAGAAGAAAGAAGAAATCGTGGTCTGAAGCGCATATGCCGTCTGAACATTGCCGTCTCAAGCAGACAATGCTTCAGACGGCATTTTTAACGGTTGTTTTCACGGTCTTAAAATATTGTGCAGAAATGCGGGAACTGTGTCATAATGCCGCGTTGCCCTATCTTGGGCATAGGGAGTTTGCCGTTGTCTTCAGGCTTGGCAAACTTGTCTGAATCCCTATGAGGATTCTTATATTTTTGGAGTTTTCATTATGGCATTGACCGTAGAACAAAAAGCGCAAATCGTTAAAGATTTCCAACGTAAAGAAGGCGATACCGGTTCTTCCGAAGTACAAGTTGCCTTGCTGACTTTCCGTATCAATGATTTGACCCCGCATTTTAAAGCTAACCCTAAAGACCATCACAGCCGTCGTGGTCTGCTGAAAATGGTTAGCCAACGTCGCCGTTTGTTGGCATACTTGCGCCGTACCCAACCCGATACTTATCGTGCGTTGATTACCCGCTTGGGTCTGCGTAAATAATTGCGCTTTTCGACACCGCCCGGAAACGGGCGGTGTTTTCTTTTTCTATAGTCTGTTGATAATCCCGGGCTATATTTATTACCCTAAAACCTTATAAACTAATATAATACAGGGTTCTTTAGAACCCCTTTTTATTTCACGCTGCCCGTGCGCTTTACAAGAGTTTCAGACGGCATCAAACGTTTTAACTCCCGCCAGCAATCAAACAGCTTTTTATCACCCTTTCGAAAATCCGTTTTGCCGGTACTCGTTTTTTTATTGGAGTATTGCCATTATGACCGCAACCACTGCGTCCTCAGCCAAACCTTATCTCAAAATCCAAGGCTTGGTAAAAAAGTTTGGTGACAATTACGCTGTCGATAACATCGACTTGGATATTTATCAACATGAAATCTTTGCCCTTTTGGGCAGCTCCGGCAGCGGTAAATCCACGCTGCTGCGTATGCTGGCGGGTATGGAAAGCCCCAATCAGGGCAAAATCATCCTTGATGGTCAGGATATTACCAAACTTGCACCCTACGAACGTCCCATCAATATGATGTTTCAAAGCTATGCCCTGTTCCCGCACATGACCGTGGAGCAGAACATTGCCTTCGGATTGAAGCAGGACAAAATGCCTAAGGACGAAATCGCCGCGCGCGTGGAAGAAATGCTGCGTTTGGTTCAGATGACCAAGTATGCCAAGCGCAAGCCTCATCAATTGTCCGGTGGTCAGCAGCAGCGTATCGCTTTGGCACGCAGTCTGGCAAAACGTCCGAAAATTCTACTGCTGGATGAACCCCTCGGCGCGTTGGACAAAAAATTGCGCCAGCAAACACAGCTCGAATTGGTCAATACACTGGAGCAAGTCGGCGTAACCTGCATCATGGTCACGCACGACCAAGAAGAAGCCATGACGATGGCAACCCGCATTGCCATTATGTCTGACGGTCAGTTGCAGCAGGTCGGTACCCCCAGCGATGTGTATGACTATCCCAACAGCCGCTTTACTGCCGAGTTTATCGGCGAAACCAATATTTTTGACGGTGTCGTGATTGAAGATCATGCGGATTATGCCGTCATCGAATGCGAAGGTTTAGAAAACCACGTCCGTATCGATCATGGTTTGGGCGGCCCGAGCGAGCAGGACCTTTGGGTTAGCATTCGACCAGAGGATATTGATTTATATAAAGAAAAACCTGATCATTTGGGTGATTATAACTGGGCAAAAGGCACGGTAAAAGAAATTGCCTATTTGGGCAGCTTCGCCATATACCATATCAAACTCGCCAACGGCCGCGTCGTCAAAAGCCAAGTTCCTGCACCTTACTGGTATGTGCGCAACATTACACCGCCAACTTGGGACGAAACCGTGTATATCAGCTGGCCGGAAAACCAACCGACTCCGTTGTTCCGTTGATTTAAGGGGAGTGAGATGAACCTTAAAAAACTGAAAAACAAACTGTTCCGCCGCCCGGGGCAGCGCGCGGTCATAGCCGTGCCGTATATTTGGCTTTTGGTGCTGTTTCTGATTCCGTTCGCCATCGTGCTGAAAATCAGCTTTGCCGAACAAGAAATCGCCATTCCGCCGTTTACGCCGTTGACCAGCATCGATGAAGATTTAGGTCGTTTGAATATCGCCATCAGTTATCAAAACTATGCCGATATTTTCCAAAATTTCTGGAATACCCTGAATCCCTTCGGCGATAGCGAAAACAGCAATATCTATCTGATGACCTATTGGTCTTCAATAAAAACTGCACTGACTACGACGGTAATTTGTCTGTTGGTTGGTTATCCGACAGCATATACGATTTCCCGTGCCAATCCTTCTGTCCGTAATGGTTTGCTGCTTGCCATCATGTTACCTTTCTGGACATCGTTCCTGCTGCGTGTTTATGCGTGGATGGGTTTGCTCGGGCATAACGGCATCATAAACAACTTATTGATTAAGATGGGTATTATCAGTGAGCCATTAGATTTGTTCTACAATGCGTTCTCATTGAACTTGGTGATGGTTTATGCCTATCTGCCGTTTATGATTCTGCCGCTTTACACGCAGCTGGTGAAACTGGACAGCCGCCTGCTCGAAGCAGCTTCCGATTTGGGTGCGGGACCGGTCAAGTCGTTCTTGACGATTACACTGCCTCTGTCTAAAACCGGCATTATTGCAGGATCCATGCTGGTTTTCGTTCCAGCAGTCGGTGAATTCGTGATTCCCGAGCTGGTCGGAGGTTCGGAAAACTTGATGATTGGTAAAGTCTTGTGGCAGGCATTCTTTGATCAAAACAACTGGCCGCTAGCTTCCGCCGTCGCCGTCGTGATGGTCGCGCTGCTGGTCGTGCCGATTGCGCTGTTCCAGCATTATGAAAACCGCGAATTGGAAGAAGGAGCCAAATAATGCAGAAATCCAAATTGTCTTGGTTCCTGAAGCTGATGCTGATGTTGTCGCTGGCGTTTCTGTATATCCCGCTGGTCGTTTTGGTTGTCTATTCGTTTAACGAATCCAAGCTGGTTACCGTTTGGGGCGGCTTTTCGACCAAGTGGTACGGCGCATTGCTGGAAAACGACACCATCTTGGAAGCCGCTTGGCTGTCGCTGCGCATTGCCGCCGTTTCCTCGCTTGCAGCCGTCGTTTTGGGTACGTTGGCAGGCTACGCGATGGCGCGCATCAAACGCTTCCGCGGCAGCACCTTGTTTGCCGGTATGATTTCCGCACCTATGGTTATGCCTGACGTGATTACCGGTTTGTCCATGCTGCTCCTGATTATTCAGGTGCAGATGTTCCTGCAAGGTAGCGAATTGCTGCAATCGCTTTATTTTGATCGGGGCTTTTTCACTATTTTCTTAGGACATACCACGCTTTGCATGGCATACATTACCGTTGTTATCCGTTCGCGTCTGGTTGAGCTTGACCAATCGCTCGAAGAAGCTGCAATGGATTTGGGTGCGCGTCCGCTGAAAATCTTTTTTGTCATCACTTTGCCTTTGATTGCCCCTGCCATTGCTTCAGGCTTTCTGCTCGGCATTACCCTGTCTTTGGATGATTTGGTGATTACCTCCTTCCTGTCCGGCCCCGGTTCTTCTACATTGCCGCAGGTGATTTTCTCTAAAATCAAGCTGGGTCTTGATCCTCAGATGAATGTCTTGGCAACCATCCTGATCGGCATCATCGGAACATTGGTCATCATCGTCAATTATTGGATGATGAGGCAGGCAACCAAGCGCGACCGTGAGGCAGCGGAAGCCTACCGCCAAGAAAAATTGGCTGCCGAGAAAGCAAATTAACTAACAAGGCAGGCTGACCGCATGACTGGGTCAGCCTGTTTTCTTAAATCGATTTTCTGTTTGGACAATATGGTTCGACAGCCTGTATCATGCCGTCTGAAAATATACCTGATAAAGTAAACATCATGATTCGTCCTGATTTTCAAGAATATCTGCCTTCTTATTATTTTAGTTCGGTTAATCCTCATACTGTTTATCCGAAACTTCAATGCCGTCTGAAAACCGATACCTGTATCATCGGTGGCGGTTTGAGTGGTTTGTGCACTGCACTGCCCTTGGCGGAGCAGGGACATGAAACGGTTGTGTTGGAAGCCGCGCGTATCGGTTTCGGCGCATCGGGACGGAGTGGCGGGCAGGTTATCAGCGATTACGCCTGCGGTATGGAGGAAATTGAAAAACAGGTTGGTTTGGAGCGGGCACAATGGTTTTGGCAGCAGTCTTTACAGGCGGTTGAGCTTGTGGACGAGCGCGTACGCAAATATGCGATTGACTGTGATTGGCAACGCGGTTATGCCACGGTTGCCGTTCGTCCGCAACATTGGGAAGAATTGCAACAATGGCATGAGCACGCCCAAAAATATTACGGTGCAACTCATTATCAACTTTGGGATAACACTGAACTGAAGCAGCAACTCGACAGCGATATGTACCAAGGCGCACAGTTCGATCCCTTGTCCGGGCATCTTCATCCGCTCAATTACACGTTGGGTGTTGCCGATGCCGCTGCCAAAGCCGGTGCGCAGATTTTTGAGCATTCTCCCATGATACGCATCGAACCTTATCAAAACGGTTGGTTGGTTTACACTCCGGAAGGCAGTGTCGAATGTAAAAATGCGGTATATGCCGTCAATACTTATGCCGGTTTGAATCCGATATTCAAGCCTTTGGAGCGTAAGGCGATTGCCGTTAGCACCTTTATTATTGCCACCGAACCTTTGGGTGAGCGTGGGCATGGGCTTATCCGAAACAATATGGCTGTGTGCGACAACCGCCATATTTTGGATTATTACCGCCTCAGTGCGGACGGCAGATTGCTTTTCGGCGGTAAAGACCATGAATTTATTGACGATCCTGCGCGTATGACCCAGCTTGTCCGCCAAGACATGCTGAAAGTTTTTCCGCAGCTTGCCGATGTTAGAATCGAATATTCATGGGGAGGGGAGTGTGATATTACTGCCAACCTTGTTCCACATTTCGGACGTTTGGCCGCAAATGTTTTTTATGCACAAGGTTATTCCGGGCATGGTATGGCAATAACGGGTATTGCAGGTTTGGCGGTTGCAGAAGCAATTTTAGGGGACGAATGCCGTCTGAAGCCGTTTGAGCAGTTGCGCCAGCCGAATATCATCCTGCAACCTTTTCTGAGAAAGCTCGGTTCATTTCTCGGTTCTCAATACTATCAGTGGAAAGACAGCCGTTAAGTATCGTAGGCAGTATGTTTATCCGTTGGCGGTCAATGTGAAAAATGCCGTCTGAAACCCGATTTTCAGATTTCAGACGGCATTTCGCTTAATGTCGATGATGTGTTTATTTTCCGCGCATCAGTTCAAAGAAATCATCATTATTTTTAGATGCTTTGATTTTCCCGTTTAAGAACTCGGTGGCTTCGATTTCATCCATCGGGTGCAGGAATTTACGCAGTAACCACATACGTTGCAGCTGGTCGTTTGGAACAAGCAGTTCTTCGCGACGCGTGCCGGATTTATTGATGTTGATAGCGGGGAAGAGGCGTTTTTCCGCCATGCGGCGGTCGAGGTGCAATTCCATATTGCCGGTGCCTTTGAATTCTTCGTAAATCACATCGTCCATACGGCTGCCGGTTTCAACCAATGCTGTGGCGATAATGGTCAGCGAACCGCCCTCTTCAACATTGCGTGCTGCGCCGAAGAAACGTTTGGGACGGTGCAGTGCGTTGGCATCGACACCGCCGGTCAGGATTTTGCCCGAGGTAGGCACGACGGTGTTGTAGGCACGAGCAAGGCGGGTAATCGAATCAAGCAGGATGACCACATCTTTTTTGTGTTCTACCATACGCTTGGCTTTTTCAAGCACCATTTCGGCAACTTGGACGTGGCGTTGAGCCGGCTCGTCAAAGGTGGAGGAGACTACTTCGCCACGGACGGAGCGGCTCATTTCGGTAACTTCTTCGGGACGCTCGTCAATCAAGAGGACGATGAGCTCGACTTCAGGATAGTTTGCGGTAATGGCGTGGGCAATATTTTGCAGCATCACGGTTTTACCGCTTTTGGGCGGGGCAACCAAGAGGGCGCGTTGACCTTTGCCGATGGGGGAAATCAGGTCAATGGCACGTCCGGTAAGGTTTTCTTCGGACTTTAAGTCGCGTTCCAGTTTTAACTGTTTGGTCGGAAACAGAGGAGTCAGGTTTTCAAACAGGATTTTATGGCGGCATACTTCCGGGTGGTCGCCGTTGATGGAATCCAGTCTGACCAGGGCAAAATAGCGTTCGTTGTCTTTGGGGACGCGCACACTGCCTTCGATGGTGTCGCCCGTATGCAGGTTGAAGCGTCGGATTTGGGTGGGTGAGACATATATGTCATCAGGACCCGCGAGATAGGAGGTATCCGCACTTCGGAGGAAACCGAAACCGTCGGGCAGGATTTCGAGTGTGCCGGAGCAGGTAAAACTCTCACCTTTTTTCATCATTTGGCGGACGATGGCAAAAACCAAGTCTTGCTTGCGGAAACGGTTGGCATTTTCGATAGCGTGTTCTTCTGCCAACTCTAAAAGTTTGGAAATGTGCAGGGTTTGTAATTCAGAGACGTGCATAATAATGATATATAGAAGAGGAAAAGACGGGCGGATGCCGTCTGAAAGAAGAAGCTGACCGTTGCCGGTTGCTCGGAGAAAGGGGGAATTGTAGGCAGTCGGCGTGCAGGTGTCAAATATTATCTCAGGCGGGGTTAGCCTTTATCGGTAGGATAGATCGCTTGAGTAAAGTCGTTTGGAAAAATACCCCCGAGCTTTTCAGGCTTGGGGGTATGGGCATTGATTATTTATTCAATTCATCAGCCAAATACAGCCAGGTTTCGATGACAGTATCCGGATTCAGGGAGACGCTCTCTATGCCTTCTTCTACCAGCCATTTGGCGAAGTCCGGATGGTCTGACGGACCTTGACCGCAAATACCGACGTATTTGTTTTGTTTGCGGCAGGCGGAGATTGCCAAGTGCAACATTACTTTAACGGCAGGGTTGCGTTCGTCAAACGATTCGGACACTAAGCCACTGTCACGGTCGAGGCCGAGGGTCAGCTGAGTCATGTCGTTAGAGCCGATGGAGAAGCCGTCGAAGTATTGCAGGAATTGTTCTGCCAATACAGCGTTGCTTGGCAACTCGCACATCATGATCAGGCGCAAGCCGTTTTTGCCGCGTTCCAGACCATTTTCTTTCAGGGCTTTAACAACAGCTTCGGCTTCGCCCAAAGTGCGGACGAACGGAATCATGATTTCGACGTTGGTCAGACCCATTTCGTCACGGACGTGTTTCAAGGCTTTGCACTCGAGGGCGAAGCAGTCTTTGAAACTTTCGGCGACATAACGAGCTGCGCCGCGGAAGCCCAGCATCGGGTTTTCTTCGTGCGGTTCGTAGATGCTGCCACCCACCAAGTTGGCGTACTCGTTGGATTTGAAGTCGGACATACGGACGATGGTTTTACGCGGGTAAACCGATGCAGCCAATGTTGCCACGCCTTCTGCGATTTTATCGACATAGAAGTCGACAGGAGAAGCGTAGCCGGCGATGCGGCGGGTAATTTCCGCTTTCAATTCGTCGTCTTGTTTATCAAATTCCAACAAGGCTTTGGGGTGGATACCGATTTGGCGGTTGATGATGAATTCCATGCGTGCCAGACCGATGCCTTCGCTCGGCAGATTGGCAAAGCTGAATGCGAGCTCTGGGTTACCGACGTTCATCATTACTTTTACAGGTGCTTTAGGCATGTTGTCCAAAGCAACATCGGTAATTTGTACGTCCAGCAGGCCGGAGTAGATAAAGCCGGTATCGCCTTCGGCACAGGATACGGTAACTTCTTGACCGTTTTTCAGCAATTCGGTTGCATTGCCGCAGCCGACAACGGCCGGAATGCCCAGTTCGCGCGCGATAATCGCCGCGTGGCAGGTGCGTCCGCCGCGGTTGGTAACGATGGCGGAAGCACGTTTCATCACGGGTTCCCAATCCGGATCGGTCATGTCGGTAACCAGTACGTCGCCGGTTTCGACGGAATCCATCTCGGAAGCATCTTTAATCAGACGTACTTTACCCTGTCCGACTTTTTGACCGATGGCACGGCCTTCGCATAATACGGTTTTGTCGCCGTTGATGGCGAAGCGGCGCAGGTTGCGGTTGCCCTCTTCTTGGGATTTTACGGTTTCGGGACGGGCTTGCAGGATGTAGAGTTTGCCGTCCAAGCCGTCGCGACCCCATTCGATATCCATCGGGCGGCCGTAGTGTTTTTCGATGGTCAGTGCGTAATGTGCCAACTCGGTGATTTCTTCGTCGGTAATGGAGAAGCGGTTGCGGTCTTCCTCGGGGACATCGACGTTGGTTACGGATTTACCGGCTTCTGCTTTGTCGGTAAAAATCATTTTGATGTGTTTCGAACCCATAGTCTTGCGCAGGATGGCAGGTTTGCCTGCTTTCAGTGTGGGTTTGAATACATAGAATTCGTCGGGGTTGACCGCGCCTTGTACGACGTTTTCACCCAGGCCGTAGGATGAAGTGACAAAGACGACTTGATCGTAACCGGATTCGGTATCGAGGGTAAACATCACGCCGGATGCGCCGCTGTCGGAACGCACCATGCGTTGTACGCCGGCGGAAAGGGCGACGATGTCGTGTTCGAAGCCTTTATGTACGCGGTAGGAGATGGCGCGGTCGTTGTACAGGGAGGCGAATACGTGGCGCATGGCTTCTTTAACATTTTCCAGGCCATTGATATTCAGGAAAGTTTCCTGTTGTCCGGCGAATGATGCGTCCGGCAGGTCTTCGGCAGTTGCGGAAGAACGTACGGCAACGGAAATGTCCGCACCGCCGGCATCGGCAACCATTTTGTTCCAAGCCGTTTCGATTTCTGCGTCCAGCTGTTCGGGGAACGGGGTGTCCAAAATCCATTGGCGGATTTCCTTGCCGACACGTGCCAGTTCGGCAACGTCTTCGACATCCAATTTTGCCAATGCGGCAGAAATGCGTTCGCTCAGACCGTTGTGTGCGAGGAATGCACGGTAGGCATCGGCTGTTGTGGCAAAGCCTCCGGGAACGCGAACGCCTTTTTCAGTCAGTTGACTGATCATTTCGCCCAGCGAGGCATTTTTTCCGCCTACACTTTCAACATCTGTCATACGCAGGTTTTCAAACCAGATTACGTAGTTGTCGGCCATTTGTGTGTCCAATCTAAAATATGTTAAAAAAGAAACAAATCCGCATCCTTATTTTAAGCGATTCGTTCCTATGCTGTCATGTGTTTTATCTGTTTAAATCGTGATGCCGTCTGAAAAGTTGCAGTTTTCGGGGTATGTAATGGTTTGAAATTCTTTACCGGCAAACATGTTTTTCCTTGGGTGTTTTCTTTGTAAAACAGGTGGTTTTGAATAGGTTAATATTTTCTTGGCAGATTTTTGCTCGATTTATTGGCATTTTCTCCTGCTAAATTTGTTTTGGGGTGCGGTTTGTTTCAAATTTTTATTTTCCCGTTTTCGTGTAATCCGGGGTAGGGGCGGTATGTGCGCTTTCCTTATGTTTGTTGCTGCTGTTATGATGTGTGTTTCAATCTTTATTTTGAGGATGGAAGATGAGCAGTTTGCGCCACGTGTTTTATATCTCCGACCGTACCGGGCTGACGGCTGAGAATATCGGTGAGGCCCTATTGAACCAGTTTGGTAATTTGGAGTTCAAGCGCCATACGCACCCGTTTGTCGATACGCCTGAAAAAGCCAGGGCGGTAGTGGAGAAGGTGAATCGGAATATGCAGGAAAACGGACAGCGTCCGATTGCGTTTGTCAGTGTGGTTGATGACGAAATCCGTCGGATTATCAAAGGGGCGGATGCTTTTCAGATTAATTTCTTTGAGACTTTTTTGGGACTGTTGGAGAAGGAACTCAATACCGAAGCCACGGCATCCGGGCAGGGGCATCACAGTATCGGTAATACGAAGCGTTATGATGCGCGTATGGAGGCGGTGAATTTCTCATTGAACCACGACGACGGGGTCAGCGATAAGAACCTTCAGGAAGCGGATGTAATCTTGATGGGTGTATCGCGTTCGGGCAAAACGCCGACCTGCCTGTATTTGGCGTTGCAATACGGTATCCGGGCAGCCAACTATCCGTTGATTCCCGATGATTTGGAATCCAGTGATTTGCCGCGTATGGTCAAACCTTACAAAGACAAGTTGTTCGGCCTCACCATTCAGCCCGAACGCCTGCAGGCCATCCGCCAAGAGCGCCGCCCGAATTCAACTTATGCCAAAATCGATACATGCCGCAGCGAGGTGGCGGACGCGCAGAGTATGTTCAGACGGCATGGGATTCCGTTTGCGAATACGACGGATAAATCGGTGGAAGAGCTTGCCGTACACATCCTTCAGGCGTGCAAGTTGAAGCGTAGGTTCTGATGTGGTGTCGAGGTTGTACCTGAATGTGGGAAATGCCGTCTGAAAGGTTTTCAGACGGCATTTTCATACCTGTTTCTTGGTAAGGCAGCCGATTAGTTCGATCGGTGTGGCGATGCGGTAGTCGGGTTGCCATGAGTCGGTGTCGTCTTCATCGGAAATATAGCCCCATTCGGCGAGGACGGTCGTCATACCGGCGTTGCGGCCTGCTTGGATGTCGCGTTCCGCGTCGCCGACGTAGAGTGTGTGTTGCGGGTTGGCGTGGATTTGTCCGCACGCATACAGCATGGGTTTGACGCTGGGCTTAGGTTCGCCGCAGGTGTCGCCGCTGACGACGACGGCGGGTGGGATGATGAAGCTGAGTTTGGGGACGAGTTTGTCGGTGAAGCGCATGGGTTTGTTGGTGATGATGCCCCATTTGATGCCACGTTTGTCGAGTTCGGCAATCATTTCGTTCACGCCGTCAAAGAGCGCGGTGTCTTGGGCGTAGCGGCTGTCGTATTCGTCGAGGTATTCGGTGCGCCATTGGGCGTAGTCGGGATGGTCGGGGGTGATGCCTGCGCCGAGTTTGAGCAGACCTGCCGCGCCGTGGCTGGCTTGGGTGCGGATTTCGTCCATGCTTTTTTCGGGCAGTCCGTGGCGGGCGAGCAGGGTGTTGAGTGCGCCGCCGAGGTCTAGGGCGGTGTCGGCGAGCGTGCCGTCGAGGTCGAACAATACGGCTTGAATCATGTGTTTTCCTTTGGTTTTTCGATGGGGTCGTCTGAAAAGGGTTTCAGACGACCTTTGGGTTTAGTGGTGGTGATGGTGTGCGCTGTCGGTTTCGTTGGCACACAAGACGCTGTCGGGATGTGGGTGGTGTTCGCTTTCGATTTGGATGGTGCAGTGTCCGATGTTTTTGTGGGATAACTCGTGTTCGATGCGGTAGGCGATTTGTTCGGATTCGGCAACGGTCATGCTGCCGTCTACGACGATGTGGCAGGATAATACGTTGATATTGCTGGTAATCGTCCAGACGTGTAAGTCGTGGACGGATTTGACGCCGTCGGTGTTGCGGATGACGGCAAGCAGGTCGTCGGTGTGGATGTTTTCGGGCGCACCTTCCATCAGGATGTGCAGCGTTTGTTTGAGCAGGCTCCAGCCGCTGCGTCCGACCAATGCGGCAACGAACACGCTGGCGAGCGGATCCGCCCATTTCCAACCGAACGCCATCATGAGTACGGCGGCGGCAATCGCGCCGACCGAGCCGACAAGGTCGCTTAAAACGTGCAGATACGCGCCGCGCATGTTGACGTTGGCTTCGGTGTCGCTATTTTTCAGCATGTAAACCGCTACGCCGATGTTGACCAGCAGTCCGACGACGCTGATAACGAGCATTCCCAATGTGGCGATTTCGGGCGGATAAAGCAGGCGTTTGACGGCTTCGTAGAAAATCAGCACGGCGATGACCACCAGCGACAAGCCGTTGAACATGGCGGTGAGGATTTCGAAACGTTTGTAGCCGAAGGTCTTTTGCAGCGTGGTTTCTTTTTCGCCGAGTTTGAACGCCCACAATGCCACGCCCAAGGAAAATGCGTCGCTGAACATATGCCCCGCGTCGGAAAGCAGCGCGAGCGAGTGGGTCAGCCAGCCGCCGAACGCCTCCAGCAGCATAAAGGCGGCGATGATGATGAACGATACGCGCAATACTTTTTTGTTGGCGGTATGCGTGTGGGCGTGTGCGTGATGATGGTGTTCGTGATGGTGAGACATAACGTTCCTCAACAGAGGTCGTCTGAAAATCCGGATTCAGGGTTTTCAGACGACCTTTTTGCCTTGTTTCAAACCCTGCTCGAAATCTTCCAACATATCCAGCTCGAAGCGGCTGAAGCCTGCTTTTTCGCGCGCTTCGATGTTCACATAGCCGCGGAAGATAAACATATCGTAACGGGCAATCAGACTGCGGAACAGGGCGACAGGTTCCAAACCGCGTTCGCGGCAGAGGTGTTGATACCAATGGTTGCCGATGGCGACATGGCCCACTTCGTCGCGGTAAATGATGTCCAACACGCCGCAGGTTTCCGAATCGCCGCGCTGCTCCACCTTCGCGCGTATCCCCGGCGTAACGTCCAGCCCGCGCGCTTCCAATACGCGCGGCACCAACGCCATGCGCAACAGCGGGTCGTAGGCGGTTTTATACGCCATGTCCCACAAATGGTTGTGCGCCTCGAAATCGCCGTAATCGAAGCCGAAAGCGCGTAGCCGTTCGCGCATCAGGCGGAAGTGGTACACCTCTTCTTTCGCCACCCGCACCCAGTCGCGCACAAACTGAAACGGCAGCGTGCGGAAACGGTATGCCGCGTCCAAAGCCAGATTGATGGCGTTGAACTCGATATGCGCAATCGCGTGCAGCATCGCCGCATAGCCTTCGGCCGTGTTCATCTTGCGCGGCGTCAGTTGCGACGGCGCGACCAAAACAGGCTTCAGCGGCCGTCCTGCGTGGCGGAAGTCCAGCGGCGGCGCGTTTGTCTCAGCCCCGTCCATGTTCTGAACGGCGGCAAACGCCTCATCCGTCAGCCGTCCTTTTTCATCGGGGTCGTCTGAAAGTAGGGCAAGTTCCAGCAAGGCATAAATATCAGGTTTCATCCCAAGTCCGCCGTTTTTCGGAAAACAAACATTATAGCGTTTAAAAAAAACAATATAAGGAATATAATCTTTACAATTTGGCGTTGCGCGTCAAAAACCATTAAATACCACAGTTTGCACACTCGGCATACATTAAAGAATTGTGAAACCCGATTGTCTTTTCCGCAGGAAAAAATCCCGTAGCTTCAAAAAATTAGCCCCTAGACAACACTGTTTGCAAAATGTAAACCGCCCATAAGCGGCTTGCATTGTTATTTTGTAACATCGATACTGGGCGCCACACCCCTTCCAACAAGGAAAAATAATGATGAAACAACACAACCTGTTCAAACTTCTCGCTGCTTCCGCCCTGACCGCAACCATCGGTTTCGCACAGGCAGGCGCAGTAGATGCACTCAAAAAATTCAACAACGACGCCGACGGTATCAGCGGCAGCTTCACCCAAACCGTCCAAGGCAAAAAGAAAACCCAAACCGCACACGGCACTTTCAAAATCCTGCGTCCGGGCCTCTTCAAATGGGAATACACCAAGCCCTACAAACAAACCATCGTAGGCGACGGTCAAACCATTTGGCTCTATGACGTTGATTTGGCACAAGTGACCAAGTCCGCCCAAGACCAAACCATCGGCGACAGCCCTGCCGCCATCCTCTCCAACAAAACCGCCCTTGACAGCAGCTACTCCCTCAAAGAAGACGGCTCGTCCAACGGCATCGACTACGTCTTGGCAACGCCTAAGAAAAACAACGCCGGCTACCAATACATCCGCATCGGCTTCAAAGGCGACAACCTCGCCGCCATGCAGCTGAAAGACAGCTTCGGCAACCAAACCTCCATCACCTTCGGCAGCTTGAACACCAAGCCCAACCTCTCGCGCGGCGCATTCAAATTTACGCCCCCGCAGGGTGTGGACGTATTGAGCAACTGACTTGTTTGTTTGGCATTATGCCGTCTGAACGTATGGCACGTTCAGACGGCATATTCGTTTAAGATGGCGGAGCAGGTGCATTATTTGAAAATAAACGGCTGCACATATATTTTTTTTCCGGCATTAAAATTAAGTATTGCACTGCCGCGTCTTTTGCCGTTTAATTCAGTCCAGCTGAATCAAGGGCACAAGGAAGCAAGCCGGCCGCCCCCACAGTTTCCCTTTTGTATGTGGTATCGGACCACTGCAATGTTTTCTTTTTCACAAAAGGACTGTATCCATGAGAAAAATCTTGATGGCGGCGGCAGTTTTCGGCCTCGTCTTGACTGCATGCGGCGGTGGCAGCCAAACCACCGCAGAACCCGAAGCATCCCAAGTGCAACATACTGTTTCCGACAAACTCAATATCTATAACTGGTCGGATTACGTCGATCCCCAAACCCTCTCCGATTTTGAAAAAGATACCCGTCTCAATATCCGGTACGACTATTATGACAGCAACGAGGCGCTCGAAGCCAAGCTGCTGACCGGAAAGTCCGGTTATGATTTGGTCGTACCTTCCGTCGCCAATGTCGGCAGGCAGATTAAAGCCGGCGCATACCGGAAAATCGATAAAAGCCTGATACCCAATTACGCCAACATCGATGCCTCCCTGCTGGCAATGATGGCGGAAGTCGATCCGGGCAACGAATATGCGGTCCCTTATTTTTGGGGCATTAATACCTTGGCAATCAATACGCAGCAGGTGAAAAAGGCATTGGGTACGGACAAATTGCCCGAAAACGAATGGGATTTGGTATTTAATCCCGCATATACACGCAAACTGAAATCCTGCGGTATCAGTTATTTTGACAGCGCTATCGAGCAGATTCCCCTGGCATTGCACTATTTGGGCAAAGACCCCAACAGTGAAAATCCCGAAGACATCAAAGCCGCCGTCGATATGATGAAAACCGTCCGTCCGGACATCAAACGCTTCACTTCTTCAGGCTATATCGACGATATGGCGACCGGAAACCTGTGTGTCGCCATCGGTTACGGCGGTGATTTGAATATTGCCAAAACACGTGCCCGGGAGTCGGCAAACGGTGTGGATATCAAGGTATTGGTACCGACAACCGGCGTGGGTGTATGGGTGGATTCGCTGATGATTCCTCGTGATGCGCAAAATGTCGCCAATGCCCATAAATATATCAATCACACCCTGGATCCGAAAGTTGCCGCGCAAAACGGCAGTTTCGTAACCTATGCACCGGCCAGTCTGCCTGCCCGAGAACTGATGGATGCGAAATATACATCCGACGCATCGATTTTTCCGACTAAAGAACTGATGCAGAAAAGTTTCATCGTATCGCCGAAATCCAGCGATGTCAGCCGTCTTAGTGTCAGACTGTGGCAGTCGCTTAAGGCTGGAAAATGAGCCGTGCCGTTTGAGCCTGTTTCAGACGGCATCTAGAGAATAAGCCGGACAACGGCAGTAAAGGAGAAAAAAATGAACGCAATCCGAACTTTCCAAAACCACACTCCCGAAATTCACGAAACCTGCATGATAGACGGAACGTGCGTCATTATCGGTGAGGTGTCGCTTGCCGATGATGTTTCCGTATGGCCGTATGCCGTATTGCGCGGCGATGTGAACAGCATTACCGTTGGTGCGCGCAGCAATATACAGGATGGCAGCGTCTTGCACGTTTCCCACAAAACCGCCGCCAAACCCGAGGGCTCACCGCTCGTTATCGGAGAAGATGTAACTGTCGGACACAAGGCCATGTTGCACGGCTGCCGTATCGGCAACCGAGTCCTAGTTGGCATGGGGACGACGGTTTTGGACGATGCCGTTATTGAAGATGACGTGATGATTGGGGCGGGCAGCCTCGTACCTCCGCGCAAACGTTTGGAGGGCGGCTATCTTTATGTCGGTTCGCCGGTCAGACAGGTGCGCGTGTTGACCGATGAGGAAAAAGCCTTTTTGAAGTATTCCGCCGCGCATTATGTAAGGCTGTCGCAACAATACCGACTCCGAATAATGTGATTATCGGGAATATCAGTTTATATATCAACTTATTGGACTCTAACAGCATAAACCTTATTAGATAATAGTGCGATGGAAAGCTTCTTTGGACGATTAAAAATGGAATGTTATTACGGTAAATGATTTGAGACGTTCTAACAACTGGAAAAAACGATTCATGAGTACATTCATTATTACAACCATGAGCGCATTCAGGGGAAACTAAAAGGACTGAGCTCTGTGAATTACAGAACTCAGTCCTTGAACTAAATCAGTCTAACTTTTGGGGTCAGATCATTTTACGGAGCTTTTTTTGTTGTGTGCTTTAAGCCATTTTTGCATTTGTTCAATTTCCGCTTGTTGTGCGTTAATAATATCCTCAGCAAGCTTACGCATCTCAGGATCTTTTCCGTATTTTAATTCAACTTCCGCCATTTTTACTGCGCCAATATGGTGTGGCAACATACCTGCTGCAAAAGCAACATCAGGATCTTTATATTGCGCAGCTGCCATCATGTCTTGATGCATTTGATTCATACCTTGCATAAATTCTTGTTGCATTGCAGAACCTGTCGACATTTGCGTATTCATGTGTGCTTGATGCGGTAGTTCATTAGCATGGGCATAAATTGAAACTGCAGCAGCGCTAAGTGTGATAAAAGTCATAAGTTTTTTCATGTTTTTCGCTTATGTGATAGTTGAATGAGTACAAATTATAAACTTTGACCTAAGGTTAAAGTCAACATTTATTCCGAAAATGTTTGGTGAGGTGTTAACAGCTAAAATAAGATAATATTTGAGCTGCGTTACGGATTTATGTTGCTGCTGTGCCTGACCATTGGAAAGTTTGCTTGGGATTTATTGGGTTGATATCGAATGAAAAAAAGGCCGTCTGAATGTTTCAGACGGCCTTTGTGTTTTACAGTTTAACCGAATGCTCGCGCGTTTCGTGGAACACGATGTCCGGCCAGCGTTCTTGCGTGAGTCCCAGATTCACGCGGTTAGGCGCGAGGTAGGCGAGGTTGCCGCCTGCGTCTATCGACAGATTGCCTGCATTGGCTTTTTCAAACTCCGCCAGCTTTTTCTTGTCTTCGCATGATACCCAGCGCGCTGACCAGATGGACGCGCTGTCGAACACGGCTTCTACGCCGTATTCATTGGCGAGGCGCGAGGTAACGACTTCAAACTGCAACACGCCGACCGCACCCAAAATCAAATCTGCACCGCTCATCGGTTTGAAAACCTGTACCGCGCCTTCTTCGCCAAGCTGTTGCAAACCTTTTTGCAGTTGCTTGATTTTCAGCGGGTTTTTGATGCGGACGCTGCGGAACAGTTCGGGCGCGAAGAATGGGATGCCGGTAAACGCCAGTTGTTCGCCTTCGGAGAAGCTGTCGCCGATTTGGATGTTGCCGTGGTTCGGGATACCGATGATGTCTCCGGCGTAGGCTTCTTCCACCAGCTCGCGGTCGTGCGACATGAAGGTAACCACGCTGGAGGCGGCGATTTCGCGGTTGATGCGCAGGTGTTTCATTTTCATGCCGCGCTCGAATTTGCCGGAGCAGACGCGCAAAAAGGCGATGCGGTCGCGGTGTTTCGGGTCCATATTGGCTTGGATTTTAAAGATAAATCCGGAGAACTTCGGCTCGTCCGGCTCGACCATGCGTACGGTCGCGTCGCGCGGTTTCGGCGCGGGCGCCCAGTCGATCAATGAATTGAGGATTTCCTGAATACCGAAGTTGTTAATCGCCGAGCCGAAGAATACGGGCGTGAGTTCGCCGGCGAGGAATTCGTCAAGGTTGAACTCGTTAGAAGCCGCCTGTACCAGTTCGATTTCGTCGCGCAACTGTTGGATTTCCAACGGAAAGCGTTGTTCCAATTCGGGATTGTCGATGCCTTTGATGATGTCGAACTCGTGCGGCAGGCGTTCGCCACCCGCTTCAAAGAGATAGATTTCATCGTTCAGGATGTGGTACACGCCCTTGAAGTTTTTGCCCATGCCGATCGGCCAGGTGACGGGTGCGCAGCGGATTTGCAGGATGTTTTCTACTTCGTCCAGCAATTCCAGGGAATCGCGTACTTCGCGGTCGTATTTGTTCATGAACGTAACAATCGGCGTATTGCGCAGGCGGCAGACGTTCAAAAGTTTGATGGTTTGCGCTTCCACACCTTTTGCCGCGTCGATGACCATCAAGGCGCTGTCCACGGCGGTCAATACGCGGTAGGTATCTTCGGAGAAGTCTTGGTGTCCCGGCGTGTCCAAGAGGTTGACAGTGTGGTCTTTGTAGTCGAACTGCATCACGGACGAGGCCACGGAAATGCCGCGTTGCTTCTCGATTTCCATCCAGTCGGAGGTGGCGAATTTGCCGGTTTTCTTGCCTTTTACCGTACCCGCGCTTTGAATCGCACCTGAAAACAGCAGCAGTTTTTCGGTCAGTGTGGTTTTACCCGCGTCAGGGTGGGAGATGATGGCAAACGTGCGGCGGCGGCGCACTTGGTCGAGGATTTCTTGGGACATGAGCTTTCTTTGCAAAAAGTTTCAGGCCGCCAGCAGACGGCCCGAATAATGTTTGGGATGGACGGATTGTACAAAAAAATGCTTGATAATTCAATGCTTGGAGCGCAGTTGTATGGGTCGTGCCGTATCGGGATAAGGTAATGGTCTGAAACGGAGGGGCTTATTGTCAAAATGCCGTCTGAAACCAAATCAAGTTTCAGACGGCATACTTTTGGGGCTTTATCAGCCTTCCATTTGTTTTGCCTGAACTGCAGTCAGGGCGATGGTAAACACGATGTCTTCTACCAGTGCGCCGCGAGACAGGTCGTTGACTGGTTTGCGCAGGCCTTGCAGCAGCGGGCCGACGCTTAAGACGTTGGCGTTGCGTTGGACGGCTTTATAGGTGCAGTTACCAGTGTTCAGGTCTGAGAAGACCAAAACGGTTGCCTGTCCTGCGACCGGGCTGCCCGGGGCTTTCGATTTGCCCACGCTCGGTACGGTTGCCGCATCATATTGCAGCGGGCCGTCGATGGCGAGGTCGGGGCGTTTTTCTTGGGCAAGTTTAGTTGCTTCGATGACGGTATCGACATCGGGACCGCTACCGGAGTTGACCGTAGAGTAGGAAATCATGGCCACTTTCGGGTCGATGCCGAAGGCTTTTGCGGAATCGGCAGACTGGATGGCGATGTCGGCAAGCTGTTGCGCAGTCGGGTTCGGATTAACCGCGCAGTCGCCGAAGACGAGGACTTGGTTGGGCAGCAGCATAAAGAATACGCTGGATACGAGGCTTGCACCCGGTGCGGTTTTAATCAGTTGCAAAGCGGGGCGGATGGTATTGGCGGTCGTATGAACGGCACCGGATACCAGGCCGTCCACATCGTTTTTCGCCATCATCATCGTACCGAGTACCACGGTGTCTTGCAGTTGCTTGCGCGCGTCTTCGGGTGTCAGGCCTTTGGATTTGCGCAGTTCGCACATCGGCTCGACGTATTGTTCGACTAATGAGGCGGGATCGACGATTTCCAAAGAGTCCGGTAGGCTGATGCCGCGTTCTTTGGCAACGGCTTCGACTTCTTCGCGTTTGGCAAGCAGGACGCAGCGTGCAATGCCTTTTTCGTGACAGATGGCGGCGGCTTGGACGGTGCGCGGCTCGGCACCTTCCGGCAGGACGATGCGTTTGCCGGCTTTACGAGCGAAGTCAATCAGGTTGTAGCGGAATTGGGCGGGCGAAAGGCGTTTGGTTTGTCGGTTTGCCAATACGGATACGTCTTTCAGCGCGCTGCTTGAGCCGAAGAACGTCAAACCGGTTTTTTCGGCAGCCGCTTCGGCAACGGAGGCTGCCGCACCGTCGACAATAAAACCTTCCAATACGCCCGGCGCGGTGGCAAAGAACTGTTTGGCAAGGTTCAGCCGGTGCGCCAGTTCGTCTGCATCGGCGTTGTCGGAACGGACGGCAAATACGGCGGCGGCGTCCAAAGAGAGCGCCAGTTCGACGTTTTTGCCTGCAAGGTAGATTTTGTCGGCATCGGGTGCGATGCCTTCGATAATGAGGTTGTCGGCATCGAGTGCGGCAACTTTACCGACCGTCGCGTCAAACCAGTCGTCGCTTTTGCCTTGCGCCAACAGGGATTCTGCTTGTGCGTCAAAGGCTTGGAAAACTTGTGCGTTCAGTGCTTTTGCAAATGATCGGGCGGCGGCGGATGCGTCAAGTCCGGCAGATACGGGTACGATAAGTACTTTTGCCATGATATATCCTTTCGTATGCTGCGGTGTGCGGCATGTATGTTGGAAGTGTTGGGATTTGAGGGGAAATGTCGGAATAGGCTATTTCCCGTCCGGTTTGCGGAAACAGGTATTTTCTGTTTTTGGGCGGCAGTCGGTCTTACGCTGCCGCGTGCTGCCGCGTGTTTCTATATTAACAAATAAATTATGTTTTCAACAAGATGAATATCGCCAGACATTGGCACGCCTTTCAGACGGCATGGTGTTTCCAAACTTACGGGGCAGGTTGTTCCGGGAAAAACAGTGCTTCTGAATTCAAGTAGATGCGTGTCTGTGTGCCGTCTGAAAAATCGGGTGCGTAGGGGGTGTTCAGCGTCAGGATGGTTTGCTCGATTTTCAGGCGGATTTGGATGTGGCGTGCTTTGGGTATGGCGTTGAGGATGGTGGCGGATAATTCGGCAGCATGGGTGTTCGGGCGGTTGAAGCTGAATTGTTCCGGACGGATGAGCAGTGTGCCGCGTGTGCCTGCGGGTAAGGTGTTTCCGACGGGGAGCCTGCCCAATTCGGAGTCTGCCGTACCGTCGGCGTTGAGTGTGGCGGGCAGGGAGATGCCTTCGCCGATAAACAGGGCTGTTTCAAGGTCGGCAGGTTGTCGGTACAGTTCGTGGGGGGCTGCAGTCTGGAGGATGCGTCCTTGTTTCATGACGGCAATCCGGTCGGCGTATTGCAGGGCTTCTTCCCGGTCGTGGCTGACGAAAACGGCAGATTTGCCGTTGGCGCGCAGGGCGGCAATCATGTCTTCGCGAATCTGGCGGCGCAACTGTTCGTCCAGTGCGCTGAAGGGTTCGTCCAGCAGGATGAGTTCGGGATCGGGGGCGAGGGCGCGGGCGAGGGCGACACGTTGTTGCTGTCCACCTGAAAGTTCGTGCGGATGACGGTTTGAGAGTTCGGAAATGCCGGTCAGGGCCATCATGGCTTCGATGCGTTGCTGCTCCTGCGCCGTCTTGCCTTTGCCATTGCCCAGCCCGTAGGCGATGTTGCGGTAAACGGTCAGGTGGGGGAACAGTACGCCTTCCTGTACGACGTAACCCAAACGGCGTTCGCGGACGGGGAGGTTGGTATTTTCTGAATAGATTGTTCTTCCGTAAAGCGAGATTTCTCCGGAATCGGGCTGTTCAAAACCGGCAAGGCAGCGCAGCAGCGTGGTTTTGCCGCAACCTGATGCACCGATGACGAAGAGGATTTCCCCTTTGCCGAGTGTGAGCGAGATGTTTTGCAGAACGGCATGGTTCTGGAAGTTTTTGGTTAGTTGGCGGATTTGGAGTGCGGGTGCGGTCATAGTCGGTCTTTCGCAGCAGTGTTATTTGAAGGCGTATTTTTTCAGTAGGAATACGGGCAGGCCTGAAAACAGTACCAGCATAAGGGCATACGGGGTGGCGGCGGCATATTGTGCGTCTGACGTGTATTCCCAAACGGCGGTGGAGAGCGTGTGGACATCATCTGCGGTCAGCAGCAGGGTGGCGGTCAGCTCTTTCATCAGGTTGAGGAAGACGAGTGCGAATGCGGCGGTAATGCCGGGCAGGATGGACGGCAGCACCAGTGTCCTGAAGATGAAGAAGTGTCCGCGTCCTAATGTGCCGCCGACTTGCTCCATGCCTTTGGGGAGTTGTTCCATTGAGCTTCGCAGTGTGGTCTGCGCCATCGGCAGATAGAGGATGAAGTAGGCAAGGACGACGACGACGAAGGTCTGGTAAATGGATGGTGCGTAGTTGATGCTGAAATAAATCAGCGACAGGGCGATAACCAGCCCGGGAACGGCGTGGAGCAGGAAGGGCAGGCGTTCAATCCATACGGTTAGCAGGTTGCGGTAGCGTATGGATGCCCAAACCAAGGGCAATGCGCACAAAATGGTCAATAATGCGCCGGCGGCAGATACGCCCATCGATCGGGCAAATGCATCGAATACGGATACGAGTTCAAATGTGCCGGATGAGCCGACCATCATCCAGTGGATTAGGATGCCGAACGGGATGATGATACTTAAAACCAGCAGCGAACTGATAAACAATATTACGGCGATTTGTGCGGGCAGTTTGAGCGGTTTGACAGGGTAGGGACGGATAACGCCTTTACCGCTGTGATAGAGCTTGGTTTTTCCGCGGAAAATGTTTTCGGAGAATACGACCAGTCCGCAAATGACCAACAATACGGCAGACAGCAGTGCGGCGGTATTGTTATCAAACGACATTTCGTATTCTTGGAAAATGGCGGTGGTAAAGGTCGGATAGTTGAGTATCGATACTGCACCGAATTCAATCAGCATGTGCAGCGCAATCAGCAGGATGCTGCTGCCGATGGCAGGTTTGAGTTGGGGAAGTATGGCGGAAAAGAAAGTTTGCAGGCGGCTTTTACCCAAGGAAAGGCTGACTTCTTCAAACGACAGGCTGATGCGTTTGAGGGCTGCCTCGACCGGCAGGTAGGCGAGGGGAAAAGACGACAAGCTCATAATCATAACGGTTCCCCAAAATCCCTCCACGCGGAAAGTCAGACTGATCCATGTAAAGCAGCTGACAAATGCAGGTATGCATAAGGGCAGGGTAATTGCCGTCTGAAAAAAGGTTTTGCCGAAAAAGCGGTAACGTTGGAACAGGACGGCGCAGGTAATACCCAAAACAATAGAAATCAGGGTAACGCCGAACATCAGCATCAGGGTGTTTCCCAGCAAATCAAACATGCGGGGGCGGAACAGCAGTTCGTAGGCGCGTGTTGCACCGACCTGCCACGAACGCATGGCGACATAAAGGAAAGGAAGGGTCAGCGGCAAGGCGATAAGCAGGATGAGGGCGGTCAGCCATGAGGGTATTTTGTTGCGGGACATAAATCGGCTTCGGATAGAAAACGGTCGGACAGCAGGGTTGCCCGACCGTTTGAACGGAAAAAGTTTATTTCAGGCCTGCCTGTTCGAGGAGGCGGGTGGCATTTTCTTTGTCGGTAATGGTGGTTGCAGATACTTCAGGTGCTTCCAATTTGGAATAAGGTTCCATATTGAACGGTGAAGACACGCCGGCGTGCAGCGGATACTCGGCACGGTTGGCGGCTAAGACCTGTTGACCTTGTTTGCCTGCGAGGAAGGCGACGAATTTTTGTGCTTCGGCTTTGTTTTGGGAAGATTTCAGCACAGCCGCGCCGGAATAGGTAACGAGTGCGCCCGGGTCTCTGTGGCGGACGAAGTTCAGGCGGGAATGGATGTTGTGTACGCCTTTTTCTTTGGCAAACGCATACCAGTAGTAGTTGTTAATGAGGGCGGCCGGTACTTCGCCGTTTTCAACGGCTTGGAGCGCCACAGTGTTTTTAGAATACAGTTTGCCGTTTTCTTTTAAGCCTTTGAGCCATTTCAGGGCGGCTGCTTCGCCTTTCAGTTTGACGATGGCGACAACCTGTTCCAAGAATGCGCCTGAAGTCGGTACATAACCGATACGGTCTTTCCATTTCGGTGTGGCGTAATTCAGGACGGATTTTTCCAAATCTTTTTCAGACAGTTTGCGGCTGTCGTATACGACGACGCGCGAACGTCCGCTCAATGCGACCCAGTCTTTTTTTGCCGCAACCGGCACACCTTTGCGGCGCGTATCGTTAATTGTTTTTGCGGGGAGGGTTTCTAAAAGGTTGGCTGCGGAAAGTGTAGCCAGCGGTGGGATTTGTTCAGAATAGAATACGTCTGCAGGGCTTCTGCTGCCTTCTTCTTTGATTTGTCCGGCAAGCTGGTCGCTTTTGCCGCTGTTGATTTTCACTTTGATGCCGGTAGATTTGGTAAATGCATCGGCAAGTGCCTGTGTGGCTTCTTTGTGTTGTCCGTTGTAGAGGACGATGTCTGCAAATGCGGGGGAGGATGCGATGAGCGCGGTTGTCAGCAACGCAAGGCGGGTGTGTAATTTCATGGTTCTCTCCTAAAATATTTGAACACATATCGGTGTTTCAGATATGACCTTATTAGTTTATTAATTTATCAATTCAAATGCAAATAATTATTTTTAATTCATGTGTTGTCTGGCTTAGCTAATGTTTATGTCTGTTCCGGAATGTGTTATTCAAACAGAATATTAGCAGCTTATAAGCAACGGAAATACCGGAAAACAGGAATCTTGTATTGTCCTATGCGTCGTGCGGCCGGAAGAACAGGCAGCCGATGGAAAGGGAAACGGCTGCAATCCACAGGAAATGTTTGCAGAATGTTTTAAAGGGGGATATGGTTTTTAAGATGTCGTCTGAACAGGGTTGCCGGAATAGTATTGCCATCCCAGCAGATACAGTTTGTCGGGGTCTTGCCAATATTGTTCATCCAGACTGTTCAGCAGTGAGGCGGTTTTGTTATCGAGATGTTTTGTTATATCCCACATTTCTTTCAGGTTTTTACCTTCCGATTGGAGGTGGCGGATTTCTTTTCCCAATGCGGCTGCTGCCCGATGGATCAGCATTGCGCTGTGTATCGCGCCGATTTTTTTCAGAACGGAACAAGTCTTTTCGGCGGCGGGAAAACCCCAGTTGCAGACAAATTGCAGTATGCCTCCGTTGCCGATATCGGCTTCTGCCCGCCAAATCAAAACCAGCTCCTGTTCCCGCCCGTCCATGCTTTCGAGTTTGCCGTCATGCTGTTCAAAAAGTTTGTCCACCGCCTGCCACATCATCTGCTCGAAGCGGTCGGCTTGGGTATCCGTATCGGTCATAGTGTTCTTGCCTTTTAAAAATGCCGTCTGAACATTTCTTCAGACGGCATCGGGGAGTTAAGCCAACACTTCACGCCAGCGTTTGACTTGGAAACGGACTTGTTCGGGCGCGGTGCCGCCCAAGTGGTTGCGCACGTTTAAGCTGCCTTCGGGTGTCAGAACGCCGTACACGTCTTCTGAAATCAGCTTGCTGAAACCTTGTAAGACTTCAAGCGGCAGTTCGCTCAAATCAACGCCAGCTTCATCGGCGTGGCGTACGGCTTGGGCGACGACTTCGTGACTGTCGCGGAACGGTATGCCTTTTTTTACCAAGTAATCTGCCAAATCGGTGGCGGTGGCGAAGCCCTGCATCACGGCGGCGCGCATATTGTCGGGTTTGACGGTCACGCCGCGCATCATGTCGGCGTAAATCCGCAGCGTGTCGATGAGCGTGTCGGCTGTATCAAACAGAGGTTCTTTGTCTTCCTGATTGTCTTTGTTGTACGCCAAGGGCTGCGATTTCATCAGGGTAATTAAGCCGATAAGGTGTCCGATGACTCTGCCGGATTTGCCGCGCACGAGTTCGGGTACGTCGGGATTTTTCTTCTGCGGCATGATGGACGAACCCGTACAGAAGCGGTCGGCGATGTCGATAAAGCCGAAACGCGGACTCATCCACAAAATCAATTCTTCAGACAGGCGGCTCAAGTGAACCATAATCAGCGAGGCGGCGGTGGTGAACTCAATGGCAAAATCGCGGTCAGATACGGCATCGAGCGAGTTTTGGCAAATTTGCTCGAAACCCAGCAATTCGGAGGTGATTTCGCGCTGAATCGGATAAGTCGTACCGGCAAGGGCGGCAGCGCCGAGCGGCATACGGTTGACGCGTTTGCGACAGTCAGTCATACGTTCGAAATCGCGGCCGAGCATTTCGACGTAGGCGAGCATATGGTGCCCGAAGCTGACAGGCTGGGCGACTTGCAGATGGGTAAAGCCGGGCATGACGGTTTCGGCGTTTTGTTCCGCCAAATCCAGTAATGCCGTCTGAAGGTTTTGAATCAGGTTTTGGATAACGGTAATTTGATCGCGCAGCCACAGGCGGATGTCGGTAGCGACTTGGTCGTTGCGACTGCGGCCGGTGTGCAGACGCTTGCCCGCATCGCCGATTTTGTCGGTCAGGCGGCGTTCGATGTTCATGTGGACATCTTCCAAATCGAGCGACCATTCGATTTTGCCGCTACGGATTTCTTCGAGGATTTCCGCCATGCCCCGACGGATGTCGGTCAAATCGTTTTCACTCAGCACGCCCGACCGGGTCAGCATCTGCGCGTGGGCGAGCGAGCCTTGGATATCCCATTCGGCAAGGCGTTGGTCGAAACCGATGGAGCCGGTATATTTTTTGACGAGTTCGGAAACGGGTTCGTTGAAACGTCCCGACCAGGTTTTGTTGTGCATAAGGATTCCTTGATGTGGTTATTCGGTGCGGTATTTTTCCAGAAGCCGGCGGAAGGATTCGCCGGTTTCGGGGTGTTTCAGACCGTAGGCGACGGTGGCTTCCAGATAGCCCAGTTTGCTGCCGCAGTCGTAGCGCGTGCCTTCAAAGGGATGCGCCAAGACAAATTCGTGTTCCAAGAGTTTGGCGATGCCGTCTGTAAGCTGGATTTCGTTGCCTGCACCGCGCGGCAGGCCGGTTAAAAGGTCGAAAATGCGCGGCGTGAGGATATAGCGGCCGACGACGGCAAGGTTGGAGGGAGCGTCTTCGGGCTTGGGTTTTTCGACGATGTTGGTAATGCGTTGGAACGGTTTGAGCTGTTCGGTTTCCACGATGCCGTATGAGCCGGTTTGGGACGGTTCGACGGTTTCTACGCCCAAAATGCTGTTGCCGCTGCGTTCGTACACCTCAATCATTTGTTTGAGCACGCCTTTGGGAGCATCAATCAGGTCGTCGGCAAGGATGACGGCAAAGGGTTCGTCTCCGATGGCGGCGCGGGCGCACAATACGGCGTGTCCGAGTCCCAGTGCTTCGGCTTGGCGGATGTACAGGCAGGTAATATGAGGCGGCAGGATGTTGCGGACGTGTTCCAGAAGTTTGTCTTTATGACGCATTTCCAACTCGGTTTCAAGTTCGTATGCCTTGTCGAAATGGTCTTCGATGCTGCGTTTGTTGCGCCCGGTTACAAACACCATTTCCGTACAGCCGGCTTCCACGGCTTCTTCTACGGCGTATTGGATCAGCGGTTTGTCGACGATGGGCAGCATTTCTTTCGGGCTGGCCTTCGTGGCAGGCAGGAAGCGGGTTCCCATCCCTGCGACGGGGAAGACGGCTTTCCGTATGGGTTTCATTCTTTTTCCTTTGTATTGTTTTGATGTTTAAAGGGCGAGTTTGCGTAAGAGTTCGGCAAGTGCCTGTGCGCGGTGGCTTTCTCGGTTTTTGACCTCCGAATCCAATTCGGCGGCGGTTTTGCCGTGTCCGGGCAGATAAAAATACGGGTCGTAACCGAAACCGTTTTGCCCTTGCGGGGCATCGTGCCACTGTCCGTGCCATACGCCTTCGGCAATAATCGGACGCGGGTCGTTTTCATGACGGATAAAAACCAATACGCAGACATAAGAACAGCTTTTGTCGGCTTTGCAGGCAAGTTCGCCGGCAAGTTTCAGGTTGTTGGCGGAATCGGATTTGGGGTTGTCGCCCGCGTAGCGTGCGGAATGTATGCCCGGTGCGCCGTTTAGGGCGGCTGCACAGATGCCGCTGTCGTCGGCGAGTGCGGGCAGCCCGCTGTATTTGGCGGCATGGCGTGCTTTTGCCAGTGCATTTTCGACAAAGGTGGAATAGGGTTCCGGACATTCGGGTACGCCGAATTCGGATTGCGGCAATACGGTAATGCCGTATGGTTCGAATAGGTTGCCGAATTCTTTGAGTTTACCTGCATTGCCGCTTGCTAAAACGATTTTTTCCGGTTTTTCAGCCATGGCGGTTCCTTTGTGGTGAGAATGGGGCGGCATGTAGGGATTTGTGCCGCAGGTAGAGGGCGAGGCTGCCGATTTGTCCGAACAGCGCGCCGAATGCAAAAAGGAAGGAGGCGACGGCGAAGGCTTTGCTGCCGACGGTCAGCAGATAGCCGCCCAACAGGACGAGCAGCATGAATGCCAGTGTGAACAAGGCGATGAACAATAAATAAATTCTTTGGCGGCTCATGGTGTTTGCCCGTGAAAAGGGATGTTCGGATTATAGCCGATTAGGACGGCATTCCCTAGAGGCTGGAAAAATGCCGTCTGAAGGGGCCTTCAGACGGCATGGGAAGGCGGATGTTATGCCTGTTTGTTCCAGCGTTCGATGGATTCTTTGATGACTTTTTTCGCTTCTTCCACATCGCCCCAGGATTCGACTTTGGTCGTACCCGCTTTTTTCAGGTCTTTGTAGTGGTTGAAGTGGAACTCGATTTGTTTGATCAGTTGCTGCGGCAAATCTGCCAAAGTTTTGTAGGCGTTGCCGTTGTTGCGGTCGTCGGCAGGAACGCAGACGATTTTGTCGTCTACTTCGCCGTCGTCAACGAATTTCATCACGCCGATAACGCGCGCTTCCAAGAATACGCCGGTTGCCAGAGGTTGTTCGGTAACGAGCAGCACGTCCAATTCGTCGCCGTCTTCGTCTAATGTTTGGGGAATGAAGCCGTAGTTGGTCGGTTTGGCGAAGATGGTGGGTTCGACACGGTCGAGTTGGAATGCGGCCAGTTTGCGGTTCCATTCGATTTTGTGGTTGCTGCCGGCGGGGATTTCGTTGACAACGTTGATGATGCCGCCGTCCACGTCGCCGGGGGTCAGGATTTGGTTGAAGTCTGCCATTTGGTTTCCTTTGTTTCTGAGGATTTGAACGGCAGGAGTATAGCAAACAAAAAGTTTGATGGAAACGCCGCCATGCCGTCTGAAAAGGGTTCCGGATATTTTCAGACGGCATTTTTCAAAGCCTACCCAAGCGTCTGCCTAATTCCAAAATCGCGCGCCTGTTGGACGGGGAAAATACTTTTTCCGCCGCTTCTTCCATATCGAACCAACCGTAGGAGACGTGTTCTTCGGGTTGCAGGGCGATGGGCGTATCACGCTGAATTTCGGCAGAGAAGAGGTGTTCGCGGTTTTCAAACACGCCTTTTGGATAGCGGTGCCGCCAGTGGTGGTAGATTTCGTAAACCGTGCTGTCGTGCCAGTCTTGAAGCTGTCCTTCCGCCAGCAGTATGCCGGTTTCTTCCCAAACTTCGCGCCTTGCCGTTTGGGCAACGGTTTCCCCTGGTTCGAGGCTGCCGGTTACAGACTGCCAAAATCCTTTCGGATGCGTGCGTTCGATGAGGAGGATACTGCCGTCCCCGTCATGGAGTACGACCAGTGCGGAGACGGGATATTTGAGCGGTTTTGCCATCAATGTCCTTTGGCGGTTTGATTGGGGATTCGGGCTTGTTGTTTCCGTTGAAGATTGGGTTATACCGTTGCCGAAACCGGTTGGTACCTTTATCGGTGCAGGTTTCCCAATATATTTACACAGTTGTATTTTCCGTATCTTTAGTGTTTCGGACGAATCGTCAAATGCCCGACGTTGGGACGGGTTATGAGAAATATCCGTCTGTTCCGTTTTGATAAGAATGAGGAAGCGATTATAGCAGCCTGCGACACCTGCCATAAATGCCGTCTGAACATTTGTTCCGATTCCGATAAATATCCCTCTGTGTCAAAAAGATAGGGAACGGTATTATCTTAAGGCTTGCCAAAGGGCCCGGCTAAAATTATAATTCGAAACTTATCGAGTCGGAGTGTGGCGCAGTCTGGTAGCGCACTTGCATGGGGTGCAAGGGGTCGAAGGTTCGAATCCTTTCACTCCGACCAAAAATTCTGAAAGCCGCTTTCAAAAGCGGCTTTTTTGCCGTCTGTATGATGTAGAGTACGCGGCGACAGACATTCAAATGCCGTCTGAAATGGGAACATTCTAAAAACGGCCACATAGGAGGGACGGCAATGGGGAAGGGTAAATAATTATGTGGAAAATTTATAAAGAAAATAGCACTGACTTAAATTTTGCCCTAGGCAGTATATATTGCCAAGCAATCAATCTTACCGAATTTAAAATGTGGGTCGAAAAAATCATAAGGGAAATGGACTTAGATGAAATTCCAAATTATTTTTTTGATCTAATAGATCTTCAATCACTATTCCATCTAATTGATATTATAGGATTTGTTCCCGAAAATAACTTATCAAAAAATCAGGATAATGCATTAACAGGCATTGCCTTCTTAAGGGGGATAGATGTCTATGACCCTCCCGTTTCAAAAGAAAAAGCATTAAAAGCCTTAAAAAAACATCCTGAAATTTATCAGAAGTTTCAGCATTTCTTTCCGTTTGTAGAACTGCCCCCACTTTAAACAGTCAAAATGCCGTCTGAAAGACCGTTCGCTGTTCAGACGGCATTTTTGATACAAAGCGGATAACTAAAGGAGCGTTTGACGGCAAAGGAAAATCTAAAATACCAAATTACACTTGGCATCATCAAGATACAGGAAGGATGCAGCTTGTGCCTGAAGAAAAACATTCGCCGACCGGGCATATCGGCGGTAGTGCAATGGATAAAGGAAAATGATTATGTTGGGGCTTACGCGGAACAATTGTGATGATTTGGGATTTGCTATATTGTGTTATGAGCGCAATGCAGCCGACAAAAAAGAATTCTTGGATTGGTTATATGGAATTGTCAGGACTGTCCCTGTCGAAAGCTTCCCAAGGTATCTGATTGATTTAATAGATTATTTGGAGTCAGATGATTGTTCCATAAGTATATATAATATTATTGGCTTTGTTCCAACTACCGATATGACCAAAAAGGAAAAAGATGCCGTATATGGTATTACCTATATACGGAATCAAGAGTTTTACGATATTCCGATTACTAAGAAGAAGGCTTTGGAAGCTTTGGAAAAACATCCTGAGATTTATCATAAATTTAAACGGTTCTTTCCTTTTGTAGAGCTTCCGCTTCTTTAAAGGACAATATGCCGTCTGAAAAGTTTTCAGACGGCATTTTTTATTTCTTCCAGTAAGCAGGGGTGAGGAGGATGAGGACGGTAAAGATTTCCAGCCTGCCCAAAAGCATGACGGCTGCACAAAGCCATTTTTGCGTGCCGCTCAATACGGCATAACTGCTTGCCGGCCCGATTTCGCCCAATCCCGGGCCGGCATTGGTGATACAGGCGATAACGGCGGTAAAGGCGGAGATGAATTCCATGCCGCTTGCCATCAGCAGGAAGCTGAATAGGATGGTGGTCATGAAGTAGATGAAGATGAAGGACATGACGGTCAGGGCAAGGCGGTCGGGTATGCTTTTGCCGGTTACTTTGACGGTGCGGACGGCTTTGGGATGCAGCTGTATCATCATTTCGCGCAGGCTGAATTTGAACAGGACGAGGGCGCGTATGTTTTTTATGCCCCCACCCATCGAACCCGAACTTGCCAGTATGTTCGACAGGAAGAACATCCATAGTGAAACCATCAGCGGCCATTGGGAGAAGTCGGTATTGGAAAATCCGCTCGCCAGGCCGATGGAAACGAAGTTGAAGGACGTATAACGCAGGGCCTGCATGAAGTCGGGATAATAGTTTTTCTGCCACAGGTAAAGGGCGGAGATGAGGATGCTGCCGAAGAGGACAAGCAGCATGGTGCGGCATTCTTCGTCTTTCCAGTAGGTCTTGAGGGAACGGTTGTTGAGTGCGGCAAAGTGGCTGGCGAAGTTAATCCCCCCCCATACGGTAAAGAACATGACGACTGATTCGATGACGGGGGAGTCGTAATAGGCGATGCTGTCGTTGTGTGTCGAGAAACCGCCGAGCGAGACGGCTGACAGGGCGTGGCAGAGCGCGTCAAACCAGCCCATCCCGGCCAGATGGAGGGAGGCAATGGCGGCAAGCGTGGTCAGTATGTAGGCAAACCAGAGTTTTTTGGCAACTTGGGAGATGCGCGGCGCCATTTTATTTTCTTTGTCCAAACCGGGGATTTCGGCTTTGAAAAGCTGCGTGCCGCCGACGCCGAGCATGGGCAGGATGGCGACTGCGAGGACGATGATGCCCATGCCGCCGAGCCAGTTGAGGAGGTGCCGCCAAAAGTTGACGGAAGGTGCGAGCGTGTCGAGGTGTGTGATGGTGGTCGCGCCGGTGGTGGTCAGTCCGGACATGGCCTCAAAGAAGGCGTCGGTAAAGCTTATCTGGGGCAGGTAGAGGTAAATCGGTATGGCGGCAACAAAGGCAAAGGCAAGCCACAGCATCAGGACGAGGGTAAAGCCGTCCCTCGGACGCAATTCCCGCCTGAATCGCAAAGTGGATATCCAAACGGTGTAGGAACCGGACATGGTAATCAGGGCGGTGGTGAGGAAGGCGGAAAATGCGCCGTCTGAAAAGGCATAGGACAGTGCTGCCGGAATCAGCAGGATGACGGAAAACAGAAGTCCCAGCCTGGAGAGGACGTGTGCGGTTGGAAGGATTTTGTACATGGCGCGGCGGTTTTTATTTCATGATGCTTTTCCAGTCTATGCCGTTGGCGGCTTGGACTTGGGTAATTTCTTCCGTATCGAGGTTGACGGCGGTCAGCTGTCCTCCCCAGAGTGCGCCGGTGTCCAGCGAGATGACGCTGTCGGCATTCGTGTAGCCCAAGGAAGACCAGTGTCCGAAGATGATGGTATGGTCGAGGTTCTGCCGGTTCGGGGCTTTGAACCACGGGCGCAGGTAAAGCGGCATTTTTTTCACTGTGGATTTGTAGTCGAAATCCAGTTCGTTTTTGAAGGTCAGGGCGCGCATCCGCGTGAATACGTTGACGATAAAGCGCAGGCGTGCGTAACCGTTTAAGTCCTCGTCCCATGCGGTCGGTTTGTTGCCGTACATTTTGGAGAGGAATTTAACGTATTTTTTGCCGCGCAGTTCGTCTTCGGCTTCTCCGGCGAGCGATTCGGCCTGGTCTATACGCCACTGAGGCAGGATGCCGGCGTGTACCATGACGCGGCCGCCGTCACGTATCAACAGCGGTTGCGCACGCAGCCAGTCGAGCATTTTTTTTCCGTCGGGGTGTTTGAGTATGGGTTCTATCGTGTCGCTGCGTTTGGTACCGGCTTCTCCGCAGCCGACGGCAAGCAGGTGCAGGTCATGGTTGCCGAGGACGATTTGCACGCTGTTTTCGTGTTCCATGCAAAATTGCAGCGCTTCGAGGGATTTCGGGCCGCGGTTGACGATATCACCCGTCAGCCAGAGGGTGTCTGTACCGTGGTTGAAGCCGATTTTGCCGAGCAGTGCGGTCAGTTCGTCGAAGCAGCCTTGTATGTCGCCGATTGCGTAATGTGCCATTGCGGGTATCGTGAAGTGGAAAAGTGTTTCGGTTCGGACGGCATGGCCTTGAAATATCATGCCGTCTGAACGTGAAGGGCGGTTATGCGTTTAGGACGAGTACTGCTTCGGCCTCGACCTGCACGCCTTTGGGCAGGGAGGCGACACCGACGGCGGCGCGGGCTGGGAAGGGTTCTTGGATGAACTCTGCCATGACTTCGTTGAAAACGGCGAAGTTGGCAAGGTCGGTCAGGTAGGCGTTGAGTTTGACGATGTCGGCCAGCGTGCCGCCTGCGGCCTCAGCAACGGCTTGCAGGTTTTTAAAGACCTGGCGCGCTTCGGTACGGAAGTCTCCGTTGCCGACAACGGTCATGGTGGAGGGATCGAGAGGGATTTGACCGCTCATGTAAACGGTGTCGCCTGCTCGGACGGCTTGGCTGTATGCGCCGATGGCGGCAGGGGCTTTGTCGGTGTGGATGATGGTTTTGGCCATGATTTTCTCCTGAAACGGATGTGTGTGAAAGGGGAACGCGGTGTTGCGGATTATCGTACAAAACCGTCTGCTTGTGTAGTTTCAGACGGCATGGATGTTGAAAACAAAACCGCCGAAGGCTCGGCGGTTTGCGGAATAACACGTATATTAGAATTTGACGCGTACGCCGGCGGACACTTCGTGAGAGTGTACTTTCACGTCGTCAAATTTGCCCCAGTAGTTGTAGCGGTAGCCTGCATCCAGGGCGATATTTTGATTGATGTCGTAACCGATGCCTGTCATCACGCCCAAGCCGGTTTTGGTTTTGCGGGTTTCATAATGTTCGATGGAGCCTGAACTGCCGTATTCCTTTGTGTCAAATGATACGTGGTTGAGGCCTACGCGTGCGCCGACATAAGGTTTAACCGGGGAGTTTAAGTCGAAATCATAAATGGCGGAAACGCCAACGCTTTGGAATTTGGCTTTCGCGTCATAAGTGGTGGAGTCGCTGATTCTGCCGCTTTCTTTGTGGGATTTGTAGTGGGTGTAGTCGGCTGCCACACGGAAATCGCCGAAATCATATCCGGCAGACAGGCGCGGGCTGAAGCCTTTTGCCGTCTCGCTTTCGTCGTAAATCTTGCCTTTTACCGAAGTATGGCCGACATCGCCTTGGATATAAAATCCACGGTGTTCGTCTGCCAATGCGACAGCGGGAAGGGAAAGGGCAACTAAGGTAGCCAGAATTTTTTTCATAATGTTGTTCCTCGTAGGTAAAAATTACTGATGGCCATCAGGCTCTTTGCAACTGTTGGCTGTTTGGATTGTATTGTGTTCTGTCTGTTACAACAATCACATTTTTCATTGAAATGTGTGAATACAGATGGTTTGAAAAATTAGAATTTTACACGCACACCGGCGGATACTTCGTGAGTGTGTACTTTTATGCCGTCAAAATTGCCCCAGTGGTTGTAGCGGTAGCCTGCATCCAAGGCAACATTTTGGGTGATGTCGTAGCCAACGCCGGTCATTACGCCCAAGCCGGTTTTGGTTTTACGGAACGTTTCTGTCGCATGGTAGCCCTCACGCCGGTCATCGTCGTCATAAGAAAAGCGGTTGAGGCCTACGCGTGCGCCGACATAAGGTTTGACCGGGGAATTTAAGTCGAAATCATAAATGGCGGAAACGCCGACGCTTTGGAGTTTGATTTTTGAGTCAAGTGTGTAAGACGGACCCTGTTCATGGTCTTTCCGAGTTTTATAGTGGGTGTAATCGGCAGCGACACGGAAATCGCCGAAATCATATCCGGCAGACAGGCGCGGGCTGAAGCCTTTGCTACTGACCTTGCCACCTTCATCGCTGGTTTTAAGGGTTGAGTGGCCGAGATCGCCTTGAACGTAGAAACCACGGTTGTCATCTGCCAATACGACAGCGGGAAGGGAAAGGGCAACTAAGGTAGCCAGAACTTTTTTCATGATGTCATCCTCAATAATTGGATAGAAAATTATTAGTAGTCAAACGGCTTGCAACCGCCGACGGGCCGATTGTATTGTGTTATGACGGTTTAAACAATGTTTGGATGGTTTGGCATGACTGAGGAACCTCAATACGGCAATAAAAGGCGCAGAACGTCTTGGAGGCCGTCTGAAAACCATCTGCCGCAGCAATACAAAGATTTATAAAAAGCATTGCAACAAATCGTTTAAAAACAACCGTCCCTGCTCGGTCGGGCGGAATACGGTCGGGTCGGTTTCCAGCAAGCCTTTTTGTCTTGCCGTTTCGATTTGCGCCATGATTTTGGCGGCGGGTACGCCTGTGCGTTCCTGCAACATCGCGGCGGGTACGCCGTCGGTCAGGCGCAGGGCGTTCATCATGAATTCGAACGGCAAATCTTCGGCGGCGACGGTTTTGCGTTCGACGGCTTCACTCGGTTGGCTTTGCATTAAGGCGAGGTAGTCGTTGGGATGGCGGCGGCGGACGGTGCGTTCGATGCGGTCGGGATAGGAGATTTTGCCGTGCGCGCCCGCGCCTATGCCTAAATAATCTCCGAACTGCCAGTAGTTCAAATTGTGGCGGCACTGCATGGCGGGTTTCGCAAAAGCCGATGTTTCGTAGTGGATAAAACCCGCGCCTTCCAGCGCGCCGTGTACCGCGTCTTCGATGTCGAGCGCCGCTTCGTCTTGCGGCAAACCTTTTGGCGGCGTATGACCGAACGGCGTGTTCGGCTCCATGGTCAGATGATACGCACTGATGTGGGTTGCGCCCGTGGAGATGGCAGTTTGCACGTCGTCCAATGCCGTCTGAACGGTTTGGTTCGGCAGGGTATACATCAAGTCGATATTGACTTTATCAAACAATTTCAGGGCAGTAGTTATGGCGGTTAAGGCTTCTTTGCCGTTGTGGACGCGCCCCAGCCGCGCAAGCATATCGTCGTTGAAACTCTGCACGCCAATAGAAAGCCGCGTAATACCTGCGTCTTTAAATCCTTGAAACTTCTCGATTTCAAACGTACCCGGATTGGCTTCCAACGTAATTTCCGCTTCCGGCTGCAAGCGCAACAGCGAACGTACGCCGCTCAACAAACGGTCAATCGATTCCGCCTGAAATAGGCTGGGCGTACCGCCGCCGAAAAATATCGTTTCTACCGGCCTGCCCCAAATATTGGGCAATTCAAGCTGCAAATCGGTCAGCAGCGCGTCGATATAGGCGGCTTCGGGCAATCCGTTTTTCAGGCTGTGGGAATTGAAGTCGCAATACGGGCATTTTTTGATGCACCACGGGATGTGGATATAGAGCGACAGGGGCGGCAGGGCGGTGAGTTGGGTGCGGTTTGGAAAGGAAATGGTGTGCATGGTGTGGTTCGGAAAAGTGGGCAATGCCGTCTGAAGGCGGTTCAGACGGCATAAGTTCAGCCGAGCAGGGTAAGCAGTTCGGCTTCGCTGAGGACGGAAACCCCCAAGGCATTGGCTTTTTCCAGCTTGCTGCCGGCGGCTTCTCCGGCGACGACGTAGTCGGTTTTTTTGGACACGCTGCCGGAAACTTTGCCGCCTGCGGCTTCGATTAAGGCTTGGGCTTGGTCGCGTTTGAGTGTGGGCAGGGTGCCGGTTAATACAAAGGTTTTGCCTGCTACGGCTTTATTGATGCCGTCTGAACCTTGCGCCGCCTCGTCTTCAGACGGCATTTGCGCGAAGAAGGTTTTCAGGTTTTCGAGCAGGGCGGCGTTTTGTGCTTCGCTGCGCCATGCTTGCCAGTCGGCAGGAAGGGCTTTGTCGGTTTGCAGCCCTTCTATACTTTGGCCGGCGAGTTCCCATAAGGCTTGGGCTTTGTTTTCGCTGATTTTGAAACCGGGCAGGCGGGCAATCCAACGTTGCGGCTCGGCGTGGCGGGCGGGCGGGATGGTAACGGCTTGGGTTTGCGGGGCAACGCCTGCGGCGAGCAGTTCGTCTATCATCGCCTGCTGTTCGGCTTGGGCAAAGAAGTGGGCGATGGAACGCGCCACTACTGTGCCGATGTCGGGCAGGCAGGCGAGGATGGGTTCGGGCGCGCGGCGGACGTATTCCAGCGAACCGAATGCCTGCGCCAGTGTTTTGGCGGTGCGTTCGCCGACGTGGCGGATGCCGAGCGCGAACAGGAAGCGGGCGAGTTCGGGCGTTTTGCTGGCTTCTATGCCTGCGAGGATGTTTTCCGCCCACTTGGTCGGCTGTTTTTTGCCGTTTGGGGTATTGGATTCAGACAGGTCGCCTGAAACCGTTTCTGTGTCGCCGTCTTCGTTTTCAGACGACCCTTTATCCGCCGTTTCCTTCATTTTTTGCAAGGTCGGGATGTCGAGGCGGTAGAGGTCGGCAAAATGGCGGACGAGGTCTTGGGCGACAAGTTGCTCGATTTGTTTTTGACCGAGTCCGTCGATGTCCATGGCTTTGCGCGAGGCGAAGTGGATTAAGCCTTGTGCGCGTTGTGCCTGACAAAGCATGCCGCCGCTGCATCGGGCGACGGCTTCGCCTTCTTCGCGTTCGATTTCGCTGCGGCAGATGGGGCAATGGGTCGGCAGGCGGTAGGGCTTGTGGAGCGGAACGGATTGGGTTTGGTTTGCAGCCGGTGCTTCGGCAAACAGGTCGTCTTGTTGGTATTTGATGCCGTCTGAAACGGCAACGGCGGTTTCCTGCATCGGGCGGCGTTCGAAAATCACGCGCACGACTTCGGGAATCACATCTCCGGCGCGGCGTACGACGACGGTATCGCCGACGCGCACGTCTTTGCGCGATACTTCGTCTTGGTTATGTAGGGTGGCGTTGGTTACGGTGACACCGCCGACGAATACGGGTTGCAGGCGGGCGACTGGCGTTACCGCGCCCGTCCTGCCGATTTGCACGTCAATCGCTTCGACGACGGTCAGGACTTCTTCGGCGGGGAATTTGTGGGCAATCGCCCAGCGCGGCGCGCGGGAGATGAAGCCGAGTTCGCGCTGTTGCACCAAGCTGTTGACTTTGACGACCATGCCGTCGATTTCGTAGGGCAGTTCGGGGCGTTTTTGCTGCATTTGTTCGTAAAACACCAATACTTCGTCGATATTTTTGAAACAGCCGAAATTGCCGTTAGGCAGACTGAAGCCGAGTTCTTGGAAATAGGCGAGTTCTTGGATGTGTTCTTCCGCGACGAAACCGCCTTGCTGGCGGGCGACGGAGTAGGGAAAAAAGTGCAGTTTGCGTTGCGCGGTGATGCGCGAATCGAGTTGGCGCAGGCTGCCGGCGGCGGCATTGCGCGGATTGGCAAAGGGTTTTTGCCCGTTTTCGGCTTGTCTTTTATTGAGGGCGGTGAAATCGGCTTTTTGCATCAGTACTTCGCCGCGCACTTCGATGAGTTCGGGCGTATTTTCGCCGTGCAGCCGCAAGGGGATGTTGGCGACGGTTTTGACGTTTTGGGTCACGTCTTCGCCCGTTGTGCCGTCACCGCGTGTTGCCGCCTGCACCAATACGCCGTCGCGGTAGAGCAGGCTAATGGCGAGACCGTCGAATTTGGGTTCGATAACGTATTCGGGTTTGCTGCCGTCCAAGCCGTCGCGCACGCGTTGGTCGAAGGCGTACATTTCGGCATGGTCGAACACGCCGTTTTCATCTTGCGGGGAAAAGGCGTTGGTCAGCGACAGCATCGGCACTTCGTGGCGCACTTCGGCAAATCCCGCCAAAGGCTCGCCGCCGACGCGCTGGGTCGGACTGTCGGGCAGTTTGAGCTCGGGATGGTTTAACTCCAACGCTTCGAGTTCGCGGAATAATTTGTCGTATTCGGCATCGGGTACGCTGGGCGCGTCGAGGGTGTAGTATTCGTAGGCGTAGCGGTTAAGGAGGTCGGTGAGGCGGCGGATGTGTTGTGCGGTCGGGTTCATGGATTCGTACAGGTTCAGACGGCATGGACAAATGCCGTCTGAACGGTAAAACGTGTTGGAAATGGTCGGATTTTACAGGAAAACAAAAGGCGGATACACCGTTGCCGATGCATCCGCCTTTGAGGTTTCGGATTTATGAGAACAGGCGCAATGCGGTTTTTCCTCCGGGCTGGATACCGACTTTGAGCATTTCCTCCTGACGTGCCAAAACGTAGGTGCGTACATCTTTAAGCCATTGGGTAGATACTTCTTCCATTTTATCGTTGACCAAATTGAGGTTCAGTTGGCCGGACAGTCGGACTGCCAAATCCATAAAGAGGTCGTCGAAAGTTTTTTCGCCTGCCGGGGAGTGCGGAATATCGAGCAGCATACTGAAGCCTTTATAGGATTGGTTGTCCAAAAGGGCGTTGGTAAACGGCTCGTTGTTGAGTGCGCAGATGGAGAACATGGTCGAACCCGCCTTGTCGGTATAGTGGAATACGCCGTCTTCTCCGAGTGTGAATCCTACGCCCGATACGGCGGAACGCAACTCTACGCCGCTGATGCTGGTAGGGGAAACCAAATGGATGGCGATGGTCTGGTCGACACGGGCGCAGAACGCATCCAGCGCGGAAGCCACTTCGGTAAAGGCGGCAAGGTCGGTATGCAGTGTTTGGCCGCCGATACTCTGCGCAAACACATCCACCTGACGGTTGAAGGCGGAGAGCTCTTCTTGCGAGGCGAGCCCGTTGCGGCTGACCGCTTGGATGCCGACGATGAAGGCTTGGTAGCGGATGCCGGGGATGGGTTCGGCGACTTGGAAATGGTCGTCCATGGTGCAACCGATGATTTGGTAGCGGTGGCGGTTGGAGAGGCGTGGCAGCGCGTGAAGTTCTTTGGCTTCTGTCAGCGCGATATAGGAAATGAAATCGAAGCGCACATCAAACCAGGGTAATTCGACTTTAGACAGTTCTTTGAGCGTAATCAGCGGTTTTTCAGGAGTTTGAGGAATGGGTGCGGGGTTTGCGGCCGCATGGACGGGTTGCGGGGCAGAAGGTTCGGCCGGGGATTTTGAAACGGGTTGGACGGGCGTGCCGATAATGCCGTTTTCCTCCAGGACGGTTTCGATTTCGGTTTTGAACGGGGATGCTTTTGCCTGTTTCTGTTTGGCGACGTAGACGGCATCCTGTTCTTGGAGGTTCCTCAGGGCGGGGTCTTGAGGTTTGGTCGGTTTTTTAACCTCGGTGTGCGGTTTCTGCATCATGCCTGAACTTCCGGACGGTTGACCGTCGCGGACGTGGCTGGTTTTGCTGTTGAGCAGGGCATCTTTGTCTGAGTGTCCGAACTGGTCGCGTACTTTTTTGCGGTATTGGTTTTCCTGATACATGTTGTAGGCGACAACGGCGAGGACGACGGCTAGAAACAGTACGATGTAAATCATGGCAATCACTTGTTAAATTTCGGGATGCAGGATGCGCAAAGTGCGGCGCTGCGGTTAAATTGGGCTTACGTTTTCGGCATTGTGCCTGAACGGTCTGTCATAATGTTTGAATTATAACGAAAATCGAAGTGTCTGGCAGCAGTGTGTCGAAATAAGGGGTGATTTTCTGCAACACTGTATGAAATATGCGGTTTTCAGACGGCATTTCTGTTTACGGGAAAGCCTTTTTGCCGGATTCTTTGCCAGTCGAAAAAATATCCGGGATCTGTTTTTCGGCCGGGTGCGATGTCCTGATGTCCGGTTACTGCGGCAATGGGGTAGCGGCGGCAGAGTGCTTCCAACAATGTTTCGAGCGAACGGTATTGTGCTTCGGCAAAAGGTTCGAAATCGCAGCCTTCCATTTCGATGCCGATAGAAAAAGCGTTGCATTTTTCCCTGCCGCCGAATGAAGATACGCCGGCATGGTATGCCATATTGTCGCAGGAAACGAACTGTACCGTTTCTCCGCCGCGTTTGATTAAGAAATGGCTAGATACGCGCAAAGTGTGTATCAATCCGAAAAACGGGTGGTCGTTCGGGTCTAGGCGGTTGGTAAAAAGTTTCTCAACCGCATCCGTACCATATTCGAACGGCGGCAGCGAGATATTGTGCAATACGACAAGGGAAACCTCTTCTTTGGATTCCCTCGGGCCGAAATTCGGCGACGGAATGTGGCGCACGCTTTGCAGCCAACCGTCCTGCCAGGGTGCCGTAGCGGGATTGTCCATGATGTCCTTCCTGTCTTATGGGGTAATTTGGGTTATACTGTCACCGAAATTTTAAGATGTATTCCGATATTGGGAATCCTACCATGTTGAGAAAATTGTTGAAATGGTCTGCCGTTTTTTTGACCGTGTCGGCAGCCGTTTTTACGGTATTGCTTTTTGTTCCTAAGGATAACGGCAAAGCGTACAGGATTAAAATCGCCAAAAACCAGGGTATTTCCTCGGTTGGCAGGAAGCTTGCCGAAGACCGCATCGTGTACAGCAGGCACGTATTGATGGCGGCAGCCTATGCCTTGGGCGTGCATAACAGGTTGCACACAGGTACGTACAGACTGCCTTCGGAAGTGTCGGCTTGGGATATTTTGCAGAAAATGCGCGGCGGCAGGCCGGATTTGGTTACCGTACAGATTATCGAAGGGTCACGCTTTGCCCATATGCGCAAAACAATCGACGGTACGCAGGACATCGAACACGATACCAAAGGGTGGAGTGATGAAAAATTGATGGCCGAAATCGCACCGGACGCGGTTAGCGGGAATCCGGAAGGTCAATTTTTCCCCGACAGCTACGAAGTTGACGCGGGTAGCAGCGACTTGCAGATTTACAAAGCCGCATACAAGGCAATGCAACGCCGCCTGAATGAGGCATGGGAAGGCAGGCAGGACGGGCTGCCCTATAAAGACCCCTACGAAATGCTGATTTTGGCAAGCCTGATTGAGAAGGAAACCGGGCACGAAGCCGACCGGGCCCATATTGCTTCCGTTTTCGTCAACCGGTTGAAAATCGGTATGCGTCTGCAAACGGATCCGTCTGTCATTTACGGCATGGGTGACGCATATAAAGGCAAAATCCGAAAGGCGGATCTGCGCCGCGATACGCCGTACAACACCTATACGCGCGGCGGACTGACACCGACCCCGATTGCGCTGCCCGGTAAGGCGGCGCTTGATGCGGCTGCTCACCCGTCCGGTGAAAAATACCTTTATTTTGTTTCTAAAATGGACGGTACGGGTTTGAGCCAGTTCAGTCATGACTTGACCGAACACAACGCCGCCGTCCGCAAATATATTTTGAAAAAATAAACCATGCCGTCTGAAAAGTTTGTGTTTTCAGACGGCATACCCTTGTCGGGAAAACCAATATGAAGCCTCAATTCATCACTTTGGACGGTATAGACGGAGCCGGAAAATCCACCAACCTTGCCGCCATCAAGGCATGGTTTGAACGGAGGGGGCTGCCCGTCCTGTTTACGCGCGAACCGGGCGGTACGGCGCTGGGAGAGGCATTGCGCAAGATTTTGCTCAATCCGGCAACCAAAGCAGGTTTGCGTGCGGAAACCCTGATGATGTTTGCCTCACGTATGCAGCATATCGAGGAAGTCATCCTGCCCGCACTTTCAGACGGCATACACGTCGTATCAGACCGTTTTACCGACGCAACCTTTGCCTATCAGGGCGGAGGACGGGGAATGCCGTCTGAAGATATTGAAATATTGGAACATTGGGTGCAGGGCAGTTTGAAACCGGATTTGACCCTGCTGTTGGATGTGCCGCTGGAAGTATCGATGGCGCGTATCGGACAGTCGCGCGAGAAAGACCGGTTCGAGCAGGAACAGGAAGATTTCTTCATGCGTGTGCGCAGCGTTTATCTGAACCGTGCCGCCGCCTGCCCGGAACGTTACGCCGTTATTGACGGCAACCTCAGCGTGGAAGAAGTCAGAAACAGCATAGAAAAGGTGTTGGACGGGCATTTCGGATATTGATGGCGGATTTGAAGCAAGAAGGCCCGCCTCAGCAAAAAATCAGATGGTTGTACCGCCTATCAAAATAGCGGTATGCGCCAAACCTCGGGCATGATAGAATTACACGCAGTTACAAGGCAGGAAGCGTGGGAAATATCGACGAACCGCCCGTAACCCGATGTCTCGAAAGTGTTTCGGACAGTCCGATTCAAATTTCTTTCTCACAACAGGATTGATACATGGAAAACTCATTGAAAGAAGCCGCCCTGCAGTTCCACGAATTCCCCGTGCCGGGCAAAATCTCCGTTACCCCAACCAAATCTCTGGCCACGTCTAAAGACTTGGCTTTGGCGTACTCTCCGGGCGTAGCCGCTCCTTGTATGGAAATCCATGCCGATCCGCAAACTGCCTACAAATACACTGCCAAAGGCAATTTGGTTGCCGTGATTTCCAACGGTACCGCCGTTTTGGGCTTGGGCGATATCGGCGCACTGGCCGGCAAACCCGTGATGGAAGGCAAAGGCGTATTGTTCAAAAAATTCGCTGGTGTTGATGTATTCGATATCGAAATCGATGAAAAAGACCCGCAAAAACTGGTGGACATCATCGCTGCTTTAGAGCCGACCTTCGGCGGTATCAACCTCGAAGACATCAAAGCGCCTGAGTGCTTCTATATCGAACGCGAATTGCGCAAACGCTGCAAAATCCCTGTATTCCACGACGACCAACACGGTACCGCCATCATTACCGCTGCCGCTGTACTGAACGCTTTGCGTCATACCGGCCGTAAAATCGAAGAAGCGACTTTGGTATGTTCCGGTGCGGGTGCGGCCGCGATTGCCTGCTTGAACCAATTGCTGGATTTGGGCTTGAAACGCGAAAACGTAACCGTTTGCGACTCCAAAGGCGTGATTTACAAAACCCGCGAAGACAAAGACCGTATGGACGAGTCCAAACAGTTCTACGCCATTGAAGACAACGGACAACGCGTGCTTGCCGATGCCGTAAAAGGCAAAGACATCTTCTTGGGTCTCTCCGGCGCGAACCTGCTGACGCCTGAAATGTTGAACACTATGAATGCCAAACCTATCGTGTTCGCCATGGCAAACCCGAATCCCGAAATCCTGCCACCGTTGGCAAAAGAAACCCGTCCGGACGTGGTCATCGGTACCGGCCGTTCCGATTTCCCAAATCAAGTCAACAACGTATTGTGCTTCCCGTTCATCTTCCGCGGTGCGTTGGATGTCGGCGCAACGACCATCAACGAAGAAATGAAACGCGCCTGTGTGTATGCGCTGGCAGATTTGGCGATGGAAGAAGTAACCGAAGAAGTGGTTGCCGCTTACGGTAAGAAATTCGAATTCGGCGCGGAATACCTGATTCCGGCCCCGTTCGACTCCCGCCTGCTGCCTCGCGTTGCTACGGCTGCCGCCAAAGCAGCGATGGAAAGCGGCGTGGCAACCCGTCCGATTGCAGATTTGGAAGCTTATGCTGCCAAACTGGGCGGATGGAAGCTGTAAGCCGTTTGTGGTTTAAAATGCCGTCTGAACCATTTTCAGGCGGCATTTTGCTGTCAGATTAATAAATGAAAGATACTGAAAAATGAAAGAGATGGAGCCTGTCCGTTATCATATTGGCGATATGCCCGAGACTTCAAAACAAACCGCCCCCGTCATGACGACAGGACAGTGGGTGTTGACGATGATTGTTTTCATGATTCCTTTGGTCAACATCATTATGCTTTTTGTTTGGGCGTTCGTCAGAGGCAACCCTAACCGTGCCAATTTCTGTAAAGCACTGTTGCTTATTTACCTTATTGGTTCGCTTATCGGTTTGATTTCCGTATGGCTTATAGGTAAGCTCAATTCACTATGAAAACCGGCGTGTTCGCTTATCGGTTTGATTTCCGTATGGCTTATAGGTAGGTTTGCATCGGGTACGCATTATTAATGTACCGGCTGATTCTGCTTCGAAGATTGGTATCGAATATGCCGAATTGTTTCAAATTTCATACCGTTATCGAACGGCATTGGCAAAAACCTTATCCGGTTTTGTCTTTTCTGCTTAAGCCGCTCTCCTGGCTGTTTGCCAAAATTGCGGCGAAACGGCGTGCGGATTTTTTGTCGGGAAAACGGCAAAGCGAAAAGCTGTCCGTGCCTGTGGTCGTAGTCGGCAATATTCACGCGGGTGGGACGGGGAAAACGCCGATTGTTGCCGCGCTGGTGTCGGGTTTGCAGGAAAAGGGCGTCAAGGTCGGCATCATCAGCCGAGGCTACGGGCGCAAGAGCAAGGCGGTTCATGTATTGAATGCCGAGAGCCGAGCGGAAGATGCGGGCGACGAGCCTTTGCTGCTGTTCCGTAAAACCGGCGCACCGACGGCTGTGGGCAGTAGCCGTGTAGAGGCAGGCAGGGCGTTGCTGGCGGCGCATCCCGACATCAGACTGATTGTCGCGGACGACGGTTTGCAGCATTACGCCTTGCGGCGGGATGTGGAAATCGCGGTGTTTCCGGCGGCGGATACGGGGCGTACGGATTTGGACTTGCTGCCCAACGGCAGTTTGCGCGAACCTTTGTCGCGGCTGGATTCGGTGGATGCGGTCGTGGTCAGCGGCAGTCAGGCGGATGCGTCGTTTATGCCGTCTGAAAATATGTTTCACAGCCGTATCGAAACGGGACAAATTTACCGTTTGAACTGTCCGTCCGAAAAATTGGATTTGGCAGGTTTAGGAAACCGGACCGTTGCGGCAGTCGCCGGTATCGCCAAGCCGTCGCGTTTTTTTGATTCGTTGCGGCATATGGGCATTACCGTGAAGCAAACCGTCGCGCTGCCCGACCACGCTGATATTTCGGCGGCAGATTTGCCCGATGCAGACGCGGTGATTATTACGGAAAAGGATGCGGTCAAGTTTTCAGACGGCATCGGTTTGAACCATGTATGGGTGTTGCCCGTTTGTGCGATAATCGAACCTGATTTGGCGGAATTTGTGTTGGAGAGGCTGGAAGGTGTGCCGAAGGTCGTCTGAAAGCACGGTTTAGGCGAAGTTATCATGAACTTGAATAAAAACGCCTCACGCCATCATTCCCGCGCAGACGGGAATGACGGAAGCCGGTTGTATTTTTTATCTGCATTAATCATTCGTTAAAGGAGTGGATATGAAACTGAAAACCTTATTATTGCCCTTTGCCGCGCTGGCATTGTGTGCCAATGCGTTTGCCGCCCCGCCCAGCGACGCGTCGCTGGAGCGTCTGTTTGAAGTACAAAAAATTGACGCTATGTTGGATCAGTCTTTCCAAATGGGTGGGGACATTATGCTCTCCAAACCGAATATACAGAATTTTTTGAAAGATGCGCCGGCGGACAAGCATCCGCAGTTGGAAGCAGCCTTGAAAAATTATCTAAATCGAATAGTTACCGAAATCAACACGCCGCAAGTACGCGCCCAATTGCGTAAAGCGGCTTTAGATGGCATGAAGACGGTTTATACGCAAGAAGAAGTCGATGCGTTGATCGGCTTTTACGGCACAGCGGTAGGTCAATCGATACTCGATAAAACGCCGCGCTATCTTGAGGCAACGATAAATCCGATGATGACCATCATCACCGAAAAATACGAAAAATCAAATCAAAACGAAAAATTAGCTCGAGAAATCGACCAAATCATGTGCAGCGGCAAAAATCCTGCCCCAGCCTGCTTGACGCAACTCAAAAAACCGGCACGGAAAAAATAATGCCGCTTGAAGCCGTCTGAAAACGAGCGAAGCGAGTTTCGCTAAAACCATCAAACCCGAAAGCAACCTTATGGAAAAAAAATTCTTAGACATCCTCGTCTGCCCCGTTACCAAAGGCAGGCTGGAATATCATCAGGACAAACAGGAATTGTGGAGCCGTCAGGCGAAGTTGGCCTATCCGATTAAAGACGGCATTCCCTATATGCTGGAAAACGAAGCGCGAGCGTTGAGCGAAGAGGAACTCAAAGCATGACCGAATTCGTCGTATTGATTCCGGCACGGTTGGATTCATCGCGCCTGCCCGGAAAAGCCTTGGCGGATATTCACGGCAAACCGATGGTCGTGCGCGTTGCCGAACAGGCGGCAAAAAGTAAAGCCGCGCGTGTCGTCGTTGCCACCGACCATCCTGATATTCAGACGGCCTGTCAGGCGCACGGAGTCGAAGTCGTCATGACTTCAAACCGGCACGAAAGCGGCACAACGCGTCTTGCCGAAGCCGCCGCCGCGCTGAAACTGCCGCAACATCTGGTGGTCGTCAACGTACAGGGCGACGAGCCGCTGATTGCCCCCGAACTCATCGACCGCACTGCCGAAGTCTTAGTGGAAAACAACGTACAAATGGCGACCGCGGCGCACGAATTGCACGATTTCGACGAATTTATGAATCCCAACGTCGTCAAAGTCGTCCTCGATAAAAACCGCAACGCCATCTACTTCAGCCGCGCCCCGATTCCCTATCCGCGAGATGCCATGCGCGCTGAAAAACGCGAATTGCCCGCCGAAACCGCCGTCCTGCGCCATATTGGCATCTACGCCTACCGCGCCGGCTTCCTGCAACGTTACGCCGAAATGAGCGTTTCGCCGCTGGAAACCATCGAATCGCTAGAACAACTGCGCGTCCTGTGGCACGGCTACCCGATTGCCGTCGAAATCGCCAAAGAAGCCCCTGCCGCCGGCGTAGATACGCAGGAGGATTTGGACAGGGTTCGCGCTGTATTTCAGACTATATAAAATAGATTCAAAGGGAAAAGGATATGTCGCAATATTTTGAGAAATGGCAACATTTGAGCCGGGAAGAACAGAAAATCCTTGCCGAAGTATGGGGTCTCGTGCAAAACGATGATCAGGAGGTTCACTATGAAATGCTTAAATTGAATGCACCTGATGAAGCCAGCGGTGAATTTTGGTTCAGAATGGCAGAGATACTCAGCACCCTGCCGCCCAACCGTTCTCTGGATCTCCGAATGAACGGCGGACGGCTGATGACGGCCGTATCTATCCTATCGGTGATGATTGAGGATAATCCCGATATACCGCAGCTTTGGGCGCAGAAAATTACCGCGCTCAATTATTTGGCACACGGACACAAAGCCCGTGCCGACGGTTTGGCACAACAGCCCGACAAAGCGGCAGAAGCCAACGAGGAGGAATACCTGACCAAAGCCCTGTCGCAAAACCTGCTGTCAACATTGGATGCCGCGCTTGCACGTTTTCCTGAAGATGTGTGGTTTCAGGAAGCTAAGCAAGATGCCCAAAAGCATTTTTTATGAGGATTTGATTGATAAGGATATTTTGTTTTGAGAAATGTCGATTGTCGGTATGAGCGAGGTAAATATCATTTAATTTCAAGATGCTGATATTTATGCTTCCTGTTTCTTCTTGACGGTATCAATAAAGTTAATTACAATTCTGCTTTCCTTAGGAGTAATGGCTGAGAGGCTGAAGGCACTTCCCTGCTAAGGAAGCATGTGGGGTCAACCTGCATCGAGGGTTCGAATCCCTCTTACTCCGCCACAGAATACAAACGCCCCGAAACGGGGCGTTATTTTTTTGTATAAAATACTGAAAATTCATTAATAATCATTGAATTATATTTATTTTGTTTGTGTAATTTTCCGCAACAAATGTAAGCCTGTAAAGACTTCTATCATAAGTCTTGTGATAATGTGTGTGGTAATTTTGAATGACAACTTACCATAGATGGCTAAAGTTATTATTCCGAATACGGCGGATTGGTTTAAAAATGCAAAGCTAAAAGACGGGCTTTATCAGTTTTCAGATGGGATGACTTTGTTGAAGGTATTTAGATATATGGATTGTAATTTTAAAACAATGAGATATATTTTTTGTGAAAGTGTTTGATTATGGTTATCAACCATATTTTTGCACAAAATATGACTTATGCCAAAAACTCTAATTATAAAGAACTAGATTATTGAAATCATATGTTAGAATTCCCCAACCGTTTGGATAAAGCGGCAATCTAAAGATAAAACTCAAGAAAGACACAATATGAACAAACTACTGATTACTTTAATGATGGCGGCAGGTTTGGCAGCTTGTTCGCAAGAAAGCAAACAAGAGGCGCAAGAGGCGGCTTCAGCCGTTGCTTCTGAAGTTCAGACCGAGGCATCTTCGGTTCAGGCTGCCGCACAGGAGGCTGCTCCGTCTGCAGAAGCGGCTTCAACTGAAGCCAAACCTGAGGAGAAGGCGGAAGCCCCCGCGGCGGAAGCTAAACCGGAAGCAAAAGCAGAAGCTTCCGTTGCTGTCGATGGTCAGAAAGTATTTGAGGCCAGCTGTAAAATGTGTCATGGCGGTACCATTCCCGGGGCACCTGTAGTGGGTAAAAAAGACGATTGGGCACCACGTATCGCAAAAGGTAAGGAAACCTTGCACAAACACGCGATCGAAGGTTTTAATGCGATGCCTGCCAAGGGCGGCAATGCCGGTTTGAGTGATGATGAAGTGAAGGCTGCAGTCGATTACATGGCTAATCAGTCTGGCGCAACATTCTGAATTGTTTACAATATTCACGATATTGTGATTAAGTCTGTTCGGATATTTAATGAAACCGGATTCCATGCAATATATGGAATCCGGTTTTTTCATTCCAAACTGCGCTATTGAAGGGGGCGGCAGTCTATATGCCGGTTACCCATTCAAGACTTTTTTACTGCGGGTCAAGCAGCCCAATACTTTTCCCCTTTAATTGTCCTGATGGTTTGTTTGGTATCGGTTCATAAAAACCGTCAGTTGGAAAACGGCCTATTTCCGGTGAAAAGGTTACGGCGATATGTTGCACAATCGGAGTGCCATGCCTATTCGCCTATCTGCGCGTCAGGTGTTATACTTAAAAAGATTTATCGATTGTTTGCCGGAGCCTCGCCGGTATTGGGAGCGTAAGAGAAATGAGTAGAATCCAACAGACTTTTGCCGCATTGGGTAATAAGAAGGCATTGATTCCTTATATTACGGTTGGAGACCCGGACATTGGGGCGACTTTGGCAATAATGCACAGTATGGTGGAAAATGGTGCGGATATTTTAGAGTTGGGTGTGCCTTTTTCCGACCCGATGGCGGATGGTCCGACTATTCAGCGTGCGGCGGAACGTGCGTTGGTAAACGGTGTTTCTCTGCGTGATGTCTTGGATGTTGTCAGAAGGTTTCGTGAAACCGATACTCAAACGCCGGTTGTTTTGATGGGGTATTTGAATCCCATACATAAGATGGGTTATCGGGAGTTTGCTCAGGAAGCCGCAAAGGCGGGGGTGGATGGTGTGTTGACGGTGGATTCCCCCATTGAAACCATCGATTCTTTATATCGCGAGCTGAAAGGCAACGGGGTTGACTGTATTTTCCTGATTGCACCTACAACGACTGAAGGGCGCATTAAGACCATTGCACAATTTGCAGGTGGTTTTGTCTATTATGTATCGCTCAAAGGGGTCACGGGTGCGGCAAGTTTGGATACGGATGAAGTTTCGAGTAGAATAGAGTATTTGCGTCAGTATATAGATATTCCCATCGGTGTCGGTTTCGGTATCAGCAATGCGGAAAGTGCACGCAAAATCGGTCGGGTTGCCGACGCAGTTATTGTTGGCAGCCGGATTGTGAAAGAAATCGAAAACAATACGGGCAACGAGGCTGCCGCCGTCGGTGCTTTGGTGAAAGAGTTGAAGGATGCCGTGCGCTGACGGCGGTTCCTCAGCCTGAATATTTTAGGAGTTGTCCATGAGCTGGTTAGATAAAATCCTGCCACCCAAAATCAAGAATCGCGGGAAAGACGGTTCTTCCAATGTTCCCGAGGGTCTATGGCACAAATGCCCGTCTTGTTCGGCAACTGTTTATTCTACCGAGTTGCAGCAGAACAATCAGGTTTGTCCGAAATGCAACCACCACAATCCGTTGTCGGCACGACAACGCCTGAATCTGCTTTTAGATGAGGATGGCAGAGAGGAGGTTGCCGGAAATGTCAAACCGACAGATCCTTTGAAGTTTAAAGACAGCAAAAAATATCCGGATCGTTTGAGTGCGGCACGCAAGCTGACCGGGGAAGATGATGCTTTGGTGGTGATGAAAGGCAAGATGAACGGCCTGCCCGTTGTAGTTGCTGCGTTTGAATTCCGCTTTATCGGCGGTTCGATGGGTTCGGTTGTGGGCGAACGATTCGTACAAGGCATCCGTCGGGCGGTTGCCGACAATTGTCCGTTCGTCTGTGTGGCGGCTTCCGGCGGTGCGCGTATGCAGGAGGGTGTGAACTCATTGATGCAGATGACGAAAACCAGTGCCGCGCTGCACTTGTTGACGGAAAAACGCCTGCCGTTTATATCGGTATTGACCGATCCGACCATGGGCGGCGTATCCGCCAGCTTTGCTTTCCTCGGAGATGTCGTATTGGCCGAACCCAATGCCCTAATCGGTTTTGCGGGACCGCGCGTTATTGAACAGACTGTACGGGAAACCTTGCCGGAAGGCTTCCAGCGTGCTGAATTTTTACTGGAAAAAGGCGCAATCGACCAGATTGTCGACCGGCGTGAGATGAAGCAGCGAATCAGCAGTTTGATTACGTTGTTGCTCCGTCAGGACAAAGTTACCGCCGCATGATGCCTGATAATGCGAATGCCGTCTGAAAATTGTTTCAGACGGCATTTTTATATCCGGTTTATTTAGAGTGTTGTTTCATCGATGGCGCATAATGTCCGGCACGTTCTTTCAGGCGTTGTATTAGGCCGTGCGTGTCGGTCGGTATGCCGTCTTCGCAGAATGCCGCATACAGCACGGCGCGTAATGCGTCGTTTCGGCCGAGTGTACCGCCTATCGGCTTCCATTCGGTATTTCGAGGCTGTATCCAACGGCGGTTGACCGTATCGCCGTATCCGAATACTTTGTAGGAGGAAAGTTTGTCGTTGCCGAAACGGATGGATGAGCGGGCGCAGAATATGCCTTCGGCAGACAGGTTGTCATAGCCTTTGTCGGAGCGGATATTGAGGATATAGCGGATGCTGGTGTCCGGCGCCGGCATGATTTGCAGGCTGTCGAGCAGGATTTTGGGTTGTTTACCGTAATCTTCATCCACATAAATATCGAACCACCCCTCTGAGTGCGTATCGGGCAGCGGCGGCAATGCTGCGGTATGTTCTTTAAATTCTCTGGAGACAGTTTCTTCAGGCGTTTCACGGTAGTGTGTATTGAGCAGCGTATTTTTTTGGCTGAAGCCGGCGGCAAGGGACGTGCCGGCAGTCAGGGTCAGAATTAGAAGGATGGCGCGGCGCATAGATCTCTCCAAGTTGAAAACGGCTTTATTTTATGGGTTGGTAGGGAGGGCTGCAAGCAAGTGGGGTATAATTCGGCTTTATTTAAACTTTTAACCGGTATCGGAACATGAACAGCGAAACTTTGGACGTTATCGGGCTGAAATGCCCTTTGCCTATTTTGCGGGCTAAAAAGGCTTTGGCGCAAATGCAGCAGGGCGACGTGTTGACCGTTCTGGCAACCGACGGCGGCGCACCGGGGGATTTTGAGGCTTTTTGCCGCCAAACCGGTCATGTGCTGCTGGATGCTTCGGAGCAGGACGGCGTATTCAGGCTGGTCGTCCAACACAAATAAATGCCGTCTGAAATGCAGATAATCCGCCCGATTGTGTTGTTTGTAACTTTTATTTTTGCTGCATGCAGTGCCAAAAATCAACCTTCCGACGAGGATCGACAAGGCTTTGCGCGCATTGCCGTCGATTTGTTCCGGAATGCCTGCGTATCGACGCAGGGCGGTTTTGAACCGGTTTCAGCTTTTGCCGATGCCGGTCGTTTTACCCTTGTGGGCAAGGATGAAACGCTACACATGCGGGCGGAGGTTGCAGAGCCTGATGCACGGGCATTGTGGATGCTTGAACAGGATGGCGGTGTCTACTATCTGAGCCTGAGTGACAATAGTTGCAGCGTTAAAGCCAAATATGCTGACGCTGCCGCACTTTTGGAACATTTCTCAGGGCTTGTCCGACATCCGCCGCAAAATAAAAATTTGGAATTAAGGGCAGAACAGTCGGTGCAGGCACCGTTTGAAACCAGGCAAATCAGCTATGCCTGGCGGGAATCGGGCAGCCCTGAAGAAACCGTATTGACCGCACAAACCGCCGATTCCCCGGATTTACCCGTACAGGCAGTTTTGAACCTGACGCACCGTTCCCACAACGGGAAACCCCTAATTCTCCCCTGACTTCAGACGGCATAAAGTCGGCATGCCGTCTGGAAACCAAAAATCTAAAAAGGAACAACTATGCAAACCCTGACCATTATCCGCCCCGACGATATGCACTTGCACCTGCGCGACGGCGACGCGCTCAAAGCCGTTGCACCCTATACCGCCCGCCAGATGGGGCGCGCCGTCATCATGCCCAACCTTAAACCGCCCGTCGTCAGCGTAGCCGACGCGCTTGCCTACAAAGCGCGCATTATGGCGGTGTTGCCCGAAGGCAGCGCGTTTGAGCCGTTGATGACGCTTTATTTGACTGATAACGTCACGCCCGAACTTGTACGCGAAGCCAAAGCCGCCGGCATCGTCGCCTTCAAACTCTACCCCGCCGGCGCGACCACCAATTCCGATTCCGGTGTAACCGACCTGTTCAAACTTATCCCCGTTTTGGAAGAAATGGCAAAACAGGACATCCTGTTCCTCGTTCACGGCGAAGTAACCGACCCCGAAATCGACATTTTCGACCGTGAGGCCGCCTTTATCGAGCGCGTGATGAAACCCGTTTTGGCGCAGGTGCCGAATCTTAAAGTCGTGTTCGAACACATCACCACCGCCGAAGCCGCCCGCCTTGTTTTGGAAGCGGGCGACAACGTTGCCGCCTCCGTGACCCCGCAACACCTCCTGCTCAACCGCAACGATCTCTTGGTCGGCGGCGTGCGCCCCCATCATTTCTGCCTGCCCGTACTCAAACGTGAAACCCACCGTCAGGCATTGGTCGCTGCCGTTATCGGCGAGAAGGCGCACAAATTCTTCCTCGGCACCGACTCCGCGCCGCACGCCAAATCCGCCAAAGAAAACGCCTGCGGCTGCGCCGGTATGTTCAGTGCCATGACCGCCATCGAGCTTTACGCCGAAGTGTTTGAAAAAGCAGGCGCGTTGGACAAACTCGAAGCCTTTGCCTCGAAAAACGGCGCAAGGTTCTACGGCATTCCCGAAAATACCGACACGATCACCCTCGTCAAACAAAGCCAAACCGTCCCCGCAAGTGTTCCCTACGGCGACGGCGAACTTGTCCCGATGCGCGCAGGCGGCGAAATCAGCTGGGCTGTACAGTATTGATGGGGCTGGAAACAAAATGCCGTCTGAAAACCTTTCAGACGGCATTTGTGTATTTCTGATTTTAATCCGACATATCAACGGCGTTTGGGCTCGTCGGGGCGGATTTGGGCGGCAAGTTTGTCGAGGATACCGTTGACAAATTTGTGCCCGTCCGTACCGCCGAAGGTTTTGGTTACTTCGATGGCTTCGTTGATGATGACGGGGTAGGGTGTTTCGGGCATGGCGGACAGCTCGTGGCAGGCAGTCAGCAGGACGGCGCGTTCGATGGGGTTGAGGTCTTTTTCGTCCCTGTCGAGCAGCGGGCGGATTTGTCGGATGTACTCTGCCGCATTAGTTTGCGTGCCGAAGAAAAGTTTGTTGAACAATTCTTCGTCTGCCTTGGCAAAGTCGGACATTTCGCGGATGTTTTTAGCAATCTCGGGTGCTGCGGTGCGGTTGATAAGGGATTGGTAAACGGCTTGTACGGCAAGCTCGCGGGAACGGCGGCGGGCTGTTTTCATGATTTTTCCTTGAAACGGTTGGGACGGTACGGTATGCCGTCTGAAACGGAAAGGGCGTATTGGTGTACGCCCTGTTTGTTATTCTTCGTCTTCAAACTGTTCTTCGAGCAGAAGGTTGACGAGGTTGGCGCATTCTACGGCGACTTTGGCGGCATCCGAGGCTTTTTCTTCAATCCGTTCAATTGCCTGTGCGTCGTTTTCGGTGGTCAGGACGGCATTGGCAATCGGGATGTTGTAGTCGAGTGCGACGCGGCTGACCCCTGCTCCGGATTCGTTGGAAACCAGCTCGAAATGGTAGGTTTCGCCACGGATGACGACGCCGATGGCAATCAGTGCGTCAAACTTTTCGGAAGAGGCAAGGTTCATCAGCGCGATGGGGATTTCAAGTGCGCCGGGTACGGTGGCGACGGTGATGTTTTCGTCTGCCACGCCCAATTCTTTGAGGGTGCGGCAGCAGACTTTGAGCATTTCGCTGCCGATTTCGTTGGTAAAACGTGCCTGTACGATGCCGATGCGGAGGTGTTTTCCGTCAAGGTTGGGGGCGATGGTGTTCATTGGGGGTTTCCTTTGGTATTCGGAGGTTTCGAAATGCCGTCTGAAGGGTCAGTCCTTAGGTTGCCAGTCGGCGACGGTTTGGAATGTGCCGTCTTCGGCAAGCTCCCATGCACTGCCTTCGGGTTGTGAGAGCAGGGCGTCGATTCCGGGGTTGGTTCGGGTGATTTCGGCAATGCTGAGGATGCTGAAGTTGTCCGGATCGTCGGTGTATTCGTCGGTCTCGTCGCCGCTGAAGAAACGCCAGCCGCTGTCATTTTCGAAAACGGGGGCCTCGCGGTAGAGGAAGCCGACGGGCTGGTTTTGTTTGACTACGGCGTGGGTGGCGATACAGCGGTCGAGTGCCGAGGAAAGTGCTTGTGCAAATGCGTTCATGGTGTGAATGCGCCGAGATGAATTGGCGAATTTTACCACGATTCTTGCGTTGTCGGCAGACGGTAGGGGTTTGAATCAAGTTTTCATTTCCTTAACCGGAGTGCGATATACAGGCGGTTTGGTGGTACAATATGCACCGTGTTCAGCCTTAAGGTGTTTCTGTATTTTTGAAGTATGGAAACGCATTCAGGCTGTTTTTTGCGGAAGACGGTAATGAAGAACGATGTTTTGAAACAGCAGGCACATACTGCGATACAGAAAAAGCTGGGCTATGAGTTCCGCGATATTTCGCTTTTGCGGCAGGCTTTGACGCATAGGAGCTGCCATGCGAAACACAATGAACGGTTCGAGTTTGTCGGTGATTCGATTTTGAATTATACGGTGGCGCGGATGCTGTTTGATGCGTTTCCGAAGTTGACGGAGGGCGAGCTGTCGAGGTTGAGGGCAAGCTTGGTCAATGAGGGTGTGTTGGCGGAGATTGCGGCGGAAATGGATGTCGGAGAAGGTCTGTATTTGGGAACGGGCGAGTTGAAAAGCGGCGGCTTCAGACGGCCTTCGATACTGGCGGATGCGATGGAGGCGATGTTTGCCGCCGTCAGCTTCGATGCGGATTTCAACACGGCGGAAAAGGTGGTGCGCCATCTTTTCTCGGAGCGTGTCAAACGTGCCGATTTCCAAAATCAGGAGAAAGACGGTAAAACCGCGCTTCAGGAGGCGCTTCAGGCACGCCGCTTTGCCTTGCCCAAATACCGTATCGAAGAGCAAATCGGCCATGCCAACGACAGTATGTTTGTGATTTCCTGCGATTTGGGCGAACTGGGTTTCGTATGCCGTGCCAAAGGGACGAGCCGTAAGGCGGCGGAGCAGTCGGCGGCGAAAGAGGCGCTGCAGTGGCTGGAAGCAAAGCTGCCGCTGAAAAAGAAAAAGAAATGAGGCGGCGTGTGTGGATATGCCGTCTGCAACGTGGACATGAAAGCAAATATGGATATTGAAACCTTCCTTGCAGGGGAACGTGCCGCCGATGGATACCGCTGCGGCTTCGTAGCGATTGTCGGCCGTCCGAATGTCGGCAAATCAACGCTGATGAATCATCTAATCGGTCAGAAAATCAGTATTACCAGCAAAAAGGCGCAGACGACGCGCAACCGTGTAACGGGGATTTATACCGACGATACCGCGCAGTTCGTGTTTGTCGATACGCCCGGTTTTCAAACCGACCACCGCAATGCGCTCAACGACAGGCTGAATCAAAATGTTACCGAGGCACTCGGCGGTGTGGATGTCGTGGTTTTTGTCGTGGAGGCGATGCGCTTTACCGATGCCGACCGTGTCGTGTTGAAACAACTGCCCAAGCACACGCCGGTTATTTTAGTGGTCAACAAAATCGACAAGGACAAGGCGAAAGACCGTTATGCATTGGAGGCGTTTGTTGCCCAGGTGCGCGCCGAATTCGAATTTGCGGCGGCGGAGGCAGTCAGTGCGAAACACGGATTGCGGATTGCCAACCTGTTGGAGCTGATTAAGCCGTATCTGCCCGAAAGCGTGCCGATGTATCCCGAAGACATGGTTACGGACAAATCGGCGCGTTTTTTAGCGATGGAAATTGTGCGTGAAAAATTGTTCCGCTATTTGGGCGAAGAATTGCCTTATGCGATGAATGTCGAGGTGGAGCAGTTTGAGGAGGAAGATGGTTTAAACCGCATCTATATCGCCGTTTTGGTCGACAAAGAAAGCCAAAAGGCGATTTTGATCGGTAAAGGCGGAGAACGTTTGAAGAAGATTTCCACCGAGGCGCGGTTGGATATGGAAAAACTGTTTGATACCAAAGTATTTTTGAAGGTATGGGTCAAAGTCAAATCCGGTTGGGCGGACGACATCCGCTTCCTGCGGGAACTGGGTTTGTAAACCCTTAAAGGACAATCTGATTCGCCGGCGGTTTCAAACCCTGTCGGAGCTGGGCAAAAATGCCGTCTGAACGTGTTTCAGACGGCATTTTGTTTGATAGAGATGTTTCGGCGGCGGTTTGCCTGTATGTTGTCATTTGGCGGTATTTCTGCCCGGTTTTATCCGATTTTACTGCTGTAACGGTGACGAAAGGCGGAACCGGGGGATTTATCGTCAATAAGGCGGCAGTGGTGGGTGGTTTGGGGCAGTATCGGTATCCGTAGGTATTTTGAATGCCGGCTGTTTTCTGAAGAATCCCCGAACGTTTGATAGGTGTCATCATATGTTCGGGGATTTTTCATTGCTATCGCTACGTTCAATGATTTAAATCAATAAATAATCATAAATAATTATCTATATATGTCATTATAATTATGATATACTAATCATAAATAACTATATTGTTATTTAAGGACGGGCTTGAAGTTGTTTTTAAACTATAAATAGGAGAATGAACCGATGAAACTGAAACCATCAGCCAAACCGTTTGTTGCAGTAATGTTCTTGATGGCAGCGAATGCTTATGCCACCGATACCGTTCCTACGGGAACCATGCATAAAAACGGTTCGGTCGCATTGGGTAAGGACTCGAAGGCGGGGGAAAATGCCTCTGCGTTGGGCGATAAGGCGGCTGCAGCGGGTTATAAATCTGTGGCAGCGGGTTATGATTCAAACGCTTCGGGTTTAAGCGCGTCTGCTTTCGGCAGCGAGGCTAAGGCGGAAGCATTGCGGGCGGTTGCCGTCGGCTTTAGGGCGAATGCGAAAGGAACCAATGATATTGCCGTCGGCGGCGCATCAAAGGCTTCCGGCGGACAGTCGGTGGCGGTCGGGTTGATGTCGCAGGCAACGGGATTGCGCTCTGTCGCGGTGGGTGAAAGTGCTAAGGCTGCCGATATTGATGCAGTTGCATTCGGACGAGGCAGTGAAGCCAATGCGCTCAGTTCCACTGCGGTCGGGGATAGGGCGAAAGCCAACGGTACGCAGGCAGTCGCGTTGGCATCTGCTGCAGAGGCAAACGGTTATCAAGCGGTAGCGGTCGGTACGCGCGCGGTTGCCGAAGAAATCAACAGCGTGGCATTGGGTGTGGAGTCTTCCTCTACCGCGCTCAACGGCTTGGCTGCCGGTACGCGCGCACGGGTGCGTAAGTCCGGCGGAACGGCTTTGGGGGCAGGTGCTGCCGCATTTGAGGAAAAATCTGCCGCTTTGGGTTATAAGGCGGAGGCGCATCAGCAAAACGCCGTTGCACTTGGTACGGACAGTATCGCCGATACTGCCGCAGGTGTTGCCGGTTATGATTTTGCAACAGGAAGTATATCTGCTGAAACCGGTAAGGCATGGGTGTCGACTTTGGGGGCGGTATCTGTCGGCAGTGAGAAACACAGCCGTCAGATAACAAATGTCGCGGCCGGAACGGCGGATACCGATGCGGTTAATGTTGCGCAGGTCAAAAAAATTGCTGCTCAGACAGAAATCGGCATGGGTAAACTCAAAGAGCGCGCCGATTCAGGTTCTGCCGCTGCAATCGCGGTCGGCAGCCTCGGACAGGCATACCTGCCGGGACAGGGTGCGGTTTCGCTTGCAAGCGGCATATGGCGGGGTAAAACCGGTTACGCTTTGGGGTTCTCAAAAGTATCTGCCGGAGGCAAGTGGTTGTTTAAAGGCTCGGCAGTCGGAGCGGCAAAAGGCGGTGCAGGCGGAGGGGCGAGCGTTACCTATTTCTGGTAACGACCTTCCTGTCCTGTAATAAGTCCGGTTCGGCAGTATGGTATCTATACCGTCTGCCGGATTCTAACAATTTGACGGCGGCAAACCGGTTCGGACGGTTTGCCGCCGTGCTGTATCAACCGGGGTTTCCGGATACGGCTTGTTACATTTTTACGATTGATTCGGTAAGAAGGGGATATCGAATGGTTTTGGGTACGATATTTTTCCTGCTTATGGTTAATTTATTAATATTTATTTATTAAAAAATATAGTTTTAAATTGGATGAGTATTAATATTTATTGGATTTAAAAAGAATATTCTGCGAGATTTTAAGTCTTTTAGAGTTGCATAACCGTCAAAAGGCAGTTAGCATGAACAGGCTATCGGCATAATTTAATTTATTAAAGAGGAGTAACAATATGAAAAAATCAGTATTGGCAGTTTGTTTGGCTGCCCTGCCTGTGGCTGCCGTTGCCGACGTAACGCTGTATGGTCAGGTTAAAAGCGGTATTACCGGCGGTCAGGTAAAAATTAAAGGTGCACAGGGTACGGAAAAAAGTGCGACTTCCGTATCGATTCACGACAACGGTTCACGTATCGGCTTTAAGGGCAGCGAAAATCTCGGCGACGGCTTGAAGGCTGTTTGGCAGGTCGAACAGAAAACCGCTATCAGCGGGGAGAGTCAGAAATTTGCCACCCGTGATTCGTTTATCGGTTTGGAGGGCGGATTCGGTAAGGTTCGTGCCGGACATTTAAGCAGTGTGTTGAATGAGATGGATACCATCGATACATGGCTGTATAAAAACAATGCGGCAGGTTTGGGGATATTTACCCGTACCGGCGAGCGCAAGGTCGCCGTCCGTTACGACAGCCCGTCGTTTGGCGGTTTCAAGGTAACGGCCAGCTATTCGCCGCGCGATAATTTTGATGCCGAAGACAAATACAAACATGAAAAACCGTCTAAAGAGCGTTATACCGTCGGAGCGAGCTATTCAAATGCCGGTTTTACGACCAATGTCGCTTACGGACACTATAAGGGCGCGTACAGTCAAAACGGAGCATCTAAGCCGGCTCAGATTGCCAAGGTTGAAAGCTATTACAACGGCAATAATCTGTTTGTCGGAGCGGGTGTGCAGTATACCAAGGGATTTGAAACCGCCAATAAATATTTGAGCTATTTTACGGATGGGTTCAATACCTATAAAGGTACGGACATCACTAAGGATGCGGAAAAGAATGAAGCCGTAAAAGTGGTCGATGCTGCGGTAACTTTAGGTTACAAAATGGGTAACGTTGTTCCGCGCGTTTCTTATGCACACGGCTGGGCGGCAAAAGGTGTGGGCACGGGTGCGACTTATGTCGACAAGTTTGACCAGATTGTCGTGGGCGGTGATTACAATTTCAGCAAACGCACCGGTTTGCGCGCGCAAGTTGCCCATTTGCGTGTCGGAGGAAATACGCGCTTTGCTGAAAATCAAAAAGGTAAGGTCGAACGGACTGCCGCAACTTTGGGCATGATTCACAAATTTTGATTTCTTCTGAAAGAATTGCTTCAAATGCCGTCTGAACTTGGTTTCAGACGGCATTTTTTTGACAGTAAAATAATTGATATTATATTCATATATTAATATAATAATACTTATTATCAACCCATAAGTGAAGTAGAGATGTGTAAACTGAATTATTACGGTATTGCCTTGCTGCCGTTGATGTTGGCATCCTGCGGCGGTAATTTCGGCGTGCAGCCTGTTGCCAGATCAACGCCGACCGTACAAACCCCGTCAGATTCCAAACCTTCCAAGCCTGAGGATATTCCCGCTCCGGCTCCTGCCAAACCTTCTATAGAAATCACGCCGGTCAACCAGCCCGCCGTCGGTGCGGCAATGCGGCTGCCAAGGCGGAATATGGCTTTCTATAAACAAGACGGTACGGAAATTCCTGGCAAGCATCAGGCGGAGGATTATTTGCCGCTTAAAGAGGAGGATATCCTGTTTTTAGACGGTACGCCGCAAGAACAGGCCGACAAACTTAAAAAGAAAATTGACGAACGGTATCCTAATGTAAAAATCTACACGTCCGATTCAAAAGATGATGCGTATAAATATAAATATGTCCGGGCCGGATATGTTTATACTAAAGAAGGAAAAGACGAAATCAAACAGACCCCAGGCGGTAAGCGGTTTACCCACCGGTTTGGTTATGACGGTTTTGTATATTATTCCGGAGAACATCCTTCCCAATCTTTACCGAGCGCGGGAACGGTGAAATATTCCGGTAACTGGCAATATATGACTGATGCCAAACGTCATCGGACAGGTCAGGCGGTTGCCAGTGAGGATTTGGGTTATATCACATATTATGGTAACGATATTGGTGCAACTTCTTATGCGGCTAGGGATGCCGACGACAGGGAAAAACATCCTGCCGAATATACGGTAGATTTCGGTAACAAAACCCTGACGGGCAACCTGATTAAAAACCAATATGTCAAACCCCACGAGAAAAAAAAGCCGCTGACCATTTACAACATTACTGCAAAATTGGACGGCAACCGCTTTACCGGCAGTGCCAAGGTCAATCCTGATTTAGCGAAAAACCCTGCCGGTAAGGAGCGTTTGTTTTTCCATGCCGATGCCGATCAGCGGCTTGAGGGCGGTTTTTTCGGCGATAACGGAGAAGAGCTTGCCGGACGGTTTATCAGCAACGACAACAGCGTATTCGGCGTATTCGCAGGCAAACAAAATAGCCCCATGCCGTCTGAAACGCATACCAAAATCTTGGATTCGCTGAAGATTGCCGCCGACGAAGCTGCCGATCCTAAGGCACGTCCGTTTATTGCCGAGCCTATGCCCGACTTTGCCCATCCTGACAAACTCCTTGTCGAAGGACGTGAAATCTCCTTGGTCAAAGATACTCAAACCATCGATCTTGCCGATGGCAGGAAAACGACAATCCGAACCTGCTGCGATTTTCTGACCTATGTGAAAATCGGACGGATGCAAACCGACCGTCCCGTCGTCAAACCGAGTGCAACAGAGGATGAAGATTCCGATCATGAAGGCGCGGAACCTGATGATGAAAATGAAGGTTTAGAGCCTGAAGATGGTGAAGATGGTTTGGAAAATGATACCGATGACGGTCATGCTTCTTCCGAGTTGCCGGCAGAGAAAGATAACGGGGAAGCAAATACAGCAGGAAAAAATGAAGGAAACAACGCGGAAAGCGTAGGTACGGATGGAAAACCACCTGTCCAACCCGCTTCTGCATACAGGGATATCGACCTTTTCATAAAAGGTATCCGCACTTCCGAGGCAGACATCCCCAAAATTGGGAATGTCCACTATAGAGGTTCATGGGAAGCCCGTATCGGCGCGCCGATCCAATGGGATAACCATGCGGATAAAGCGGCAAAAGCCGAATTCGACGTTAACTTTGCCAACAAGTCCCTTTCCGGTACCCTGACGGAGAAAAATGGCGTAGAACCTGCCTTCTATATTGAAAACGGTACTATTGAGCACAACGGTTTCCATGCAGTGGCACGTACCCGTGATACAGGTATCGACCTGCTTGGCAGGGGTGCGACATCCTCCAAACCGTTTAAAGCCGAGAACCTTCATGTAACGGGGGGCTTCTACGGTCCTCATGCATCGGAATTGGGCGGCAGCTTTGCCGAACCTCAACAAAAAATCGGTGTGGTATTTGGCGCGAGGAAAGATGACAAGGAGGCAACACGATGAACAGAAGGCATACATTCCCGCTTACCCTGACTGCCTTGGCTGTTGCAGCCGCCTTCCCGTCATATGCGGCAAACCCTGAAACGGCGGCGCATGATGCCGCACAGACCCAATCCTTGAAAGAGGTTACCGTCCGTGCCACCAAAGTGGGACGGCGAACAAAAGAAGTAACCGGTTTGGGCAAAATCGTCAAAACGTCGGAAACTTTGAACAAAGAACAGGTACTCGGTATCCGAGACCTGACGCGCTACGATCCGGGCGTGGCCGTCGTCGAACAGGGTAACGGCGCGAGCGGCGGTTATTCGATACGAGGCGTGGATAAAAACCGTGTGGCGGTTTCGGTCGACGGTGTTGCCCAAATACAGGCGTTTACCGTGCAGGGTGCATTGAGCGGATACGGCGGACGCGGCGGCAGCGGTGCAATCAACGAAATCGAATATGAAAACATCGGTACGGTAGAAATCGATAAAGGTGCCGGTTCTTCCGATCACGGCAGCGGTGCGCTCGGCGGAGCAGTCTCCCTCCGCACCAAAGAGGCGGCAGACCTGATTTCAGACGGCAAAAGTTGGGGGATACAGGCAAAAACCGCCTACGGCAGCAAAAACCGCCAATTTATGAAGTCGCTCGGCGCGGGTTTCAGTAAGGACGGTTGGGAAGGGCTGCTGATACGGACCGAGCGTCAGGCACGGGAAACGAGCCCGCACAACGATATTTCAGAGGCGTTTGAATACGGTATAGACCGTTTGGATGCGTTCCGCCAAACATACAATATCCAAAATCCGGATAAGGAGGGGGAATATTTCCTGACGGAAGATGGCGGCAGTACGCCCAAGCCTGTAGCAAAAGTGGCGGGCAATATGAATTATTTGAACAACCAACTCAACCGCTGGGTGGGAGAACGCCGTTCAAATAACAAACCTTTAAGCAGCGAAGAGGAGGCAATGGTCCGTGAGGCGCAGCCGCGCCATGAAAACCTGTCCGCCCAAGCTTACACGGGAGGCGGCAGGATATTGCCCGATCCGATGGATTACCGCAGCGGCTCTTGGCTTGCCAAGTTGGGTTACCGTTTTGGCGGCCGCCATTATTTAGGCGGCGTGTTTGAGGATACCAAACAGCGTTACGACATCCGCGATATGACGGAAAGGCAGTATTACGGTACCGACGAAGCAGGAAAATTTGGCGGCAGGAGCGGTGTGTATGCGGGAAGCGATTTCCGCGACGGGCTTTATCTCATACCGAATGCGGAGCCGTGGAAAGGTGATGCCGGTTTGGTCAAAGGCATAGGGCTGAAATATTCCCGCACGAAATTTATAGACGAGCATCACCGCCGCCAACGCACGGGTTTGCTGTACCGTTATGAAAACGAAGCGTATTCTGACAATTGGGCGGACAAGGCGGTGTTGTCGTTTGACAAACAGAGCGTGGATATCGACAACAACACCCTGCTTCTGCATTGCGCCGTATATCCTTCCGTGGACAAAGCCTGCCGCGCTTCGGCGGCCAATCCGTATTCGTATGACCGCAGCGACCGTTTCCATTATCGAGAACAGCATAATGTCTTGAATGCCTCGTTTGAAAAATCCCTGAAAAATGAGGTGATGAAGCATCATCTGACGTTCGGTTTCGGTTACGATGCATCCAAAGCGGTATCCCGTCCGGAGCAGTTGTCCCACAATGCGGCAATGATTTCAGAACATACCGGTAAGGAATCAGGTAATTACGGCATATACCGTTTGGGTAGTCCGGTAGTGGTTGAAGGATCGGTCTGCGATTACATTGAGACACTGCGTTCCCGCAAATGCCAGCCGAGGACGATTAAAGGCAGCAATGTCCATATTGCTTTGAACGATCGTTTTTCAATCGGCAAATATTTTGATTTCAGCTTGGGCGGCAGGTACGACCGGCAAAACTTTACCACGTCGGAAGAACTCGTCCGCAGCGGACGATATACCAACCGTTCGTGGAACGGGGGCATCGTGTTCAAACCGAGCCGCCACCTTTCCTTGTCTTACCGCGCCTCCAGCGGTTTCAGGACACCTTCCTTCCAAGAGCTTTTCGGTATAGACATTTATCACGATTATCCGAAAGGCTGGCAGCGTCCCACCCTGAAATCGGAAAAGGCAGCCAACCGGGAAATCGGTTTGCAGTGGAAGGGCGACTTCGGCTTTTTGGAAATCAGCAGTTTCCGCAACCGTTACGCCGATTTGATTGCCGTTGCCGACCAGTATGTCGAAATGGGTAACGGAACCAAAATAGCGGTGCGCGATTATCACAATGCCCAAAATATGTCGCTTCAAGGCATCAACATCTTGGGGAAAATCGACTGGAACGGCGTGTACGGCAAACTGCCCGAAGGTCTGTACACCACATTGGCGTACAACCGTATCAAACCGAAATCCGTATCTAACCGGCCGGGCCTGTCCCTGCGCAGCTATGCTTTGGATGCGGTACAGCCTGCACGTTATGTTTTAGGATTGGGGTACGACAGGCCCGATGGAAAATGGGGGGCAAACATTATGCTGACCTATTCCAAAGGGAAAAATCCCGATGAACTTGCTTATCTGGCAGGTGATCAAAAACGATATTCGGCAGGAAGGGTTACGTCTTCTTGGAAAACGGCAGATGTTTCCGCTTATCTGAATCTGAAAAAACGGCTGACCTTGAGGGCGGGTATCTACAATATCGGCAATTACCGCTACGTTACTTGGGAATCGTTGCGCCAGACTGCGGAAAGCACGGCAAACCGACGCGGCGACGACAGCAACTATGGAAGGTATGCCGCACCGGGCAGAAACTTCAGCCTTGCGCTTGAAATGAAGTTTTAAAGAAAAATGCCGTCTGAACGTTCAGACGGCATTTTCTTTTTTGGGTTATGCGGATACCCGGTTGGCCTCCCTGATAAAGGCGGCGACTTTGGCGGCATCTTTTTTTCCTTTCGATGCTTCCACGCCGCCGGATACGTCGACCGATTCCGCTCCGGTGATGCGGACGGCTTCGCCGACGTTTTCAGGGGTCAGCCCGCCGGCAAGCACCCACGGTTTGCCCGAATATTCCGCCAGCAGCGTCCAGTCGAAGCAGTGTCCCGTGCCGCCGTATTCCGAAGGGTGGTAGGCATCGAACAGAAGTGCCTGAGCGTTGGGAAAACGGTGGGCGGCGTTTTGGATGTCTGATGCCGTCTGAACACGAATGGCTTTAATATAGGGGCGGTCGAACTGCCGGCAGAATGCATCGTCTTCGTCGCCGTGGAATTGGATTAAGTGTATCGGTACTTCGGCAAGGATGCGGCGGATGTTTTGCGCACTTTCATTGACGAAAAGGGCGACAACGCTGACAAACGGCGGCAGTGCGGCGGTGATTTTTTGTGCTTTAATGATGTCGATAGCACGGGGGCTTTGGGGGTAAAAAACCAGTCCCAATGCGTCTGCGCCGGCGTGGGCGGCATACAGTGCGTCTTCCGGTGTGGTGATGCCGCAGATTTTGGTGCGGATTTTTCTCATGCGGTATTCCTTTATTTGGGAAACGGCGCGCTTGCACCGTTTCAGACGGCATTCCCGATCAGTCGATTTTGATGTATTCGACAGAAAGGATTTCAATTTCCTCACGCCCTTCAGGCGTGTTTAAAACCACTTCGTCGCCTTCGCGTGCTTTAATCAGACAACGAGCCAGCGGCGAAATCCAAGAAATTTTGTTTTGCGCGGTATCGATTTCATCGACGCCGACGATTTTGACGGTTTGCTCGCGTCCGTCGCCGCGCAACAGACCGACGGTCGCGCTGAAAAACACTTGGTCGGTCGCTTCGCGCAATTCGGGATCAACGACGACGGCAGCTTCCAAACGTTTGGTCAGGAAACGGATGCGGCGGTCGATTTCGCGCATACGGCGTTTGCCGTAAAGATAGTCGCCGTTTTCGCTGCGGTCGCCGTTGCCTGCCGCCCAGTTGACGATTTGGACGATTTCGGGGCGTTCTTTATTGACCAGCTGATACAGCTCGTCTTTCAATGCCTGCCAGCCGGCGGGCGTAATGTAGTTTTTGGTTTCGGTACTCATATCGTGTGCGGATGAAACGGGAAATGAGATTCTTACATGGAAAATGCCGTCTGAAAACCTGACGTTCGGATTTCAGACGGCATGGCATTTCAGAAAGCTTTATTCTTCGTCGCCGGCATCGCTGATGCTGATATTGTGTTCCATCCTGCTCGGATGGATTTTCAGACCGCCGCAGCCGGATTTCTCGGCAGAAAGCCGGTCAAGGTAGGTATCATCAATGTCGCCAGTTTGATAGATGCCGTTGAAACAGGACGAATCGAAGGATTCGATTTTCGGATTGAGTGCTTTGACGACGGCTTCCAAATCGCTCAAATTTTGGAAAACGATGCCGTCCGCGCCGATTTCGGCGGCAATTTCCGCTGCGCTGCGCCCGTTGGCAATCAACTCTTCGCGCGTGGGCATATCGATGCCGTACACATTGGGATAGCGCACTTCGGGTGCGGCGGAGGCGATATAGACTTTGCGCGCGCCAGCCGCGCGTACCATTTCGACGATTTCGCGGCTGGTCGTACCGCGTACGATGGAGTCGTCCACCAGCAACACGCTTTTGCCTTCAAATTCGGTTTCCATCGGGCTGAGTTTTTGGCGCACGGATTTTTTGCGCGTCGACTGACCGGGCATGATAAAGGTGCGGCCGATATAGCGGTTTTTAATCAAACCCTCGCGGTAGGGTTTGTTGAGGTGGACGGCAAGCTCCATTGCACTGGGGCGGCTGGTATCGGGAATGGGCATCACGACGTCGATGTCGTCCACGGGCAGCTCGCGTTTGATTTTTTCCGCCAGCGACACGCCCATGTCCATGCGCGACTGGTAAACGGACACGCCGTCAATCACGGAGTCGGGACGGGCAAAATAGACGTATTCAAAAAGGCAGGGGCTGAGTTTGGCGCGGTCGCTGCATTGGCGGGCAATCATTGTGCCGTCAAAGCCGATAAATACCGCTTCGCCCGGCCGGATATCGCGTTCCAAATCGTAGGCAAGCGCATTGAAGGCAACGGATTCGGAGGCGACGGCATAGGATTTTCTGCCGGTTTCATCGGTTTGCGAACCCAATGCCAGCGGGCGGATGCCGTAAGGATCGCGGAAGGCGACCATGCCGTAGCCCGCAATCATGGCAACCACGCCGTATGCGCCGCGCACCAGGCGGTGGACTTCGGCAACGGCGTTGAAAATATTGTCGATATTGAGCCGGTAAGGTTCGGCGTTTTTGGAGACTTCGCGACGCAGTTCGTGCGCGAATACGTTGAGCAAGACTTCGGAATCGGAGCTGGTGTTGACGTGGCGCAGGTGTTTGTTGCACACGTTTTCATAAAGTTCGGCAGTGTTGGTGAGGTTGCCGTTGTGCGCCAAAACGATGCCGAAAGGCGAGCTGACGTAGAAAGGCTGCGCCTCAGCGCTGCTGCCCGCGTTGCCCGCAGTAGGATAACGGACGTGGGCGATGCCGGCGTTGCCGACCAAATCGCGCATATTGCGTGTACGGAACACTTCGCGCACCATGCCTTTGCCTTTGTGCATATGGAACGTGCCGCCTTCGGCCGTTACAATGCCCGCCGCATCCTGTCCCCTGTGCTGCAACATCTGCAATCCGTCATATAGAAGCTGGTTTACCGGCTCATGACTGACCAAACCTAATACACCGCACATATCGTCTTCTCCGATTCGAGGTTTAAGGGTAAAACGGAATTATAAAGCAAACGGCGGTTTTTTGCCTGAATTGTTGACAATATTTGCGCGAAGGACAGATAGGTGGGTTTGCGGAGGATAAGATTTAATCTGTGATATGGCTGAGGAAAGGAAAAAACATTTCAGACGGCATAAAAGGGGATGCCGTCTGAAATGTCCGTATGGCAATCAATCGTCTTCCAAAGCCCCATGATTGTCGTCCGCATGGTTTAACACCGCTTCGGAAAGTGATACGAAAAACGGCAGGGTATAGGCATCCCGCCATTCGTCCGTATCGGGAAGGTCGGTTTTTGAAGCGAGCATGACCAGCAGGGTAACGGCCAATATCCCTTTTGCCGCACCGAATACGCCGCCCAAAATGCGGTTTGCAAAGCCCAAGCCGACGGAGGAAACTGCTTGTGTCAGCAGCGAGCGGAGTATTTTCTGTATCAGATAGGCGAGGATGAATAATGAAATAAACGACAATGCCAGTGCGAACAGGCGCGGCTGGAACGAGGCAAAGGCAATTTCTGCGAAGGAGGCGGCAAAGAATTTGGCAAAAAAGAAGGAAACCACCCATGCCACCATCGAACCTGCTTCCGCAATCACGCCGCGCATCGTGGAAATGACGATGCAGGCGGCGATGATGGCGAAGATGAGGATGTCGGCAACGGGGAGGTTATTCATTCGTTACCTGACCGGCGATACCGTGTACGCGCAATTTGTTCAAATCGCGTTCGGCATCTCTCGCGTTTTTATAGTTGCTTGATTTGACGCGGTAAACTTTGCCGTTGTCGGTCATGATTTCAGTAATGGTCGAGTCGATGCCGGCTGCCTTCATTTTGCGCTGGAGGCTCAAGGCGCGTTCTTTTTCGGCATAACCTGCCTGGATGGCGGATTTTTTACCGGATTTTTCGGATTTTTCTTTTTCGGCAGTTTTTCCGTGTTCGGCCGTTTTGGCTTTGTCTGCCTTGGATGCTGTTTCGTGTTTTTTACCGTCAGAACCCTCTTTTTCAACCGGTTTTTTGCTTTCAGCCTTATCAGATTTTTTCGGTTCTTTTACTGTTTTGTCTGATTTGGTTGAGTCCGATTTGCTTTTTTCGGGTAAGGTTTTGGGCTTCTCGGAGACTTTGTCGGCGGTTTTTTGTGCCGGCTCTTTGGTTTTGGGTTTGGATTCGGATGCGCGTTCCGTTTTTTGCGGTTTGGATTCGGCTGCCTGTTTCGGTTTTTCAGCCGTATCTTTGTTGTCAACCGTTACCTGCGCTTTTTCGGCTGCGCGTTGTTTTGCCTCCGCCTGTGCGGTTTTGGCAGCTTCTTCCTGTTGTAGTTTTTCGGATGCTTCCAAGCCTTTGATATTGCTGTCGTCGAGTCGGTCGTTGATGATGACCAATGGTGCGCCTACGTCTTCAGGTTCACTGATTCCGTTGTCGGCGGCAGGTGCTTGTTCTTCACCGGCCAGGTCTTGGGGTTTGTCGGCAGCAGGTTCTACACCTTCTGAGGCGGATTTTAAGGTCGGGGTTTGTACCGTGCTTGCCGCTTGGTTTTCCATGCTGCCTGTTTCTTCAGTTGGTGCGGCAGGGGGATTTTCGGCAGGATCGGAACTGAGTGCGGCCGCCAGCAACAGGCAGGAGGCGGCAACCAGGCAGCTTGCCGTTACGAGGCGGCGGCGGTTGCGCCGTTTGAGTTGTTCGTAACCGGTCAGGACTTCGTTTTGCTTGTTTTCGGACATGGAAGATTCCTTTTACAGTACCGACATGACATCGGCAACGGTATGAAATGAGCCGAATACGACGATTCTGTCGTTTTCGCCCGCTTTTGAGGCTGCCGCCCGGTATGCTTCGCGGACGGTGGCAAATGTCTGTATGTTTTCGATGCTGTGTTCGTGCAGTTTGTTTTGCAGGCTCTCGAGCGTCATGCCGCGCGGCACGTCCAAAGGCGCGATATACCATTCGTCAAACTGGTCTTTAACGATTTCCAACACTCCGTCTATGTCTTTGTCGGACAACATGCTGAACACGGCGGTGCGTTTTTGCGCAAACGCCAAATTAATCAGGCTGCGGCGCAGGGCGCGGGCGGCGTGGGGATTGTGTCCGACATCCAAAACGGTCAGCGGCCGGCCGGGCAGGACTTGGAAGCGGCCGGGGTTTTCAACCAGCAACAAACCGCGCTTGATGGCGCCGATGTCCACCGGCAATTTTTCGTTCAAACATTCCAACACGGTCAGCGCGCAGGCGGCATTGGAAAGTTGGTATGCGCCGCGCAATGCGGGGAACGGCAGGGAATTACGGTTGCGCGCGGGGTCGTCTGAATGCTGTGGATGGAAGCGGTAGTTCCATTGGATGTTTTCCAATGAGGAAAAATCGAAATCGCGCTGCACCATCAGCAGTTTCGCGCCTATGGCTTCGGCGTGTGCGACCAACGATTCGGGCGCGGGGTTTTGACCGCAGATTGCGGGTTTGCCGCTGCGGAACACGCCCGCTTTTTCAAAGCCGACCTGCTCGACCGTATTGCCCAAAAACGCCTGATGGTCCAAATCCACGCTGGTAACCACCGCGCAATCGCAGTCGAACACGTTGACCGCGTCCAAGCGTCCGCCCAAGCCGACTTCCAATATCATCACGTCAACCTGTTCGCGCATAAAGATGTCGATGGCCGCCAACGTATTGAATTCAAAATAAGTCAGCGATATTTCGCCGCGCGCCGCTTCGATGCGCTCGAAAGAGGCAATAATCGTATCGTCCGAAACGGGTTCGGCGTTGATGGCGATGCGTTCGTTGTAACGCAATAAATGCGGGCTGGTCAGCGTACCAACTTTGAAGCCTGCCTGTTTGTAAATCTGTGTCAGGTAGGCGCAGACCGAACCTTTACCGTTTGTTCCCGCGACAACGACGACGGGGCATTGCGGCTTGAGCTTCATGCGTTTTTTCACTTCGCTCGTGCGTTCCAAGCCCATGTCGATTAAGCCGCCGCTGTGTGCGGTTTCCAAATGCGAGAGCCAGTCTTGTAATGTTTTCATGTGTGTTCCGTTTTCAATGCCGTCTGAAATCAGTTTGGCGTATCGGTTTCGGCGTTTTTTCCCGGTTGCCGCCAAAGTACCCAGACTTTCAGCCTGCGGTAGGATTCTTTGTCCGACATGTCCGGCATGATGCAGTGGCTGACGGTCTTGCCGCCGGTGTCCCATTGCAGCATCAGTGCGTAAGGTGTCACCATGCTGCCGCCCGCCAGTGTCGCCGCCTTTGCTGTTTTTTCTCTGCCGGATACGATTTCCGCCCGTCCGTCTCGGTCGATAATGACGGAGGTTATGGCATAGCGGTTTTTCAGGTTTGTAATCCGCAGCGAGTGGATGAAACTTGCAAGCAGTGCCGACAGACCTAACCACATCATCCAGCCGTAAAACCAAGTCAGGCAGACGGCAATGGAAGCCGAGTGGAGCAATATGGTCAGGATGTTCAGAATGCGGGACGGCTTTAATGCCGTCTGAAAGGCGCGCACGGCGTTACATCATATTGTCGAACACGGGGGTAATGTTCAATTCCGCTTCTTCCATGTCCAACACCATATCGTGGATTTCGGTATCGAAAAACTCCCAAAACGCTTTCAGGCTCATGTCTTGCGGCCATTTATCCTTATCGATGTCCCAACCTGCCAGCTCCGCTTCAAAAATCTGGCGGTAGCGTTCGTCGAAATAGGCAATCACGGCTTCCGGCTCGTCAAATTGCGGTACGAGGAAGACGGAGCAGTTGAGGCGGATCTGTTCGACAGTCAGATCGGGCATGTTTTCATCGGCAGATTTGAGCCATTCTAAAAAACGGGCGGTCGGCTTGAGGACGACTGCGGTACGGTCAACAAAATACATGGTGTGCTTTCTCGGTGGTAACAGTGGGGCAATGCCGTCTGAACGACTTTTCTCCGGGCGGTACGGTATCAGTGGGTCATGACCTGTTGCAGGAATTGTTTGGCGCGTTCGTGTTTCGGGTTGGTAAAAAACGCTTCGGGCGTTTCGTCTTCGAGGATTTGCCCTTTATCGACAAAAAGCACCCGGTCGGCAACTTCGCGGGCAAAACCCATTTCGTGGGTTACGCACATCATGGTCATGCCGCTTTCTGCCAAGTCTTTCATGACTTTTAATACCTCGCCGACCATTTCGGGGTCGAGTGCGGAGGTCGGTTCGTCAAACAACATCACGCGCGGTTCCATCGCCAACCCGCGCGCAATCGCCACGCGTTGCTGCTGGCCGCCGGAAAGTTGGGAAGGGAAGGCGTCTTTTTTGTGCGCCAGTCCGACGCGTTCCAAAAGCTCCATCGCCTTTTTCTCCGCTTGTTCCGCATTTTGACCTTTAACCTTCATCGGTGCGAGGATGATGTTTTCCAATACGGTCAGGTGGGGGTAGAGGTTGAAGCCTTGGAACACGAAGCCGACTTCTTCGCGGATTTTGTTTAAATCGGTTTTGGGGTCGGCAACGTTGACGCCGTCCACCCAAATCTCGCCGCTTTCAATGCTTTCGAGCTGGTTGACGGTGCGGATGAGTGTGGATTTGCCGCTGCCCGAAGGCCCGCAGACGACGACCACTTCGCCTTTTTTGATTTCCAAGTTCACGCCGTTGATGACGTGCAGGTCTTTGAAATGTTTGTGTACGTTTTTGAATTTGATCATGTCTTTTCTTTCAGACGGCATTTGCCGTTGCAGGTTGTCGTTACGGGAGATCCATATGATGAGGCGTGTAGCGTCTGCCGTCAAAAAAACGGTCGTTCGGATTGGTCAGGCAGGCTGCAAGCGGCAGTATCAGGGTAAAAGCAGGTATTTCTTCATCGGCTTACTCCCTTTTCAGACGGCATCGGCTTTCCCGGTCAGATAATTGCTCAACGCTACGTATTTTTCCGGCGCGATGTGTTCGGCGCGGTCTTGCGGATTGATGCCGACTGCCTGCAAATTATCGTCGCCTGCAAGCTCTTTCAGATTGTTGCGTATGGTTTTGCGGCGTTGGTGGAAGGCGAGTTTCACGAGTTTGGCGAAATGCTCGAAATCGTCCGCCTTGCCGATACGGTGTTTCACCGGAATCATGCGCACCACTGCGGAATCCACTTTCGGTGCGGGGTCGAACGATTCGGGCGGTACGTCAATCAGCAGCTCCATATCGAAAAAATATTGCAGCATCACGCCCAAGCGGCCGTAGTCGTTGCTTTTCGGCGCGGCAACCATGCGCTCGACCACTTCTTTTTGCAGCATAAAGTGCATATCGACGACATCGTCCGCCACCTCCGCCAGCTTGAACAAAAGCGGCGTGGAAATGTTGTACGGCAGGTTGCCAACGATTTTCTTTTTGCCTGCGATGCCGTTGAAATCAAACTGCAATACATCACCTTCGTGAATCACCAGTTTATCTGCAAACGGCAGCGTTTTCAGACGGTATACGATGTCGCGGTCGATTTCGATAACGTGCAGGCGGTTCAGTTTTTTTGCCAAAGGTTCGGTAATCGCCGCTAAACCCGGGCCGATTTCAATCACGACATCATCCGCCTGCGGGCGTACGGCGTTGACAATATCGCTGATGATCCGCGTGTCTTGTAAAAAGTTCTGCCCGAAACGCTTGCGGGCTTTGTGTTCTTTCATCGGGTTTCCTTGCCCGGTGCAACCGGTTTTGAGGATACGGGCCGGATTTTTGGGAAGGTGTCCCTTCCGATTCGGGGTAATCCGGCAAGCCGTATGGACATCTTGTTCGGCATTTAAATGTGAATATGTTTACAATATCGGTTTGATGTGGACATTGTAACCGAAAACGGCGGGGCTTGATAATGCTGTTTTGTTCGGCCTTATCCGTTGGTTTGGTATTTTTACGGTTGGATACTGTATGAGGACTTATCTGATTCATGTGAAGCTGCTGGGTATGGCGGTATTATGGGGTGCATCTTGGCCTATGGGCAGGATATTGGGGCAGTCCCTGCCGCCGTTGACGGGCGGGGCGGTCAGGTTTCTGCTGGCTTCAGTTTTGCTGTCGGGTTGGTTGTTTGCGCGCAGCAGGTTTGCGGCTTTGTCGGCTTTGTCGTCGCGGCAATGGCTGGGTTTGGCGGTTGCCGCCTTGTTCGGCGTGTGCGGGTATGCCGTATTCTTTATGTTGGGCCTGCAGCAGATGCCGGCCGGCAAAGCCGCGGTCGTCATGAGCGTGAACCCGGTGTTGACACTGCTGTTGGCGGTGTGGTTGTTCGGGGAATATTTGAATATGAAAATCCTGACGGGTATGTTGCTGACCGTCGGCGGTGCGGTCACTGCGGTTACGCAGGGTAATCCGGCAGCGGTGCTGGCGGACGGGTTGAAGCCCGGGGAATGGCTGATTTTCGGATGCGTGGTTTGCTGGTCAGCTTATACGTTGATAGGGCGCAAGGTTTTGCGCGGGATTGATGCGCTGACGGTTGCCGCGGTTACGTCGATGTCCGGTGCGCTGATGTTGTCCGCTGTGGCATGGTTTGCGGAAGGTTTGCCGCTTGGGGCGGTAGCGGTCATGGATGGACGCGGCTGGTTTGCATTGCTGTGGTTGGCGGTCGGTGCGACTGTTTTAGCGTATGCGTGGTATTTTGAAGGCGTGAAAGTATTGGGGGCGGGCGGTGCGTCTGTTTATGTAACATTGGTACCGATTTTCGGTATGTTGTGTTCGGTCTGGTTTTTGGGGGAGCCGCTGCATATTTCTTTGGCGGCGGGTTGTGCGGCTGCAGCCGGCGGCATGATTTTGATACATTTGGGACAAAATGCCGCCTGAAGCGGGTGGCCGGGTATATGGGGTGAAAATGGAAAATAATGCGGTCGGGTTGGAAATTGAAAGTTATCCGTTCGATCCCGTTTTGCCGAACGGGGCATCGGTCATGATGATGGGGACGTTTCCGCCCAAGGAAGACAAACGCGCGATGCAGTTTCATTATCCGAATTTCCAAAACGATATGTGGCGCGTTTACGGGCTGGTGTTTTTTAACGATGCGGCGCATTTTCAGATGCCGTCTGAAAAAGCATTCGACGGATGCAGGATAAGGGATTTCCTGAACAGGGCGGGGATAGCGTCCTGTCCGACCGTGTTGAAGGCGGCAAGGGAACACGGCAATGCGTCCGACAAGTTTTTAAAGGTAGTCGAAACCGTCGATTTGGCGGCGGTGTTGGCAAAAATACCCCGGTGCCGCCATATTTGTACGACGGGCGGCAAGGCGACGGAAATCCTGCTCGATATTCAGGGTGGCGGCATCAAAATGCCGAAAACGGGCGAAACTGTGCCGTTTCCGTTTGCCGGACGGGATTTGACCCTGACCCGCCTGCCTTCGACTTCGCGCGCTTATCCTTTGAGTTTAGCGAAAAAGGCGGCGGCGTATCGGGCGTTTTTCGAAATGGCGGGTTTGTGTGAAAAACAGTTATAATTGCCGACAATTTCCCGTTCAGACGGCATGTTTGCAAAAAAATGGAGAGGCCGTCTGAAAATTTGAAGCACAAGGAAGAAATCCGATGAAAAACTACCATGCGCCCGATGAGAAGGGCTTTTTCGGCGAACACGGCGGCCTGTATGTTTCCGAAACCCTGATTCCGGCTTTGCAAGAATTGGCAGAAGCCTATAAAGCAGCGAAAGAAGATCCTTCATTTTGGGAAGAGTTCCGCCATGATTTGAAACACTACGTCGGCAGACCCAGCCCCGTTTACCATGCCGCGCGATTGTCCGAGCATTTGGGCGGCGCACAAATCTGGTTGAAGCGTGAAGACTTGAACCACACCGGCGCGCACAAAGTCAACAACACTATCGGTCAGGCATTGCTCGCCCGCCGCATGGGCAAAAAACGCGTCATAGCCGAAACCGGCGCGGGGCAGCACGGCGTGGCTTCCGCCACCGTCGCCGCCCGCTTCGGCATGACTTGCGACGTGTACATGGGCGCGGACGATATTCAACGCCAAATGCCGAATGTGTTCCGTATGAAGCTGCTTGGCGCGAATGTCGTCGGCGTTGACAGTGGCAGCCGTACATTGAAAGACGCGATGAACGAAGCCATGCGCGAATGGGTTGCCCGAGTGGACGACACGTTCTACATCATCGGTACTGCCGCCGGCCCCGCTCCGTATCCCGAAATGGTGCGCGATTTCCAATGCGTCATCGGCAATGAAGCCAAAGAACAAATGTTGGAAGCCATCGGTCGCCAACCTGATGTTGCCGTTGCCTGCGTGGGCGGCGGCTCAAACGCCATCGGTTTGTTCCATCCCTATATCGAAGAAGAAAACGTACGTTTGGTCGGCGTGGAAGCCGGCGGTTTGGGTGTGGATACGCCTGACCACGCCGCGCCGATTACTTCGGGCGCACCGATTGGCGTACTGCACGGTTTCCGCAGCTATCTGATGCAGGACGAAAACGGCCAGGTTTTGGGTACGCACTCTGTTTCCGCAGGCTTGGATTACCCCGGCATCGGCCCGGAACACAGCCATCTGCACGACATCAAGCGCGTCGAATACACCGTTGCCAAAGACGACGAAGCACTCGAAGCCTTTGATTTGCTCTGTCGTTTTGAGGGCATTATTCCTGCGCTGGAATCCAGCCATGCCGTTGCTTGGGCGGTGAAAAATGCGCCGAAAATGGGCAAAGACCAAGTGATTCTGGTCAACCTCTCCGGTCGCGGCGACAAAGACATTAATACCGTGGCGAAACTCAAAGGCATTGAGCTGTAGCTTTGTCAGTTTGATAAAAATGCCGTCTGAAGCCTGGTTTCAGACGGCATTTTTACGAACTTTCCTTTATGACGGCTTTTCGGATTTGCTTTATTATCCGTTTATTTTTGAAATATCGGGGGTGGGGAGACGTGTTCCGTCGTTGGTTTTTGCCGTGTTGGGTCGTCGGCGTGGCAGTTTCGTTCGCACTGCCGGTTGTACCGCATTGGCTGTTTTGGTTGGCGGCTTTTGCGGTTTTTGCTGTGTCTGCAAGGCGGTTTGGATTTGCCGGTTTGATGTTGTGTGTTTTGGCGGGTGCTGCCTACGGTGTGTTCAGGACGGAGGCGGCATTGTCTTCCCAATGGCGGGCGGAGGCGGTTTCGGGTGTGCCGCTGACGGTGGAAGTGGCAGATATGCCGAGTTCGGACGGGTGGAGCGTCCGTTTTGCGGCAAAAGCCGTAGACAGCGAGGGACGGCGGTTTGACTTGTTGCTGTCTGATTATAAGCAACGTGAGTGGAAGGTCGGGAGCAAGTGGCGGATAACGGCGCGCGTGCGCCCTGTCGTAGGGGAATTGAACCTTAGGGGGCTGAACCGTGAGGCGTGGGCATTATCCAACGGGATAGGCGGCGTGGGAACGGTCGGTGCGGACAGGGTTTTGCTGCATGACGGAAGCGGTTGGGGGATTGCGGTTTGGCGCAGCCGCATCAGCCGCAATTGGCAGCAGGCGGATGCGGATGGCGGGCTTTCAGACGGCATCGGGCTGATGCGCGCGTTGAGTGTGGGCGAACAGTCGGCATTGCGCCCCGAATTGTGGCAGGCGTTCCGACCGTTGGGGCTGACTCATCTGGTCAGTATCTCGGGTTTGCACGTTACGATGGTGGCGGTACTGTTTGCGTGGCTGGTCAGGCGGTTGTTTGTTTGTCTGCCGCGCCTTCCTTCCCGGCCACGCGTGTGGATTTTGGCAGGCGGTTGTGCCGGTGCGCTGTGTTACGCGCTGCTTGCGGGTTTTTCCGTACCGACGCAGCGCAGCGTTTTGATGTTGGCGGCATTCTCGTGGGCGTGGCGTAATGGCAGGCGTTCGGTTTGGGCGGCATGGTGGCAGGCTTTGGGTGCCGTTTTGTTGTTTGATCCTTTGGCGGTTTTAGGTGTCGGTACCTGGCTGTCTTTCGGTTTGGTTGCGGCTTTGATATGGGCGTGTTCGGGGCGGCTGGGTGAGGATAGGCGGAAAACCGCCGTGCGCGGACAATGGGCGGCATCGGTATGTTCTGTGGTTCTGCTCGGCTATCTGTTTGCCTCTCTGCCTTTAATCAGCCCTTTGGTCAATGCGGTGGCGATACCGTGGTTTTCTTGGGTTCTGACGCCGCTGGCATTGCTGGGTTCGGTCGTGCCGTTTGCGCCGCTTCAGCAGGCGGCAGCATTCTTGGCAGAATATACTTTGCGGTTTTTGGTATGGCTTGCCGGCGTGTCGCCGGAGTTTGCCGTTGCTGCCGCACCTTTTCCGCTGTTGGTTTTGGCATTATGCGCCGCCTTGTTTGTCCTTTTGCCGCGCGGTTTGGGTTTGCGTCCGTGGTCGGCGGCGGTTCTGGCCGGATTTGTGTTTTACCGTCCTGAGGCGGTACGTGGAAACAGTGCGGAAGTCATCGTTTGGGATGCGGGTCAGGGTTTGTCGGTGCTGGTACGGACGGCAAATCATCATCTTTTGTTTGATACCGGAACTGCATCGGCGGCGCAGACGGGGATTGTGCCGAGCCTGAATGCGTCGGGCGTACGGTACTTGGACAGGTTGGTGATTTCCCATCATGACAGCGATCATGACGGCGGTTTGCAGGCGGTGAGGAATATTCCCGATGGCGGAATGTATGCCGGACAGCCGGAATTTTATGAGGGCGCGCGGGCCTGTACGGAGCAGTATTGGCAGTGGGACGGCGTGGATTTTGAGTTTTTGGTGCCGCCTGAACGCAATGAGTCGGACGACAACGGGAAAAGCTGCGTACTCCGCGTAACGGCCGGCGGTGCGGCTTTGCTGGTAACCGGCGATTTGGATACGAAGGGCGAGGAAAGCTTGGTCGGCAAGTATGGCGGCAACCTGTACAGCCAGGTGTTGGTGTTGGGGCATCACGGCAGTAATTCATCATCTTCAGGCGTGTTCCTGAATACGGTTGCACCCGAATATGCTGTTTCATCCAGTGGTTATGGCAATGCCTACAAACATCCGACCGAGGCGGTGCAGAACCGTGTCCGCGCACACGGCATCAAGTTGTTGCGGACGGATTTGTCGGGTGCGCTGGTATTTGGTTTGAGTCAAGATGGTGTGAAGGCAGGTCGTCTCAAAAATTATCGGTTTTATTGGCAGAGAAAGCCGTTTGAGTGAATGACGGTTTGGGCTGAAACGGAAAATGCCGTCTGAAAGGGTTTCAAACGGCATCCGGACATCGGTGCGGAATCAGTGCCAGTAACGCCACCAGGGCATATCGTCAGACCGCCACGGCTGCTTTAAGAACGGGCTTTTCGGAAAGTTGGCTTCCAAAACGCGGTGTGTATCGGCGGCAAGCTGGGGCTTGTCCAACTTCTTGTAGGCAAGTTCCAATATGGCCAGTGATTCTTCGACATAGCGTGTATTTTGATAGCTGCCGATAATTTTTTGGGCGCGGTTGGCGGCGGCGATATATGCGCCGCGTTTCATGTAATAACGCGCTACCGACATTTCATTGCCGCCCAAAGCATCGACCAGTTTGATCATGCGTGCGGTCGCATCGGCGGCGTATTTGCTGTTCGGGAAGCGTTGGACGAGTTCCGCAAAGGCCTGATATGCTTCGCGGTTGGCTTTCGGGTCGCGGTCGGACCAGTCTTGCGAGGCAAGCTTGTTCAAGAAAGACTGATCTTCGTTGAACAGTACTAAACCGCGCAGGTATAGCGCGTAGTCCATATTCGGGTGTTGAGGGTGAAGGCGGCGGAAGCGGTCAATGGCGGCCAGCGCCTTATCCTTCTCATCATCTTTATAGTAGGCGTATGCCGTATCCAGTTGGGATTGCTGGGCATGGCGGCTGGTAGGGAAGCGCGATTCCAAGATTTCGTATAATTTGACAGCTCGCGTATAATTGCTGCTGTTCAGCTCGTCCTGGGCTTCGGCATAGAGTTTTTCCACACTCCAGTCTTGGGTAATCTGGGCATCTTTATCTACCGTACCTTTGGTGGCACAGGCACTCAGTGCCAAACCTAATGAAACCGTTAAAAGAATTTTTTTCATGCAGAATACTTCCTTTGATAATGAATCCGATTATAGCGATGATTCAGACTTTGTGTCAGCCCCGGAAACCGAAAACTGTATTTGTCTGACTGTTCCGCTCGAGCTTGCCGGCGGGCGGTTGGATGCGGTATTGGCAAAACTTCTGCCAGACTATTCGCGCAGCCGGTTGACATCATGGATTAGAGAAGGCGCGGTTATTGTAAACGATAAACCTTCGCAACCCAAAGACAAAATGATAGGCGGTGAGCAAATCCGTGTAACCGTCCGTCCGAGTGAGGAAAATCTGGCGTTTGTTCCAGAGCCTATGGCTTTGGACATCGTCTACGAAGACGATACCGTCATCGTCGTCAACAAATCGGCCGGACTGGTCGTCCACCCGGCCGCAGGAAACTGGAGCGGTACCCTGCTCAACGGCCTGTTGGCGCACTGTCCCGAATTGAGCCAAGTACCGCGCGCGGGCATCGTACACCGTTTGGACAAAGAAACCAGCGGCCTGATGGTGGTCGCCAAAACCTTGCCGGCGCAAAATTCCCTCGTGCAACAGCTTCAAGAGCGCACGGTCAAACGCATTTACCGCGCCGTCGCCAACGGTATCGTTCCCTTTGACGGTAAAATCGAAACCCAAATCGGACGCGATCCGCACAACCGCCTGAAAATGGCAGTCGTTAAATTCGGCGGCAAACCAGCCGTTACACACGTCAAAGTGTTGGAACGCTATCTTGCCCACAGCTATATCGAATGTTCGCTCGAGACAGGCAGGACGCACCAAATCCGCGTCCATATGCGCGAGGCCAACCATCCGCTTGCCGCCGACCCGGTTTACGGCAACCTGCGCCATCCGTGCAGCGAACCGGTGAAAGAAGCAGTTAAAAGTCTGGGCGCGCGTCAGGCATTGCACGCCTACCGCTTGAGTTTCGTCCATCCGAAAACCGGCGAAACCGTTTCCTTCGAAGCCCCGATTCCCGATGATATGTATCACCTGCTGTCCGTATTGCGCCTCGAAGCCGGTTTGGATTCCTCCTTGGACAATGAAGAAGAATGGCAGGACAAACTCGGCGCGGATGACGACGATGATTGGAACGAAGACGACTACGATGTCGAAGTGGTTTATGTAAGGGAGTGAGGCGGCTTGAAAGGCGGGGCGAACGCAGGCAGCCGAATCGGAGCAGCCGGGCAATCGTCTCCGCCGATTTCAAACAAAGGCCGTCTGAAGGGGCCGGGCAGAAACCGCCGGTTTCGTTTGCCCCGTTCAGACGGCATTATGATGAAAGGCGTTTAGGGTTTTTTATGTTTACTGGCTTTGGCCGCCCAATAAGTTGCCAGCAGCGAGCCGGAGATATTGTGCCACACGCTGAACAATGCGCTGGGAACGGCAACAACCGGCGCGGCGGCAAAGTGTGCGGCGGCAAGGGCGGCGCCTAAGCCTGAGTTTTGCATACCGACTTCGATGGCCAGCGTTTTTTGTGCATCATAAGGCAGGCCGGTCCATTTGGCGGCAAAGAAACCGAGCAGGTAGCCGATGCCGTTGTGGAGTACGACAATCGCAAAAATCAGCAGGCCGCTTTCCATAATCTTGCCTTTGCTTGCCCCGACTACCGCGCCGATAATCAGCACGATGGCGGCAACGGAAACCAGCGGCAGCGCATCGGTCAGCTTTTCGGTTTTACTGCCCAAAACCTTATGGACAATCAAACCCAAAACAATGGGGAGTAAAACCATTTTGACGATGGACATCAACATACCGGCCGCTTGGATTTCCAACATTTCGCCGGCAAGCATCAGGAAGATGGCGGGAGTCAGCAATGGGGAAATCAGGGTGGAAACAGACGTAACGGCAACCGATAAAGCCACATTGCCACGCGCCAGATAGGTCATCACATTGGAAGCCGTACCGCCCGGGCAGCAGCCGACCAAAATCACGCCGACCGCGATTTCGGCAGGCAGGTCCAACAGTTTGGACAGCAGCCAGGCGGTTGCCGGCATAATGGCGAATTGTGCGATTACGCCGATGATGACGGCTTTGGGATGTTTGAACAAAATATCGAAGTCGGAAGGTTTGAGCGTCAAACCCATACCGAACATAATAATGCCCAACAGCCAAGGAATATAAGGCCCCGCCCATTTGAAGGTGTCGGGCGCGAAAAAAGCGGCGGCAGCAAAGAGCGCGGCCCAGAGGGAAAATGTTTTTCCGATAAAGCTGCTGATTTTACTGAGGATATTCATAATAATGCGTTGCGTGTTTGTTTTTAAGGGAAGGCAAGCATACACGCCTTAACCTTAATTTGCAAAATAACCGTGCCTAAACAATGCCGTCTGAAAGTGGAGATTAGTTTTCAGACGGCATCGCCCGAGAGGTGTCGGAAACGGACTGCATCCGGTTGAAACCCGTCTGTTTATGGCGATAGAATCTAATCGGAGGGTAGTCTCGTTCGGGCAACACGCAGTGCGGTGCTTGATGTGCCATCCCCTGTTGAAACATATAAAGCTCGGAGAAAGTATATAAGGGCATCATTCCTGCACCGGCAAGAATCCGAACCTGAACGTTTGGAAACAATCCCGAATCTCCGAATTCCCGCCTGTGCGGGAATGACGAAAAAACAAGCATCCATTTGCCCCGAAGGCAGTTAATCAACCCTTTCCGCCACACACCTATTCCAATATCCAATGAAAACCATCACAGAAACCCTAAACCTCGTCCCGCAGGACAAAGATTTCCTGATTGCCGACTGGCCTGCGCCCGCCAATGTCAAAACCTTGATTACCACGCGCAACGGCGGCGTGAGCCAAGGTGTGTATCAGAGTTTGAACCTCGGTTCGCACGTGGGCGATAATCCCGATGCCGTACAACGTAATCGTGAAATTGTGCAGGAACAGGTCGGGCTGCCCGTCGCCTACCTCAATCAAATTCACAGCACCATTGTCGTCAATGCTGTCGAAGCGTTAGGCAACACACCCGATGCAGACGCTTCGGTGGACAACACGGGCAAAGCCGCCTGTGCCGCGATGACTGCCGACTGCCTGCCTGTCTTGTTCTGCGACAAAGCCGGTACGGTCGTTGCTGCCGCACACGCCGGCTGGCGCGGTTTGGCGGGCGGCGTATTGCAAAACACCATAGCCGCGATGAAGGTTCCGCCCGTCGAAATTATGGCGTATCTCGGTCCCGCCATCAGTGCGGATGCGTTTGAAGTCGGACAAGACGTGTTCGACGCATTTTGCGCGCCCATGCCCGAAGCCGCGGATGCATTCGAAGACATCGGCGGCGGTAAGTATCTTGCCGACATCTACGCGTTGGCGCGTTTGGTTCTGCGCCGCGAAGGGGTGAACATGATTTACGGCGGCACGCATTGTACCGTCTTGGAACGCGACACTTTCTTCTCCTACCGCCGTGACGGGATGACGGGTCGCATGGCGAGCCTGATTTGGCTGGATAGGAATGCCGTCTGAAAATACCGCTGATATAATCTACCGACTTTGTGCTTTTGAGAAAGGCAAAATATGAACAAAATATTGCTTACCGCCGCGGTGCTGATGTTGGGCGCATGCGGTTTCCATTTGAAAGGCCGGAGCGGCGCTTTGCATACGCCTGCCTATAAAAACTGGCACATTGAAGGCGGTCAGGCATTGCAGTTTCCTTTGGAAACCGCGCTTCATCAGGTCTCGGTCCGTGTTACGGATACCGGCGGCGCACCGATGACCCTGCGTATCAACAATATTTCCCAGCGCAAGGAGACCTATACCATCACCCGTGCGGCGGCGATTAACGAATATCTCTTGGTGCTGACGGTTGAAGCACAGGTGCTGAAACACGGCGAACCTGTGGGTAGACCGATGACTGTTTTCGTCCGCCGTATTTTGGATTATTCGGACAATGAGATTTTGGGCAAACAGGAAGAAGAAGAAACCCTGTGGGCAGAAATGCGGCAGGATGCCGCCGAACAAATTGTCCGCCGCCTGACCTTCCTAAAGGCAGAATAAAGTGGCGGCATATACCGGGCATATCGATGAGGACGCACCTTTAAAACCGCTGTACGTCATTCATGGCGAGGAAGAGCTGCTGCGTATCGAGGCATTGGATGCATTGAGGGCGGCGGCAAAGAAACAAGGTTACCTCAATCGGGAAGTTTATACGGCAGACAATGCCTTCGATTGGAACGAACTGCTGCATTCGGCAGGCGGAGCAGGTCTGTTTGCCGACTTGAAACTGTTGGAACTGCATATCCCTAACGGCAAGCCCGGCAAAACCGGTGGCGAGGCACTGCAAACTTTTGCCTCCCGCCTGCCGGAAGATACGGTAACGGTGGTTTTACTGCCGAAACTGGAAAAAAACCAGCTTCAATCCAAATGGTTTGCCGCATTGGCAGCCAAGGGGGAGGTGTGGGAAGCCAAGCCGGTCGGCGCGGCGGCTTTACCGCAATGGATACGCAGTCGATTGGGAAAAATTGGTCTGTTTATCGAAGCCGACGCATTGGCACTGTTTGCGGAACGGGTGGAAGGCAACTTGCTGGCGGCACGTCAGGAAATTGACAAGCTCGGGCTGCTGTATCCGAAAGGGCATACCGTCAATATCCATGAGGCGCAAACCGCCGTTGCCAATGTTGCCCGCTTTGACGTTTTTCAGCTTGCCGGCGCATGGATGAAGGGTGATGTGCCGCGCGTATGCAGGTTGTTGGACGGATTGCAGGAGGAAGGCGAAGAACCGGTACTGTTGCTGTGGACGGTAGCTGAAGACATCAGGACGCTGATCCGTCTGGCTGCTTCCTTAAAACAGGGGCAGAGTGTCCAATCCGTACGCAACAGTCTCAGACTTTGGGGTGAAAAGCAGACGCTCGCTCCGATTGCGGTCAGACGGATTTCTATCTCCCGCCTGCTTGATGCGCTTAAAACCTGTGCCAAAATCGACAGGATTATCAAAGGTGCGGAAGAGGGCGATTCATGGGCGGCGTTCAGACAACTTGTCATTTCACTGGCAGAATAAAGCGGCAATCCCTAAAATCTGAAAATACTGTAAAATACCGTTAATCCTGAAAAGTATTCACCAATCCGTCCGAAAACATTTCAGACGGCACGACCACCTCAATAAAGGAACATCAACCCTATGGACAATAAGACCAAACTGCGCTTGGGCGGCCTGATTTTACTGACTACCGCCGTTTTAAGCCTCATTATCGTATTGATTGTCGATTCCTGGCCGCTTGCCATCCTGCTTGCCGCCATCATCGTCGCTGCCGCCGCGGGCGGTTTTGTTTGGACTAGCCGCCGTCAGCAGCGTCTGTTTATCGAACGTCTGAAAAAATTCGACATTGATCCGGAAAAAGGCAAAGTCAATGAGGCCAACCTGCGCCGTATGTATCATAGCGGCGGACAATACCAGAAGGATGCCGTTACTTTAATCTGCCTGTCGCAAAAATGTTCGGTTGACGAGGCACATGCCATGTTCAAAAAACGTCCGTCCCGTCAGGAAATCAACCAAATGGCGGCAAAACAGTCGCGCGGTCAGAAACGTCCGCACCGTTAACCGCCCGAGGCATATCTGCATGAATGCCGTCTGAAACCCGCCGGTGTTTCAGACGGCATATTCCGACTGAAAAGATGATGATACTGAAACCCGCCCCGCTCAAACGCCGCTTTGCCGCCATGCTGTATGAGATGCTGCTGGTCGGTGCGGCAACCTGTTTGGCAGCATTGCTTGCCGGTATTGCTGCCATTTTTCTGAATCCCGTTTCTATCGCGGTTTCTGCATTGGTAACGAGTATCCTGATAATGGGATCATGGTGGCTTTATTTCCGTGCCAACTGGCACGGGCAGGGACAGACCTTGGCGATGAGGACATGGAGGATAGGCTTGTGCGATGTTAACGGTATGCAGCCGTCTCTACACTTGCTCCGCCTGCGTTTTATTTGGGCATGCATATTTATCGTATTCATCCCTATGCTAGCCTATGCCGGATTACGCCACCTGCTCGGTATTTCACCCAAGGATGCATTCGGTGCGGCATTGATTTGGCTGATTTTACCGTGGGGGTTCGCACTGCTGAATCCCGATCGGCAGTTTCTGTATGATTTTCTTGCAGGAACAAGATTGGTGGAGGTTAAAGGAAAGCCTTAAGCCTTTATACCGCAAAGGTTTCAAACTGAAAAAATGCCGTCTGAAAGGGCTTTCAGACGGCATTTGGTTATCGGGGAAACCGATTATTCGATATTTTGCACTTGTTCCCGCATCTGCTCGATTAAGACTTTCAGTTCGACAGAGGCCCGGGTGCATTCAGCAGCAATAGATTTGCTGCCCAAGGTGTTGGCCTCACGGTTTAATTCCTGCATCAGGAAATCCAAGCGTTTTCCGCTGCTGCCTTTGTGTTCGGTAACGATGCGGCGTACTTCGTCGATATGCGTGCGCAGGCGGCTGAATTCTTCGTCGATGTCGGATTTTTGAATAAAGAGGGCAAATTCCTGTTGCAGCCTGTCATTATTGATGTCGCCGACTGCTTCGACGAGGCGCGAGCGGATTTTTTCTTTATGTGTTTCCAACAGGGTAGGAAAGAGTTCGCTTAATGCATCTATGATTTCTTCCATGCTTTCAAGGCGTTGTAACAGGTGCTCGCCTAGTTTCTTACCTTCCCGCTTGCGTGCGGCAGTGAAGTCTTTTAACGCTTTTTCGGTCAGTTCGGTAATGCTTTTTGCCAATTCTTCCGTATTTTCCCTTTGGCTTGCCAATACACCGGGAAAACGTAAAATATCGGCAACCCCCAATTTTGCCAGGTCATGATGTTTACGGAGGGTTTGGTTGATTTCTGCAAGTTGTCCGACCAAGTCGTGATTCAGTTCCAAAGATTGGTTTTTGTTTTCCGTATCTTGAATTTGGATTTTGCATTCGACTTTGCCGCGCGCGATATGGGATGAAATTTTCTCTCGGATACCGCTTTCCAAATGGCGTAAATCATCCGGCATCCTGATTTGAATATCTAGAAAACGGTGGTTGACCGCACGCAGGTCGAGATTGATGCGTTTGCTGCCGCATTCTTCTGCCGTATTGGCAAATCCGGTCATACTGTGGATATGGATGGTTTTGCTCATTTTCTCCTCCGAAGTCCGTTAAAATATAATCAATATATCACATCTGTATGGGACTAAGTGCTTCAGGATGTGAAAAATTAAAGATTTGGCGCGCTATATGGGCACCATGAGCTTTTGTCGCTGCAAGAAAGGGATGTGTATCAGACAAAACTTCCAAAATTGGAACAGGCTACGGGTGTCTTTACCAAAATAATTTTGACAAGCCGTTGGCTGCAAGTGCCGATTTATATAGACTTGATTGTGGTACAGGCAATTTATCAATTCGCCCAATCTTTCTGAGAAACAGCTTATATGGCAGTGTCTGATTCATGTTGGTTTTTTAATTTCGGCAATTGCAACGGCGTGGACGTATAAAATCGTGTACAGCACGACACACAAGCCTCATTGGGGTTTCTATTATAAAAAACACCCGACAAGCCGGCTTGTCGGGTGTTTAATTATGCCTATTTCAAACCGCTTCGGCTTCTTCGGCAAGAAAACCACGCAGTTTCTGCATAGCTTTCGCTTCAATCTGGCGGATGCGCTCGGCAGAGACGCCGTATTCTGCAGCAAGCTGGTGCAGCGTCAGACCGCCGTCATCTTGAAGCCAGCGGCTTTCCACAATACGGCGGCTCCTGTCATCCAGTTGCGCCAAAGCATTTTGCAGGCCTTCTGTTTGCAGCGCGTAATGTGCCTGTTTCGACAGTTGGCGGCTCGGTTCGGAATCGTGGTCGGCAAGCCAGTCGATGGGGGCGAAGCTGTCTTCGTCATCGCTGTTGTCCGCCATGATGGCGATGTCGTGTCCGGTCATGCGCTGTTCCATTTCCAGTACTTCGGAAAGTTTGACACCCAAATCGTCGGCGATTTCCTGTGCTTCTTTAGGAGACAGGGCATTAAGGTTTTTACGCATGCTGCGCAGGTTGAAAAACAGCTTGCGTTGCGGTTTAGTGGTGGCAACGCGGACAAGGCGCCAGTTCCTCAGGATGAATTCGTGAATTTCCGCTTTAATCCAATGCACGGCAAATGAAAACAGGCGTGCACCTCGACCTGGTTCGTAGCGTTTGACCGCCTTCATCAGACCGATATTTCCTTCCTGAATCAGGTCGGCCTGATTCAGTCCGTAGCCGTCATAGCCGCGTGCGATGGAAACGACCACACGAAGGTGGGAAAGGATAAGTTGTTTGGCGGCATTGAGGTCGCCTTTGCGTTGGCGTTCTGCAAGGTGCGTTTCTTCGTCCAAGGTCAGCATGGGGATGCTGTTGACGGTGTGGATATATTGTTCGAGGCTGCCGTTGCCGCTTTGAATGGCAGGTAATGCAAAAGCGTTATTCATTTGAGGCATTTCCTTTCGGCTGGAACCGCGGGTTTGCGGTTGGGTGTTTGGATACAGTATATCACTGCTTGGATTGTGTTTTGTACGTTTGATAAAAGATATGCGGTAGGGGTTGATAAATAGGGAAATTTTATATCTGATTTTGATTGATTTTTTAAATCCTGATATTTTAGGTTGATTTGGATATTATATTACATTCGTTTCTGTATGTAAACAGTATCATGGAAAAAACTGTCCGCTTTGGCGGACAGTTCCGGCATTAGGATTTTTTGTTGCGGAATATGAAAAGTATCAGTGTGATAAGGGTCAATATTCCTATCAACGGCCATGAGCTGCCGGCTTTCATATAGGGCGTTTCACCGGTATAGCCTTTGATGTGTCCTTCCAATATGGTTTCGGTATCGGGTTGTGCTTGGGCAATGATATTGCCTTTGGGTGAGATGATGGCGGTCGCTCCGGTGTTGGTTGCGCGAACCATATAACGGCCGAGTTCCATGGCGCGTGCCTGGGACTGCTGTAGTTGCTGGTACATGGCGTTGGATTTTCCATACCATGCCATGTTGCTGATGTTGGCAAGCAGGGTGGAATCTTTTGCAGTAGTAATCAGTTCGTCGCCGAAACCGTCTTCGTAGCAGATGTTGAAGGCGACTTTTTGGTCTTTCATTTGAAGGGTGGGTTGGTTGTCACCGCCTTTGTGGAAGTCGGAAAGGGGCATGTCCATCATTTTGTAGAGTGGCGTGGTCAGAAAGGGCAGAGGTTTGTATTCTCCAAAGGGGACAAGGTGGTTTTTGGCATAATAGGGTATGCCGTTCGGATTGTTTTCTTGATAGCCGGTCAGGTTGATGACGGCATTTTCGTAGCCGCTGCCGTCTGAAGTGTATTGGCTGATGCCTACGGCGAGTGCGCTGCCGTTGTTTTGTGCCTGTTCGGCAAATTGTGCCAGTATGTTTTCCGGCAGGTTCTGACGCATGACGGGAATGGCGGTTTCGGGCATGATGACGATGTCGGCAGTGGTTTTGCCGACTTGTTCGTAATATTTTTGTATGGTCGGGATAACTTGGTCTTCACGCCATTTGAGGGTTTGTACGACATTGCCTTGCAGGAGGGCGACGGTTCGGGTGCTGCCGTCCGGACGGGTAAAGTCGGTTTGCTGCGCGGTATAACCGACGGTAATCAGAATGGCAATCAGGATAATCGGAAACAGGCGTTTCCGGGGGGGAATGCTGCCGTCGCTTGCCAAAACCAACCATGTGCCGAGGAAGGCGGTTGCCAGTGTAACCATATGGATGCCGCCTAAAGGGGCAAAACCAGCGAGCGGGCTGTCTGAAACGATTTGCGAATAGCCCAGTGCACCCCAGCCGAATCCGGTCAGAAGGCGCTCGCGGGCAAACTCGGTCAGTGTCCACAAAACCGGCAATGCCAAGCCGGTTTTTATGCTTCGCGGCAGGGTAAATTTTTTCCATAACCATAAACAGAGTGCCGGATAGAGGGCAAGGTAGGCGGGGAGCAGGAAGGTCAGCGGTACGGCATAGAGGTTGGGGAGTCCGGAAATGTCGTGGAGGGCGGTGTGTATCCAGTAGAATTGTGTTGAATATGCAGTCAGGGCAAATAGGTAGGCAGATGAAACGGCAAAGCGCGGACGCAGTTCGATGAGTCGGACAAATGAGCCGAAAATCAAGGGCATTAGCCAAAAGTGGTAATAGGGTGCGAAGGTAAAGGGGGTGGCGGCGGCAAAGAGGATGAGCAGGGGCCAGTAGAGGGAGGGGTGTTGCCAGTATTTGTCTAGTTTGGGAAACATGGGTGTCTGTCTGTTTGGAGTGGTGCCGTCCGAGCGTTTTTCAGACGGCATGGTGCATCGGAAAGGAGGTCAGTGTCTGCGGAAACAGTTTATCAGAGGCAGTACGGCGGCACAGGCAAGGGAACCTGCTGCCAGTCCGATCAAAAGGTCGGACAGGTGGGATATCCATCCGCTGTCCCAATGGTGTGTGTGGAGGAAGTCATGTAGGAAACCCAGATTGTGGGAAACCAGTCCGCCGCCAACAAGGAACATGGCTATCGTGCCGGCGATGGCCAATCCGCGCATAAACCAAGGCATAAAGGAAATAAGTGTACGTCCTGTCTGGCGCAGAAGGTTTTGCGGCCGCTTCATCAGCAGTATGCCTAAGTCGTCAAGTTTGACAATAACGGCGACTAGGCCGTATACGAAAACCGTCATGCCGATGCCGATTGCCGCCATAACCAGCGAGCGCGTCAGCAGCCCGTATTGTCCGACCGTACCCAGTGCGATAATGATGATTTCTGCAGAGAGGATGAAGTCGGTACGGATAGCGCCTTTGATTTTTTCCTGTTCGTCCCCGCCTGCGGCTGTTTCTGCTTCAAGATGTACGTTACGGTGGAGGAATTTGTGCAGCAGTTTTTCAACGCCTTCAAAACACAGATAAATACCTCCGATGGTCAGGAGCGGGGTGATTGCCTGTGGTAGGAAGGTGGAAAGCAGCAGCGCGGCAGGAATGAGGATCAGTTTGTTGAACAGTGAGCCTTTTGCCACAGCCCATATGATTGGAAGCTCGCGCTCCGAGGATACGCCTGCAACCTGATTGGCATTGAGTGCCAAATCGTCGCCGACCACGCCGACGGTTTTTTTTGCGGCAGTTTTGGTCATAAGCGCGACATCGTCCAGTACGGCGGCGATATCATCCAAAAGCGTAAACAGTGAGGCAAAAGCCATGGTTATTCCGAAATGAAGGTACACATCCCGATATTATATAGGAGAATGGCCGGTGTGAGGTTCGGATGGAATAATGAGGGCTTAAGCAGCCTGGCTGTAATGATGTAGGAAGAGGGCGGAATTGTCGGAAAGGGTCGTGGGATATTGAGTTTTTTGAACCCTGATTCTATGGGTTTTAAGGGTGGTTGGTCATTTGGACGGGATATGCAGGCTGCCTTTACCGGGAAGGATACCGTTATTTTCGCGCCGGGGTTAGAGTATGCTGCCTCCTGTCGGCATAATGACGGTTGGTGGTCTTGTAAGCCTGATTTTGTTACGGCAAATTTTGCAGGTCGGTTTTTATCGGGTGAGATTTTGTGCGGGTGGTCGGCGTATGCGGTTTCCCAGTTTGGGATGGGGTTGGTATGTGTCTGTATTGCTTTTGGACACGCCGCCATCCTGACGGCGGAACGGCAATATCGGTTCTGTCGGTTTGAAAGTGCCGTATCGGGATATTTTGGTTTAAATGCCGTCTGAAGTCGGATTGGGGGGATTTCAGACGGCATCTTGCTAAGGTTAAGGTTTTTTGTTTTTTGCCTGTTTGACGTCTTTTTCGGTAATCGTGCCGCCGCCGTTGTCGAAGGTGTTCATGATGTAGGTGGCGACGGCGGCAATATCGGTATCGCTGATGGCGGTTGCCGGCATAAAGCCGTTGTAGGTTTTGCCGTTGACCTTAATGGTGCCGTTGATGCCTTTAACCATGCTGTGCAGCAGGACTTGCGGTTTTTTCATAATAAAATCGGAACGGTAAAGCGGAGGAAACATGGCCCCCCGTCCTTCTCCTTTTTTTCCGTGGCAGGCGGCACAATTGGATTCGTAGGTTTTTTGCCCATTTGCCGCCTGGGGGGAATCGGCGGCAGAAACGGTGGTATAGAGTAAGCCCAAAACCAGGGCGGGCAGCAGTCGGATTATGTTCATCGGGTTATCCTTTTGATGGTTGCGTCCAAAGCCATCATACCTGAAAGTGAGATGAAATGCCGTCTGAAAGATTATTTTCAGACGGCATTTGGATGTGGGTCAAACGATTGTTTCAATACCAGCCACCAAGGTTCTCTTTTGCAAGCCCGGCGAGCGCGCCGATCCAGTCGGGATTGTCGTTGAGGCAGGGGATATAGCGGTAGTTTTTACCGCCTGCTTCGTAAAACTGTTCACGCCCCATCAGGGCAATTTCTTCCATAGTTTCCAAACAGTCGGCCAAAAAACCCGGACAAAATACATCCAGTTCGGTTACGCCTTGTTTGGGCAGTTTGTTAAACAAATCCTGAGTGCTGGGTGTAATCCATTTTGCCCTGCCGAATTGGCTTTGGAAAGACACGACATATTCGTCTTCGGTCAGATTTAGTGCTTCTGCAAGCAGTTTGGCGGTATGGCGGCATTCATCTGGATAGGGATCGCCGAGGTTGAAGTGTTTTTGCGGAATGCCGTGAAAGCTCAGCATCAGTTTCTTGCTGCGGCCGTATTCTGCCCAATATCGGAGGATATGGTTTTTCATTGCATCGATATAGCCCGTGTCGTCATAGAAGCGCGAAACGGTCCGTATGCTCATTTGGTTCCGTTGCAGCAGTAATTGTTCGCATACCTTGTCCACGGCGGCTCCACTGCTTGATGCGGCATATTGCGGATACAGCGGGATAATCAGCAGCCTGCCCACACCCTGTGATTTCAGTTCCGACAATACATCCGCCACCGAAGGGTTACCGTAGGTCATGGCATGACGGACAATCAGGCCGGGCATTTGTTCGGCAAGCGCGGCTGCCTGACGTTCCGTATAAACTTCTAAGGGGGAACCTTCTTTAAACCAGATTTTTTCATAGGCGTGCGCACTTTTCTTAGGACGCAGCGTCAGTATCAGACCACGCAAGATCGGTTGCCACAACAGCTTCGGCAGTTCCACTACGCGTTGGTCGGATAAAAAGTCGCGCAGGTAAGGTTTGACGGCTTGCGCGGTCGGAGCATCCGGTGTGCCGAGGTTAAGCAGTAAGACGGCGGTACGGTTTTGGTCGGTGTAGGGAAGGGAGGGTTCTGGCAGGAAGCGGGGCATGGTCTGTTTCTTTGATGTGTATTGATAATATTAGATGTCTCTTTGTGCAAAAGGCCGTCTGAAAAACCGAGGGACAATCAAGATAAATGTTTTCAGACGACCTTGATAAGCATGGTTAAATCTCAATCCACGCCTCGTGCGCGGTTTTCATGGAATTGAGCCTGCCAATCGGCAAATTTCCCTTGTTCGATGGCTTCGCGCATTTCTGCCATGATGACTTGGTAGAAGTGCAGATTGTGGATGGTGTTGAGCTGTGCGCCCAAAATTTCGCCGACACGGTGCAGATGGTGCAGGTAGGAGCGACTGAAATTCTGACAGGCGTAGCAGGTGCAGCTTTCGTCAATCGGACGCTTGTCGAGCTTGTGTTTGGCGTTTTTGATTTTCAAATCTCCGAAACGGGTGAACAGCCAGCCGTTACGCGCATTGCGGGTGGGCATGACGCAGTCGAACATGTCCACACCGTGTGCCACGCCGTACACCAAGTCTTCAGGCGTGCCGACGCCCATCAAGTAATGTGGTTTGTGTTCCGGCAGGATAGGGCCGACAGCGCGCAACATGCGGTACATTTCGGGCTTGGGTTCGCCAACGGACAATCCGCCGATGGCCAAGCCGGGGAAGTCGAGATCTTCCAAGCCTTTCAGTGACTCTTCGCGCAAATCTTCATACATCGCGCCTTGTACAATGCCAAACAGCGCATTCGGGTTTTTGAGGTCTTCAAAAGCCTTTTTGCTTCGTTCCGCCCAGCGCAGGCTCATTTGTAGCGATTTTTGCGCTTGGCTGTGCGTTGCTTCGCCAGGGGTGCATTCGTCCAACTGCATCACGATGTCGGAATTCAATACGGTTTGGATTTTCATCGACACTTCGGGCGAGAGGAACAGTTTGTCGCCGTTGATCGGACTTTGGAATGTACAGCCTTCTTCAGTCAGCTTACGCATGTCAGACAATGAGAATACTTGGAAACCGCCTGAGTCGGTCAAAATCGGCTTATCCCAACCGATAAATTCGTGCAGACCGCCGAATTGTTCGATGACTTCCAAGCCCGGGCGTAGCCACAGATGGTAAGTGTTGCCTAATATGATTTGCGCTTTGATGTCATGCAGATTTTGCGGGTTCATCGCTTTAACCGAACCATAAGTGCCGACCGGCATAAATACCGGCGTTTCGATTTTGCCGTGGTTCAGTTCCAAAGTGCCGCGTCGGGCATGGCCGTCTTTTTTGTGTAAGGTAAATTTGAGCATAAGATTTAATGTAAGTCGGGCGGCTGTGTGTAAAAATATATTTTTAAGGAGCTGCATTATAAATGATTTTTTACGGTTTTTTTATAAGACTCCCTAAATTCTGCAGGTTGCGGCAATGAAGAAACATACATGCCTCTTGCAAAAGACGGAATGAATCGTTACAATGCAAAAATTATTTGAAGGCACGTAGCTCAGTTGGTTAGAGCACCACCTTGACATGGTGGGGGTCGTTGGTTCGAATCCAATCGTGCCTACCAAATTTCCCAAACGGCATTTATGCCGTTATTTTTTAATGTTTTGGAGCCTTTTAATGTTGAACATTACCTTGCCGGACGGTTCGGTCCGCCAGTACGAATCGCCCGTTACTGTAGCGCAAATTGCCGCATCTATCGGAGCTGGTCTGGCAAAGGCGACAGTGGCAGGTAAGGTAAACGGCAAATTGGTCGATGCGTGTGATCCGATTGCCGAAGATGCTCATGTTCAAATCATTACGCCTAAAGACAAAGAAGGCGTGGAAATTATCCGCCACTCCTGCGCACACTTGGTCGGTCATGCGGTCAAGCAGCTCTACCCAGATGCAAAAATGGTTATCGGTCCGGTGATTGAAGACGGGTTCTATTACGATATCGCAACTGAAAAACCATTTACGCCTGATGATGTAGCCGCTATCGAAGCGCGCATGAAAGAGTTGATTGCACAAGACTATGACGTCATTAAAGTGATGACGCCTCGTGCAGAAACCATCAAAATTTTCCAAGATCGCGGCGAAGAGTACAAATTGCGTCTGATTGAAGACATGCCTGAAGTGGAAGCAATGGGTATGTATCATCATCAAGAATACGTCGATATGTGCCGTGGCCCTCACGTTCCCAATACCCGTTTCTTGAAAAACTTTAAGCTGACGAAACTGGCAGGCGCATACTGGCGCGGCGACAGCAATAATGAAATGTTGCAACGTATTTACGGTACGGCTTGGGCAAGTAAAGACGAATTGAAAGCCTATATCCAACGCATCGAGGAAGCAGAAAAACGCGACCACCGTAAGCTGGGTAAACAATTGGATTTGTTCCACCTGCAAGATGAAGCGCCGGGTATGGTGTTCTGGCATCCTAAAGGTTGGGCTTTGTGGCAAGTGATTGAGCAGCATATGCGCAAAGAGTTGAATGCTGCCGGTTATAGAGAGGTGAAAACGCCTCAGATTATGGATAAAACCTTCTGGGAAAAATCCGGCCACTGGGAAAACTATAAAGACAATATGTTCGTGACCAGTTCAGAAAAACGCGAATACGCGGTTAAACCGATGAACTGTCCGGGTCATGTGCAAATTTTTAATAACGGTTTGCGCTCATATCGCGATTTGCCAATGCGTTTGGCCGAGTTCGGTTCTTGCCACCGCAATGAACCAAGCGGTGCATTGCATGGTCTGATGCGTGTTCGCGGTTTTGTGCAAGATGATGCGCATATCTTCTGTACCGAAGATCAAATCGTTGATGAAGCACGTGCATTTAATGAATTGCTGGTTCGTATTTACAAACAATTCGGCTTCCATGATGTTGCTGTGAAGCTGTCCCTCCGCCCTGAACAACGTGCAGGTTCTGACGAAGTTTGGGATAAGGCCGAACAAGGCTTGCGTGATGCATTGACCGCTTGTGGCGTAGAGTGGGAAGAGTTGCCTGGCGAAGGTGCATTCTATGGTCCTAAGATTGAGTATCATGTCAAAGATGCCTTGGGTCGCTCTTGGCAGTGCGGTACCCTGCAGTTGGACTTCGTATTGCCAGAACGTTTGAATGCGGAATATGTAACTGAAAATAACGATCGTGCGCGTCCTGTAATGTTGCACCGCGCTATTTTGGGCTCTTTGGAGCGCTTCATCGGTATTCTGATTGAAAACCATGCAGGCTCATTCCCATTGTGGCTTGCGCCGGTTCAAATGGTGATTATGAATATCACCGAGAACCAAGCAGATTATTGTCGCGAAGTGGCTGCCAAATTGCAGGCAGCAGGCTTCCGTGTCGAATTGGATTTGCGTAACGAAAAAATCGGTTACAAAATCCGTGACAACAGCCAATACCGTTTCCCTTATCAAATCGTTGTCGGCGATAAAGAGAAACAAGAAAACAAAGTTGCGGTACGCCGCAAAGCAGAAGACTTGGGTTCTTTGAATGTAGATGATTTTGTTGCACAATTGCAGCAAGAAATCACTGATGCCCTCGTCAATCATTAATTTTTATAGGAGTATTCATCATCGCTCAAGAACGCGAAGCACGAATCAATGGTGAAATTACCGCCAAAGAAGTGCGATTAATCAGTGAGTCAGGAGATCAGCTTGGTGTCGTTTCAGTTCGTGAAGCTCTGGCTATGGCCGAAGAGCAAGATGTCGATTTGGTAGAAATTTCCCCGACTGCCAAGCCGCCCGTATGCAAACTGATGGATTACGGTAAATACAAATACCAACAAGCCAAGAAGCGCGACGAAGCCAAGAAAAACCAGAAGCAGGTACAAATCAAGGAAATTAAATTCCGTCCGGGTACTGATGAAGGCGACTATCAAATCAAGATGCGCAACATCAACCGCTTCCTTGCCGATGGTGACAAAGTCAAAGTGACATTGCGTTTCCGCGGTCGTGAAATGGCCCACCAACAATTGGGCGCCCAACTGCTTGAACGCGTAAGAGAAGAGTTGGCTGAAGTGGCACAAATCGAGTCCTTCCCTAAAATGGAAGGCCGTCAAATGGTGATGATGATTGCGCCTAAGAAGAAATAAAGCTATAATGCAAGGATTATTTCGATTGCCGCTCGAAATAAGGTTTAATTAGCGGCGAAAACCGTGGTATTTTGGGTTCCAAGTGTTTGAAATTTATTTCAAAACCCCTTATACCTTATCTAATAACGAATGGAGTTTTCCAATGCCTAAAATGAAAACCAAGTCTAGCGCGAAAAAACGCTTTAAAGTACTGGGTAACGGTGGTGTAAAACGCGGTCATGCGTTCAAAAGTCACATCCTGACCAAAAAAACCACTAAAACTAAACGTCAATTGCGCGGCACCGCTATGGTGGATTCACGTGATTTGGCTTCTGTTGCTAAAATGTTGCCCTACGCTTAAGGAGTTTAGAATATGCCACGCGTAAAACGCGGTGTTACCGCTCGTGCTCGTCACCAAAAAGTCTTCGCGTTAGCCAAAGGCTACCGCGGTCGTCGTAAAAACGTTTACCGTGTTGCCAAACAAGCGGTAATGAAAGCCGGTCAATACGCATACCGTGACCGTCGCCAACGCAAACGTCAATTCCGTCAACTGTGGATCGTTCGTATCAACGCAGGTGCTCGTGAAAATGGTCTGTCTTACAGCAAATTCATGAACGGCCTGAAACGCGCTGCTATCGAAATCGACCGCAAAGTGTTGGCTGATTTGGCTGTATTCGACAAAGCTGCATTTGCACAATTGGTTGAAAAAGCTAAAGCCGCTTTGGCTGCTTAATTCGATAAGATTATTTAAAAAGGAAGCTTGTGCTTCCTTTTTTCTTTTCTTAAAGAAATCCTATGTAGTTGATTTTCTTTCTTTAAACTCTATTTTTTTATACTAATTTGCGATAAAATAGGCCTATCTTATCAAACGGATTGGCCGCAGTAAGACAAAAGGCCGTCTGAACGGGTTTGCAATTAAATCCAACAGACGGCTTTGTTGTTTCAGACGGCCTGTCATCAACAAACAGACGATAAACCACTATGGAAAATGTAAACCGTATCGTTGCAGAAGGTATTGCTGCTATTGAAGCCGCGCAAGACTTCAATGCCTTAGAACAAATTAAAGCACGCTATCTTGGTAAAACCGGCGAATTGACCGGACTTTTGAAAACTTTGGGTCAAATGTCTCCTGAGGAGCGTAAAACCATAGGCGCACACATCAACGAATGCAAAAATCAGTTTCAGACGGCTTTTAATGCTAAACGCGATGCCCTGAATGAAGCCAAGCTGCAAGCTCAATTGGCTGCAGAAGCCTTGGATATTACTTTGCCGGGCCGTGCGCAAGAACATGGTGGTTTGCATCCAGTTACTTTGACTTTGCAACGTGTGGTTGAGCTGTTTCACGGTATGGGTTTTGAAGTGGCGGACGGCCCTGAAATCGAAGACGATTTCCATAATTTCCAAGCCTTGAATATTCCTGCAAATCACCCAGCGCGTGCGATGCAAGATACTTTCTATGTTGAAAATGGTGACGTTTTGCGCACACACACTTCGCCTATTCAAATCCGCTATATGCTCGACAAAAAAGAGCCGCCTATCCGCATTATTGCTCCCGGCCGCGTTTACCGTGTGGACAGTGATGCCACTCACTCGCCTATGTTCCATCAAGCCGAAGGTTTGTGGGTAGAAGAGGGCGTAACTTTTGCCGACTTAAAAGCAGTGTTCACTGATTTTATCCGTCGCTTCTTCGAACGCGATGACCTGCAAGTGCGTTTCCGTCCGTCTTTCTTCCCGTTTACTGAGCCTTCTGCCGAAATCGACATTATGGGTGAAAACGGTAAATGGTTGGAAGTAGGTGGTTGCGGTATGGTACATCCTAATGTGTTGAAAAATGTGAATATTGATCCTGAGAAATATACCGGTTTCGCTTTCGGTATCGGTCTCGACCGCTTTGCCATGTTGCGCTACAACGTCAATGACCTGCGCTTGTTCTTCGATAATGATTTGAACTTTTTGAAGCAGTTTAAATAAATTTCAGATGGTCTTTTGATAGGCCGTCTGAAAAGTGAATAGATATTACTGATTTCGTCTGATAAAAATTTGTTTCAGACGGCCTGATAGTAGAGAAAATAATATGCAATTTCCTTATTCATGGCTGAAAACTCAAGCCAATCCTGATCTTTCTGCCGATAAACTGGAACATCTTTTGACCATGGCCGGTTTGGAAGTGGAAGAAATCGATACTGCTGCCCCTGCTTTCAGTGGCGTGGTTGTTGCCGAAGTAAAATCCGTTGAAAAACATCCTGATGCAGACCGTTTGAACGTTACCCAAGTTAATGCCGGTACGGGCGAGTTGGTTCAGATTGTTTGTGGTGCGCCAAATGTCAAGCCGGGCATTAAAGTGCCGTGTTCGTTGCCGGGTGCCGTTTTGCCGGGCAATTTCAAAATTAAGCCAACTAAAATGCGCGGCGTACCATCAAACGGTATGTTGTGTTCGACCAATGAACTGGGCTTGCCTGATGATGGTGTAGACGGTCTGCACATTCTGCCTGAAGATGCGCCTGTCGGTGCCAATATCCGCGAATACTTGGATTTGGACGATACGCTGTTTACGTTGAAAATTACGCCTAACCGAGCTGATTGCTTGAGTGTTAAGGGTATCGCGCGTGAGGTTTCTGCGTTGACTCAATGTGCGTTTACGCCTGTTGAAATTCAGACGGCCTCTATCGGCAGTGAGAAAAAACAGGCTGTCCGTATTGATGCACCGGCCGATTGCGGCCGTTTTATCAGCCGCGTTATTGAAAATGTTAATGCGAAAGCGGCTACTCCCGATTGGATGAAACAACGTTTGGAACGCAGCGGTATCCGCAGCATTTCCGCATTAGTGGACATCGGCAACTATGTGATGCTGGAAATTGGTCAGCCTATGCATGTTTTCGATGCTGACAAGCTGTCAGGCAGTTTGATTGTCCGCCGTGCTCAAAATGGCGAGACTTTGGCGTGTCTGAACGAGAAGACGGTTACTTTGGCTGACAATACACTGGTGGTCGCTGATGAAAAAGGTGCGTTGAGCTTGGCCGGCTTGATGGGCGGCGAGGCAAGCGCGGTTTCAGGCGACACGCAAAATATCGTACTGGAAGCTGCTTGGTTTGCTCCGGAGATTATTGCCGGTAAATCCCGTCAATACGGTTTTGGTTCGGATTCTTCTTTCCGTTTTGAGCGTGGTGTGGATTACCGCTTGCAAGCTGATGCCATTGAGCGTGCTACCGAATTGGTGTTGCAGATTTGTGGTGGCGCAGCCGGTGAAATGGTTGAAGCACAAGGAAAATTGCCTGAGGCAAAACAGGTCGAATTGCGTTTAGGCCGTCTGAAAACGGTATTGGGCGTTGAAATCCCTGCCGAGCAAGTCGAAATTATCTTGCAACACTTGGGTTTGCAGCCTGAGAAAACTGCAGAAGGCTTCCGTGTTACTTCTCCTAGCTTCCGTTTCGATATCGAAATCGAAGCCGATTTGATTGAAGAAATCGGCCGCGTTTACGGTTATGAAAATATTCCCGACGACTATACTTCAGGCCGTCTGAAAATGTTGGCTTTGCCTGAAACCAAACGCCCGCGTTTTGCGGTTTATAACGAAATGGCGGCACGCGGTTACCGCGAAGTGGTCAGCTATGCGTTTGTGGATGAGCAATGGGAGCAAGACTTTGTTGCGAATACCAATCCTATCCGCCTGCAAAATCCGTTGGCGGTGCAGTATGCCGTCATGCGTTCTACGCTTATCGGCGGTTTGGTGGAAGTTTTGCAAAACAATTTGAACCGTAAGCAAAACCGTGTACGCGTATTTGAAATTGCCCGTGTGTTCAGCAAAGATTCGGCTGATCAATTTGTTCAAAACGAACGTATCGGTGGTTTGTGGTATGGCTCCGTGCAGCCTGAGCAATGGGGAGAGAAAACACGCAATGTGGATTTCTACGATATGAAAGCTGATGTTGAGAGTCTTTTGAAAAACAAGGAAGTATCCTTTGTTAAGACCGAACATCCGGCATTACATCCTGGACGTGCCGCCAATATTGTTTCAGATGGCCGGGTAGTTGGTTTTGTTGGCGAATTGCATCCGAAATGGCTACAAAAATATGATTTGCCGCAAGCACCGCTGGTATTTGAAATCGATATGGATGCGGTATTGGGTCGTGAGAAAACCCGTTATCAGTCCGTATCCAAATTCCAACCTGCACGCCGAGATTTGGCATTTGTAATGCCTGAGGCTGTAGCGCATGATGATTTGTTAAATGCCCTGAAAGCGGCGGCAAACAAGCTGGTTCAAGAAATCAGCGTGTTTGACGTTTACCGCGGCACGGGCGTGCCTGAAGGCATGAAAAGCGTTGCCGTTAAAATCATTTTACAAGATATGGAAAATACGCTGACAGATGAAGTCATCGAGCCGGTTATCGGAAAACTGATTGATGCGGCAACAGCAGCAGGAGCGCAACTGCGCGGTTGAGAAATAAATATTCGCTTGAATTTTAAATAGAAATTGGTAATAATCTACACCTGTTACAACAGAAGGTAATAATATGACATTAACTAAAGCCGAATTGGCCGATATTTTGGTAGATAAAGTCAGCAATGTAACCAAAAACGATGCCAAAGAAATCGTCGAACTCTTTTTTGAAGAAATCCGCAGTACTTTGGCTCGCGGCGAAGAAATCAAAATTTCCGGTTTCGGTAATTTTCAGTTGCGCGACAAACCGCAACGCCCCGGCCGTAATCCAAAAACCGGCGAAGAAGTACCGATTACCGCCCGCCGCGTAGTCACTTTCCATGCCAGCCAGAAACTTAAAGGCATGGTGGAACATTACTATGACAAACAACGTTGATTTGACGATTCCTGCAAAACGTTATTTTATGCTGGATGAGTTGTGCAGGCTGTTGCAAATCGAACCCGAAGGATTTGCACGTTGGCAGCACGATCACGGCGTAGTCGTAGGTTACGGCGGCGAACACTATACCCGTTTGGATGTGGTCAAACTGTTGAAACTGCGAAGTACGTTTGCTCCGTATTCGGCTGATGGGGAGTCCGGTTCGGATGGTGATCCTCAGGTTACGGTTCAGGAAATCAGAGACAGCCTGAAAGAGCTGTTGGCTGATTTGGATAAGGAACTGGGCTGATTTGAAACCGGTTGCAGATATGCAGCCGGTTTTATTTTTGCATGGTGAGAATAATTTTTGCGTGATTTCACGTTTCCTTGCCGAAAGCATATGGTATCGTTTGCGGGAAGACGGTAGTTGCGCGTTCCAGGTAAACGGTTTTTTCGGTTATTCAAATATCAAAAGGATGATGGTTAATGAGATTTTTCGGTATCGGTTTTTTAGTATTGCTGTTTTTGGAGATTATGTCGATTGTGTGGGTTGCCGATTGGCTGGGTGGTGGCTGGGCATTGTTTCTGATGGTTACGGGTTTTGTTGTCGGTGTGCTGATGCTCAGACATACGGGGATGTCCGGTATTTTATTGGCGGGAGCCGCAATGAGGAGCGGGGGAAAAGTGTCTGTTTATCAGATGTTGTGGCCCATCCGTTATACGATGGCTGCGGTCTGTCTGATAAGCCCGGGATTTGTATCTTCCGTATTGGCTTTGCTGTTGCTGTTGCCGTTTAAAGGTGCTGCCGTATTGCAGCCTGTCGGGTCTGAGCATTTTTTTAATATGAACCAATCGGGTGCTAAAAAGGATACTCCCTACGATGATGACATTATCGAAGGTGAGTATACGGTTGCTGAACCTGACGGTGATAAACACCGAAATGCTATCGAACATAAAAGGGATGAGTCAATATAAACCGAATGCCGTCTGAAGATTCAGACGGCATTTTACCGTATTGAAAATAAAATGATGCAGGAGTAGGGAGGAGTGGGTTTGAGGGAGTAGAATACGAATTTCCACGCTTGAATGCAGCAATAAGAAAAGAGAGAAACTTTATGCCGTCTGAACAGGAAAAACCGGTATCTTTGCGTGATTTTGACCGCACCCACCTGCTCCATCCCTATACGTCCATGACCGACCCGTTACCTGTTTATCCGGTACGCCGTGCGGAGGGCGTGCATATCGAATTGGCGGACGGCACGCGGCTGATTGACGGGATGTCGTCTTGGTGGTGTGCGATACACGGTTACAATCATCCTGTTTTGAATCAGGCGGTTGAGACGCAGATTAAACAAATGTCGCATGTGATGTTTGGCGGTTTGACGCATGAGCCTGCGGTGGAACTGGGCAAATTATTGGTCGGGATTTTGCCGCAGGGGCTGGACCGTATTTTTTATGCGGATTCAGGTTCGGTTTCGGTGGAAGTTGCGCTGAAAATGGCGGTGCAATACCAGCAGGCGCGGGGTCTGACGGCGAAGCAGAATATTGCGACGGTGCGGCGCGGGTATCACGGCGATACTTGGAACGCGATGTCCGTCTGCGATCCGGAAACGGGAATGCACCATATTTTCGGCAGCGCGTTGCCGCAGCGTTATTTTGTCGATAATCCGAAAAGCCGTTTCGACGATGAATGGGACGAGGCGGATTTGCAGCCTGTCCGTGCCTTGTTTGAAGCGCATCATGCGGATATTGCCGCCTTTATTTTGGAACCGGTCGTGCAGGGCGCGGGCGGCATGTATTTTTATCATCCGCAGTATCTTCGCGGATTACGCGATTTGTGCGACGAATTTGATATCGTGTTGATTTTCGATGAAATCGCCACCGGATTCGGGCGCACGGGCAAGATGTTTGCCTGCGAACACGCGGACGTCGTGCCGGATATTATGTGTATCGGCAAGGGCTTGAGCGGCGGCTATATGACGCTGGCGGCGGCAATCACTTCGCAAAAAGTCACCGAAACGATTTCGCGCGGCGAAGCGGGCGTGTTTATGCACGGACCGACGTTTATGGCGAACCCGCTGGCGTGTGCCGTGGCCTGCGCTTCGGTCAAGCTGCTTTTGTCTCAAGATTGGCAGGTAAATATCTGCCGCATTGAAAGCATCTTAAAAGATCGTTTGAAAGCCGCATGGGACATTCGCGGCGTGAAAGACGTGCGCGTTTTGGGTGCTATTGGCGTGATAGAGTTGGAAAAAGGTGTGGATATGGCGCGTTTTCAAGCGGATTGCGTGGCGCAGGGCATTTGGGTGCGCCCCTTCGGCAGGCTGGTGTACCTCATGCCGCCTTACATCATTTCAGACGGCCTCTTGACCGAACTTGCCGACAAAACCGTACAAATCTTGAAGGAACACAGCAAATGAAAGGCGTTTACTTCGTCAGCGGTATAGACACGGACATCGGCAAAACTGTCGCCACCGGTATGTTGGCAAAACAATTGTTGCAGCAGGGCAAAAGCGTGATTACGCAAAAGCCTGTGCAAACCGGTTGCAAAAACATCGCCGACGACATCGCCGCCCACCGCAAAATTATGGGCATACCCATGCAGGAAGCGGACAAACAGCGGCTGACTATGCCCGAAATCTTCAGTTACCCTGCTTCGCCCCACCTCGCCGCCCGTCTGGACGGCAGGGCTTTGGACTTGGACAAAATCCGTACCGCCACGCAGCAACTGGCAGCACGATACGAAATCGTCTTGGTCGAAGGCGCAGGCGGATTGATGGTTCCGCTGACGGAAAAGCTGTTAACCATTGATTATATTCAAGAACAGGCTTATCCCGTCATCCTCGTCACCAGCGGGCGGCTCGGCAGCATCAACCACACCCTGCTCAGTTTCGCCGCGCTCAAACAATACGGCATTCGCTTGCACAGCCTCGTATTCAACCATATTCATGACAGTTCTGACGAATGCGTTGCGCAAGACAGCCTGAACTATCTGCAATGCCGTCTGAAAGACAGTTTCCCTGAGGCCGAATGGTTGGAGTTGGATAAAACAGACGCGGTATAAATATTAGGAAAGATATGGAACACCTATTTGGGAAATGGCTGCCCGACTTGCCTGCCTCCGTTTCAGACGGCATCAGCCTGCCGATGAGCCGGTTATTGAAAGCCCGGTCGCTGACGGCCGCATTGCGTGCCTTGCCGCATATATTTTCGGTGGAACTGCTGAAACTGGGCGAATTGGAGACGGAATGCGGAGGTAGGCTGGTGCGTGAAGTTTTGTTGAAGCTGGACGGTATCCCTGTTGTCGCAGCAAGGAGCGAGTGCCGGATAGGTTCGGCGTTTTGGCAAAACATTTTGGACTGCGGCACGCGCCCTTTGGGCGAGCGTCTGTTTCAAGCTGATTTGGAAGGGGCGCGTTCGGCGTTTGAGTTTGCCGTTTACCGCGAAGGATGCGGGCGGTACTTTGCCGCTCGGCGTTCGCGGTTTTCCCATCACGGCGAGGAAATGCTGCTGACCGAGTATTTTCTGCCCGAACTGAAACGCTTTATCGGATAAAATACCGTTTTTTCAAGCTGTGCGGCAATATGAATCTTAAATCCCCTTTATTTTTACGACTGTCCGATCGTTTGGACGTTTATATCAGACTGATGAGGGCGGACAAGCCCATTGGGACGCTGCTTTTGCTGTGGCCGACCTACTGGGCATTGTGGTTGGCTTCAGACGGCATTCCGGATTGGACGGTATTGGCGGCGTTTACAATCGGTACGTTTTTAATGCGCAGTGCCGGTTGCGTCATCAACGATTTTGCCGACCGCGATTTTGACGGGGCTGTCGAGCGCACTAAAAACCGTCCGTTCGCACAGGGCCGGGTCGGAAAAAAAGAAGCACTGCTGCTGACGGCATTTTTGTGCCTGCTTGCCGCATTGTGCCTGATTCCGCTGAATCATCTGACATGGCTGATGAGCCTGCCTGCCTTGTTTCTTGCGCTGACTTACCCGTTTACCAAACGTTTTTTTCCGATTCCCCAATTTTATCTCGGACTTGCCTTTTCCTTCGGTATCCCGATGGCGTTTGCTGCCGTTGCCGGAAACGTGCCGCCTCAAGCGTGGATACTCTTTGCCGCCAATGTGTTATGGACTCTGGCGTATGACACGGTTTATGCAATGGCGGACAAAGAAGACGATTTGAAAATTGGCATTAAAACGTCAGCCGTCACGTTCGGGCGTTACGATATTGCCGCCGCCATGTTGTGTCATGGAGGCTTTACCCTGCTGATGGTCGCGCTGGGTATTGAAATCGGGGTGACATGGGCGTATTGGGCGGCGGTACCCGTCACTGTATGGCTGCAATCTCTTCAATACAGAGCCATTAAGAACCGCAATCGGCAGGTTTGTTTCCAAACCTTTCTCGCCAACAACCGCATCGGTCAGCTCTGGTTTCTTGCTATTTTTGCACACACATTCTTGATGGCCCACCAATAGAATCATGCCGTCTGAACATCGGGAAAATACATCGGACGACAGGTTTATTCATGCCGAAAACTGTTAAAATATGTTTTGAAAACGTAGTGTTATGTCAGTCCGTACCGTATGTGGGATTGAGGTTTACCCTGACAGTCGGTACAATTCTTCTGTTTTACGATGTCTGAAAAGAGAAGCTTATGAGCCTTATCGGCGAGATTTTGCCTTTGTCCCATATTGTTTTGGATATGGAAGTGGGCAGTAAGAAAAGACTGTTTGAGGAGGCCGGCCTGCTTTTGGAGCAAGAATCCTCATTGTCTCATGCTGATGTTTTCGAATGTCTTTTTGCACGTGAAAAACTCGGTTCGACCGGTTTGGGGCAGGGCGTTGCCATCCCTCATGGCCGTTATGCCGGCGTCAGTCAGGCAACCGGTGCCTTTATCCGCATCCGCGAGCCCATCGGATTTGACGCGCCCGACGGCAAGCCGGTTTCCCTGGTTTTTATTTTGCTGGTTCCGGAAAATGCGACGGGCGAGCATTTGGAGGTTTTATCCAAATTGGCCGGCAAGTTTTCTCAAAAAAGCATCAGGGAATCACTGATGACTGTTTCCTCTGCGGAAGAAGTCCGCGCCATCCTGACTGAAGAGTAATATGCCCAGTATTTCCGTCCGCCGCCTCTTTTCCGACAACCAATACAAGCTGCAGCTTGCATGGGTTGCCGGTAATTCGGGTGCGGACAACCGTATCGGCGTAGAGGCGGACAAACCCGTCCTCGCTTTGGTCGGCCACTTGAATTTTATCCATCCCAACCAAATCCAAGTGGTCGGTTTGGCGGAATCGGAGTATCTGAACCGTCTCGAATCGGGTGAAGTCTGCTATCGGTTCGGAGACCTGTTCGATATTTCCATGTCTTTGGTTATCGTGGCAAACGGCTTACCGGTTTCTCCCAGCTTGCGCGACTATTGCCATAAAAACGATATCCCCTTGCTGACTTCCAAGCTTGAAAGCCCGTATCTCATGGATGTGTTGCGGATTTACCTGCAACGTACCCTGGCGGCCTCAGCCATCAAACACGGCGTATTTCTCGATGTATTCGAGGTTGGCGTACTAATTACGGGGCATTCCGGTTTGGGTAAGAGCGAATTGGCGTTGGAGCTGATTTCGCGCGGACACAGCCTGATTGCCGACGATGCGGTTGAGCTGTTCCGTATCGGACCGGAAACGCTGGAAGGTCGCTGTCCACCTATGCTGCGTGATTTTTTGGAGGTTCGCGGCCTAGGGATACTCAATATCCGCCATATTTTTGGTGAGACGTCTATACGCCCGAAGAAAGTGCTGCAGCTGATTATCAACCTTGCCGCAGCAGACGATGAGTACATGAAGCAACTCGATCGTCTGAGCATACGTACGGAGACCGAGTCTATCCTTAATGTTAACATCCGTTCGGTTACGCTGCCTGTAGCGGTCGGACGCAACCTTGCCGTATTGGTTGAAGCGGCGGTGCGCAATTATATTCTCCAGTTGCGCGGCAAAGACAGTACGCGCGAATTTTTGGAGCGTCATCAGACGCAGCTTAAAGAAAACGAGCAATACAATGAAAATAGTCCTGATTAGCGGCCTGTCCGGTTCGGGTAAATCCGTCGCCCTCAGGCAGATGGAAGATTCGGGTTATTTTTGCGTAGACAATTTGCCTTTGGAAATGCTCCCGTCGCTGGTGTCGTATCATATCGAGCGTGCCGACGAAAGCGAATTGGCCGTCAGTGTCGATGTACGTTCCGGCATAGACATCGGACAGGCGCGGGAACAGATTGCCTACTTGCGCGGACTGGGGCACAGGGTTGAAGTTTTGTTTGTTGAGGCGGAAGAAAGCGTGTTGGTCCGCCGGTTTTCCGAAACCAGGCGAGGCCACCCTCTGAGTAATCAGGATATGACTCTGTTGGAAAGCTTAAAGAAAGAACGGGAATGGCTTTTCCCGCTTAAAGAAATCGCCTATTGTATCGATACTTCCCAAATGAATGCCCAACAGCTTCGCCAAGCCGTGCGGCAGTGGCTGAAGGTCGAACGTACCGGGCTGCTGGTGATTTTGGAGTCGTTCGGATTTAAATACGGCGTACCGAACAACGCGGATTTTATGTTTGATATGCGCAGCCTGCCCAACCCGTATTACGATCTTGAACTGAGGGCGTTTACCGGTACGGACCAACCGGTCAGGGATTATTTGGACGGACAGCCGCTTGTGCAGGAAATGGTTGACGACATCGAAAGGTTTGTTACGCATTGGCTGCCGCGTTTGGAGGATGAAAGCAGGAGCTACGTTACCGTCGCCATCGGTTGCACGGGGGGACAGCACCGTTCCGTCTATGTTGTCGAAGAGCTTGCCGGAAGGCTGCAGGGGCGTTACGAGTTGCTGATACGACACCGACAGGCGCAAAACCTGCCGAGCTGTTAATCCCGTTAAACAATTATGCCGTCTGAAACCCCGCTTTTTTGTTTCAGACGGCATTTAAAATATTGAGAAGAAAGGAAAGATATGGCAATCCAATGGTTTCCCGGCCACATGAACAAAGCAAAAAAAGCCATCGCCGAGCGCGCCAAAAGCGTAGACATGGTGATTGAAATGCTGGATGCGCGAATGCCCGCCTCTAGCGAAAACCCCCTGCTTGTCCAGCTTTCCAAAGGTAAACCCAAACTTAAAATCCTCAACAAACAAGACCTTGCCGACCCCGAGCGCACCAAAATCTGGCTCGAACACTACAACAGCCGCCCAGATACCCGCGCCATCGCCCTCGATTCCTCCGAAACAGGCGCACACGGCAAAATCATCCAAGCCTGCCGTGCCATGATTCCCCACCGTCAAGGCATAGACAAACCCTTGCGCGTCCTCATCTGCGGCATTCCCAACGTTGGCAAGTCCACCCTCATTAACGGCATGATAGGCAAAAAATCCGCTAAAACCGGCAACGAACCCGGCATCACCAAAGCCGAACAACGCCTTTTCCTCGCCGATGACTTCTGGCTCTACGACACCCCCGGAATGCTGTGGCCGAAAATCATCGTCGAAGAAGGCGGCTACAACCTCGCCGCCGGCGGCGCAGTCGGACGCAATGCGCTGGACGAAGAAGAAGTCGCCCTCGAACTCTTAGACTATCTCCGCCGCCATTACCTCCCCATGTTGCAAGAACGCTACCAAGCCGACAAAGACCCCAGCAGCCACTGGGACGATAACTCATGGCTCGAATGGATAGCCAAAAAACGCGGCGCAGTCCTCAGTGGCGGACGGATCAACTACCAAAAAGCCGCCGAAAACATCCTCACCGACTTCCGCGAAGGCAAAATCGGCAGAATCACCCTTGAAACGCCGAACCAATGGGAAACATGGCTCAAAAAAGCCCGTCAGAAAGAAGCCGAACTAAAAGCCATTCGCGAAGCCAGAAAAGCAGAGCGTAAAGGGCAGAAGCCTGCGGACGAGTAGGGTGAGAGGTTTCACTATCTTTAGAAAGGTCGTCTGAAACTTCAGATAGATTGTTCAGATGACCCGTTTTTAAAATTAAAAACCAACATATAAAACTGAAAAGAATCTTTATCTAAGGCAGACTGACCAATATTAAAACAATTGAATCTTGATGTTATGAATGAAAAACTCTCTCCTGACGCGCTGATTGAAGCTGCGCTTTTGACCCAAGCCGAACCCTTAAACGAAAAAACCATGCGAGAATTGTGTGTACCTCCGCTGTCGCAGGACAAATTAATCGACGTGTTGGCGCAGTTAAAAACGCGTTGGCAGGGCAGGGCGCTGCAACTGGTACATACGCACGAGGGTTGGCGTTTTCAGATTGTACAGGCAGCATTCGAGCGGCTGGGCAGCCTCCAAGAACAGCGTGCGCCGCGCTACTCCAGGGCTGTGATGGAAACACTGGCGATTATCGCCTACCAGCAGCCGGTAACGCGTGGCGATATCGAGGGTATACGCGGCGTAGCGGTGTCGCAGAATGTGATGCAGACCTTGCAGGATCGGGGGTGGATTGAGGTAATCGGACATCGTGATACGCTTGGCAAACCAGCATTGTGGGCGACAACAGCAACGTTCCTCAGTGATTTGAGTTTGAACAGCTTGGAAGAACTGCCTCCGTTGACAGAACTAGGCGAATTGGTTTTGCCCGATTTAATGGAAATGCCCCCTGCTGATGAAGAAGAATCGGAAACCGCACCATCCGATATGTTGCTCAATTGAAATCAGGATGCCGTCTGAAATGCATATTGCTTCAGACGGCATTTCAACAAATAAGCAGATAAAATAAACTCCATCTGAAAATAAGAAAAAACTTATTTATAATTTAAAAAATCTTAGTTATAATTCGGATATCTAAAGCTGATATTTCTTTTGTTGGTCGAATTACTAAGGAATCCTCACGATGCTTCTAACACTTTCTTTGCGAGATTTTGTTATTGTTGAAAATCTGAATCTTGATTTTCAAAGCGGGTTTACTGTATTGACCGGCGAGACGGGTGCGGGTAAATCCATTACCTTGGACGCAATCGGCTTACTGTTGGGCGATAAGGCAGATTACAGCCAAGTACGCCATGGTGCAAAAGAGGCTCAACTGTCAGCACTATTTGATATTTCCCATTTGCCTCTTTTAAAAGAAGAATTGCATGATCAAGGGCTATTAGATGACGGCGAAGAAGAACTTAGCATCCGCCGCATTATCGATGCCAAAGGCAAAAGCCGAAGCTTTATCAACAATCAGGCAGCTACCTTGGCGCAACTCAAATCCGTGGGCAGTCAGCTTATCGATATCCATGGACAAAATGCCCATCATTCGCTTAATCAGGAAGCCGCTCAACGGAATCTTCTAGATGCATTTGCAGGCAGCAAAGAGCAGGCGGAAACCGTCAGACAGCTGTATCAAAACTGGGTCAATGCTAAAAAAACACTGCAAGAGGCGCAGGAACACGCCGAGACCATCATTATCGAGCGTGAACGTTTGGAGTGGCAATTCAATGAATTGAGCCAGTTAGACGTAAAAGAAGGCGAATGGGAAGCCCTCAGCCAAAGCCATGATAGTCTTGCCCATTCTGCCGAGCTGTTGCAGGCTGCAGAAGAAGTCGGAGATAAGATTGATGGTGATAACGGCATCCAACGGCATATTTATCAATGTCAAAAGCTATTGACCAATTTGCAAAACATCGAGCCGCGTTTTGCAGAGAGCCTGAATATGTTGGCAAGCATCGAAGCTGAATTGGGCGAAATCAGTGCCAATATGCGCGATGTGGCCGGACGCAGCGACATCAATCCCAATGAATTGGCGGCTCAGGAGCAGCGCATGGGCGAGCTGATGGGAATGGCGCGGAAATACCGTGTCGAACCTGAAGAATTGCCACAAAAGCTGGCTGAAATCGAAGAGCGCATGCAAAGCCTGCAAGCTGCCGCCGATTTGGAAACATTGACGCAAACCGTTGCCCGCAACCTTGCCGAATATCAGGAAGCCGCCCACATTCTTTCCGCTATGCGCCATCAGGCTGCCGGCAGGCTTAGTGAAGAGACGACAGAAAATATGCAGCATCTTGCCATGAAAGGTGCGCGTTTTGACATTGCCCTACTGCCGTCTTCCCCGACGGCGCACGGCTTGGAGCAAGTACAGTTTCAAGTTGCCGCTAACAAAGGTAATCCCCCCCGTCCGCTGAACAAAGTCGCATCCGGCGGCGAACTTGCCCGCATCAGTCTGGCTTTACAGGTTGTTACCAGCCAATACACGGAAATCCCAACGCTGATTTTTGACGAAGTAGACACCGGCATCGGCGGCGGAGTAGCCGAAATGGTCGGTAAGGCGTTACGCACTTTGGGTAAAAAACATCAGGTGCTTGCCGTTACCCACCTTCCTCAAGTCGCATCCTGCGGAGAAAATCATTGGCAGGTACGGAAACATAGTGAAGGCGAGCAAACCGTCAGTGAAATCAGCGTGTTGGATGAGGGACAACGGATTGAGGAAATTGCCCGTATGCTGGGTGGGGAAGTAATTACCGAAACGACACGCCTACATGCGGCTGAATTACTTCAGCTTGCATCATAAAATAGTTGGTTTTGAAATCATTATGTTACATAGAATGTCTGCTATGAGGCACTAAAAAAGTAGACAAGATACGAATATATCTGTAATATTTCGACTCTATAAATCACTTAAACAAGTGATTGTGCTGCACCCGTAGCTCAGTTGGATAGAGTATCTGGCTACGAACCAGAGGGTCGGGCGTTCGAATCGCTCCGGGTGCGCCAGTAAGAAAATATAATATGCGCCCATCGTCTAGCGGTTAGGACATCGCCCTTTCACGGCGGTAACCGGGGTTCGATTCCCCGTGGGCGTGCCAATTCAAAATGCCTCCGATTATATCGGAGGCATTTTCAATTTCCGTTTTTATATACGGATATATTCTTTCGTATGATTACCTAGTATATATTCTATTTTATCAATTTATCGTTGGGTTTTGGCGTTATAGCATGTTAAATGTATTGGCATAGATACTAGAATGAAAGTAGGTCTATGGTTGGGACATTTAGAGACCTTTGCAAAAAAGCCCTTCCCCCCAAGCAGCCGAAACCCAAACACAGGTTTTCGGCTGTTTTCGCCCCTAATACCTCCTGATTTTACCCAAATACCCCCTTAATCCTCCCCGGACGCCCCATAATCAGGCATCCGGGCCGCCTTTTAGGCAGCAGCAGGCACACTTAGCCTGTTAGCGGCCTTCAACAGATTCAAACACATCGCCTTCAGATGGCTTTGCGCACTCACTTTACACAGACCAAAATAGGCTGCCCGGGCGTAGCGGAATTTACGGTGTAGCGTACCGAAGCTTTGTTCGACCACATAACGGGTCTTCGACAAATATCGGTTGCGCTTCGTCTGCGTGTTTCCGTCAGCGGACGGTTGCGGTGGGCTTTGCGCATAATGCCGTCTAACAACTGATGGTCTTTCCGATGTTGCCGGTTTTTCGCACTGTCGTAGCCTTTATCGGCATAGACGGTTGTGTCTTTGGCTATTCCTTCCAGCAAAGGCAACAGGTGGTTGCACTCATGGGTATTGGCGGGAGTGATGTGCAGTTTCTCGATATAGCCTTCCTCATCGGTACGGTATGTTGTTTGTAACCGAGTTTGTAGAAGCCGTTTTTCTTTGTTCAACGGGCATCTTTATCTTTGCTCGGTGTGGTTTGGCTGCTGACTTGTCCTTCTTCATCGACTTCTATGGCCTGACGCTGTTTGCTGCCAGCGGTCTGAATAATGGTGGCGTCAATGACGATGGCGGATGCCTTCTCTATTTTTAGGTTTTTTTCGGTCAGTTGGCGGTTAATCAGTTCCAGCAATTCGGACAGGGTGTCGTCTTGCGCCAGCCAGTTACGGTAACGGCATAAGGTGCTGTAATCGGGAATGCTCAGTTCGTCAAAACGGCAAAACAGGTTGAAGTCGATGCGGGTGATGAGGCTATGTTCGAGTTCGGGATCGGAGAGGCTGTGCCATTGTCCGAGCAGGACGGCTTTGAACATGGACAACAGGGGATAGGCGGGACGGCCGCGGTGGTCTCGGAGGTAACGGGTTCTTTGACGATTCAGGTACTGTTCGATCGGCTGCCAATCAATCACCTGATCCAACTTCAATAGTGAAAAGCGGTCGATGTGTTTGGCAATCATGGCTTGTGCGGTTTGCTGGAAGAAGGTGCTCATGGAAAATCCCCTAAATGTCCGGGTGGGATTTTAGTGGATTTTGCAAAGGTCTCATTTAATATGCTTGTCGGTTAAGGGAAAATATTACTGCTATTGTATTGACTGATTTTTCGCATACTCACTAATTTTTTAAAATCTTTTTACATGGTTATAGAAATTTCGGTGTGGGAAAGTGATAAAAGTTTTAGGTTGTGTATGTGTCGCAGCATTGAGACCTTATCTAAGATATGAATATTAGCCTAGAGTTTCAAAGAGAATGCGGCAAAGGCTTAAGGAGTCATGTTTTGCCTTCTGATGATGGCTCGGATAACAGTACGGTTGGGGTGTAGGGCGTGGCGCAGGCGTTTTGAGAGGGGATGGGGCAAGCCTAGGATTTCGGCTGCAATGGCGGCGGCGCATATGGGGGCGGTGGCGAGTCCGCGGGTGCCGTGCGCGGTGTTGGCGTAGGCATTAGGCAGATATGGGCATGGGGCGTCGATGCGGTAGTTTTTGTCCAGTGCAAGTTTGGCGTAAGTTTGTTGCATGGCGGCAATGTCGCCGAGTGCGCCGACGATGGGCAGATGGTCGGGGCTGTCGCAGCGCATGGCGGCGTGCCCTTGGTATTTTTGAGGGTTTGGGTTGGTAGTAAACAATGATTCGGCAAGGGAGGGCTCAAGATGTGCCAATGCTTGGCGGTTTGAGGCTTCTTCGGCTTCGTTCCATCCGGTATGGCTGCTGTTGGGAATAAAACTTGCACCGTAGCAGTGCAGTCCGTGCCACGACGGGCTGATGTAACTCTCGCCTGAAACGGCGCAACGCAGTTGTTCGGAAAATGGGGTGGATGGTGTGAGGCCGGTTTGTCCGCGTATTTGCCTGAAGGGTAGGGAAGAAAGGTTGGTTTCAGGCAGGTAGGAGCTGTGTGCGCCGGTGCAATAGACGATGTGTGTGGCGGAAAATATGCCGTTTGGCGTGCTTGCAATCCACTTTTCCCCGTCGTGGGAAATGTCGGTTAACGGTGTGTTTTCGTGTAGTCTAATGAGCGGATGGTTGAGGAGGGCGTGGACGAATGCGGGCGGATTGAGCCATACGCCGTGCTGCCAGAAGAGACCGCATGATGGTTCGGTGTAGGGGGCGCTGAGGGGGATGCCGGCGATTTTTTCGGCTTCTGCAGACGTGATGCTGCGGTAGAGGTGTACATGGTGTTTTTGTAACCCCAATTCGTGATTGCGACGGTATTCGTCTTGGTTGTAATTGAGGTGGATGATGCCGTTTCCGCCCCATGTGTCGGAGTCGGGCAGGATGTGTTCGAGCAGGCGTTTGGTGTAACCGTAGCCGGTGAGCAAAAGTTCGGTTTGTTCGGTATCGTGTGGCGAGATTTTGGCATAAAGCAGCCCTTGACGGTTTCCGCTGGCGGCTGATGCGGCTTTGCCTGCGTCCAATACGGTAACGGATATGCCGTATTCTGCCAGTATGTAGGCGGTTGCCGCTCCGGATATGCCTGCACCGATGACGAGGATGTGTTTCGGTTTTTGCCGTTCGGACGTGTACGGATGTGCAAACCAAGGTTTGTCGGGTGTGTTTTCTGCTTGTGCGGCCGCTTCAGACTGCCATGAAATATGTTGGAAATGTTCATGCAGGCGGTTGGTGCGTGAAGGTGGAACCAGCCAGAAACGGACATCGGGCAGGATGTGTTCGATCAGATTGATGCTGTTGAATTGTAGGCACTGCAGTGCTTGTTCTAAACGGTGTTTCAGACGGCATTCTCCGTCCGAAGCATCTTGTGCGGTTTGAAAATCGGGAATCTTATAATCGGGTAGGCAGATAATCAGGTTGAGCGGTTGCGCGCGTTTGTCGATAATATTGTAAAGTGTGCGGATGTCGGGAATGCCGTTCCATGCGAGATTGTCCATATCAATGCCGTCTGAAATGTGGGTTTGAATATCGGTATCGGGATAAAGCTGTTAAAATACCTGCCGTTTAAAGGCACGCATGCGCCTGCCGGATATTGTATGCCGAATCGAGGTGTTTTTTGAATAATATTCCTGTTGAAATCCGGTTGTTGAAAAACCGTACCGTGTTGGTTTTGACTTATGGGGACGAACCTAAGGAGTTGTCCGCCGAATTTTTACGTGTGCATTCTCCGAGTGCGGAAGTGCGCGGACACGGTGTGGGACAGGATGTTTTGCAGACCGGTAAGGCGGATGTGCAAATTACGGATTTACAGCCTGTCGGTCAGTACGCGCTGAAAATCAGTTTTTCGGACGGACACGACAGCGGGCTTTACGATTGGGACTATCTGCACGGGCTGGCATACGGACGTGATGCCATGTGGCAAAAATATCTGGACAGGTTGGCGGCGGCAGGTGCATCCCGTTTTGCAGGGAAACAGGGTTCTTAAAGGGTCGGGATTCCGACGGACAGTATCGGTATCAGAGAGGTGGTCAGAAAATGGGCGAACAGAAAACGCATTTCGGATTCAGTACGGTAAATGAAGATGAGAAAGCCGGCAAAGTGGCGGAAGTCTTCCATTCGGTTGCAAAAAACTACGACATTATGAACGATGTTATGTCGGCAGGTCTGCACCGTGTGTGGAAACACTTTACCATCAATACGGCATACTTGAAAAAAGGGGACAAGGTACTGGATATCGCGGGCGGTACGGGTGATTTGTCCCGAGGGTGGGCAAAACGCGTCGGCAAAGAGGGCGAAGTTTGGCTGACCGATATTAATTCTTCCATGCTGACCGTCGGGCGCGACCGGCTTTTGAACGAAGGCATGATTCTTCCTGTATCGCTTGCCGATGCGGAAAAACTGCCTTTCCCTGACAATTATTTTAATTTGGTTTCCGTGGCGTTCGGTTTGCGGAATATGACGCATAAGGATACCGCGCTGAAAGAGATGTACCGTGTTTTGAAACCTGGCGGAACATTGCTGGTATTGGAGTTTTCCAAAATCCACAAACCGCTCGAAGGCGCATACGATTTTTATTCTTTCAAGCTGTTGCCGGTGATGGGCAGGCTGATTGCGAAAGATGCGGAGAGTTACCAGTATCTTGCCGAATCCATCCGCATGCATCCTGATCAGGAAACTTTAAAGCAAATGATGCTGGATGCCGGATTTGACAGTGTGGACTATCATAATATGAGTGCGGGGATTGTGGCCCTGCATAAAGGCGTTAAATTCTAAAACGGTTCCCTCGATAATGCCGTCTGAATGGTTTTCAGACGGCATTTTAGTATTTTCAAGGACTAGGTAATTAATTTAAAAAATTAATTCATTTTATTATCATAAAGTTATAAACTTTCTAAAAAATAGGAACAATTATCATTTGCAAAATATAAAGATGTCTGTATAATGCAGTCAATCCAGTAAATAACACAGCAGACAAAAGGAGGGAAAAATGCCGGAAAGTATTTTTAAACAGATTTCCCTCGATATTTTGAGGCTGCATCGTGATTCTGTTCATTCCCTGCTCGCAACCTCGGGTTGCAACTGTCAGGTACATGAAGCGGCATATGTCAATATTGACGGTAAATATTATATTTCGCTTTCGTGCGAGCCTGAGGTAGGAGAAGTTAAAACAGGGATTTTGCTGATTGAAGATGAAAGCCGCAGCTTGCGTTTGAGCTGGGTTGGCAGTGCTCGGGAACTTGACCGCAAGGATAGTGTATATAAGCGTGCCTTGTCTGCGCTATCCAGAAAGATGGAGCGGTGTAAAGACAAGCTGCATACGGCGGTTCAACCGTTTTTGTTAGAGCTGGTGCCGGAGAAAGGCAGATTTTCTGTCGGTGATGAAGAAGTTTGGATTTCTCAAAATGATTTAGTGAGAGCTTTATATCCTGTCGGATACAGTATGCGGCAGGCAATGTTGTAGATTTAAAGTTTTGGTAGTGGTTTGTGTTCCTTTTGCGCCCCTTTGTCAAGGGGCGATTTTTTTTGCGTACAGATCGGCGGTAGGATAAAAATGCCGTCTGAAAAAACTTAGACGGCATTTGCATATATCGAATTATTTATCCGTCAGGAGGCGGATACCTTGATCGCCAAGCTTTCCGGACAATTCGGCGGCTTTTCCGTGTTTGCCTAGGACAAAATCAGGGAGGATTTCTGCCAAAGGGCGCATGACAAAACTGCGTTCGTGGGCGCGCGGATGCGGTAGGGTAAGATGGGGATCGTCGCTGAATATGCCGTCAAAGTCGATGATATCGAGATCTAATGTGCGCGGCGCATTTCTAAAACTGCGGTTTCGTCCGAAATCAGCTTCGATACGGTTGAGTACGGAGAGCAGTGAGATACCGTCCATGTCGGTGGATACGGCGCAGACGGCATTGACAAAGTCAGGTTGGTCGTCATAGCCGACGGGGACGGTAGTATATAGGGATGAGGTTTTCTGCAGCTGAATATCGGGATGGGACGACAGTGCGTCCAATGCACTGCGTATTTGTTGTACGGGGTTGTCAAGGTTGCTGCCTAAGGCGATGATGGCAAAATGTCTGTTGTTCATGGCAGTGTTTCAGAATGGCAGGACTTTGGTTTTTGCAAGGTAAATGATACAGGCGACGCAACACATGGCAAGCAGATAAACGGCATAGAATTTGGTCGAACGGGGTCGGGCACGCATCATAATCATACCTAATGCGATATAGGCGAGCAGGAGCAGAATTTTTGTACCGAGCCATGGTGCGTTGAATGGGGAGAAATGGGTAATTTTCATCAACCACAATCCGGTGAACAGCAGCATGGTGTCGTTGAGGTGGGGCAGTGCTTTCCAAAAGCCGGCCAAGGGCTTTTCTGGATTTTTCCAAAGTAGGAAAAAACGGATGTTGAATACCAAAATGGTGATGGTAACGAAGATTTGATGGCTGTATTTTACAATTAGGTACTGCATGGTCGGCTCTTATCAAAATAAGGGTTGGGATTGGCTATTTTACCGCAAACGGTTATTTTTGACGCAGTTTTTCAAATGCCAAAAGATAGGGTGGGCTATTCTTCCGGTTGATAAAACCGTAACGTAAAACGGCAAATTGTTCTTGGGGCAGCTCTTTTGCCCATTGTTCGATTGCTTCTGCCTCCTGTTTGCCGTTTTCGTGTCCCGGATAGAGGACGGCAATAAGCATACCGCCTTCCTTCAGCAGGGAGAGGGTTGCGCAAAGGGCGGGAATGCTGGTTTCCGTATGGGTGGTAAGGCTTTTGTCTCCGCCGGGCAGCCAGCCAAAGTTGAAAATGGCGGCATTTAGCGGTTCTGAAACATATTGTTTCAGGTTTTCGTGTCCGTCTAAGATGAGTTGCACATTCTCGTATCCCGCTTCTTTTAGGCGGCATTGTGTGAGGGTCAGGGCTTGCGGTTGGATATCGAATGCCCACACTTTTCCCAGAATGCCTGCTGTTTGTGCAAGAAAAAGGGTGTCATGTCCGTTGCCGGCTGTGCCGTCCAAGGCGTTCCCACCTTCGGGCAGTGTTTGCTGTAAAAGGTAATGGGCGAATGGAATGATGTTTTGCAATAACATTTTTAAATGCTGTCAGAAAATAAAAATACCTTACCGATGCCGGTAAGGTATTGGAATATATTGATTTGTGCGGATTATTCAGCAGATTGTTGGACGGTTTCCACTTGGACGAGGGCTGATGCAGGTGCGGTTTGGGGTCTGTTTTCGTGTTGAAGGTTGACAGAGCGTGCCGGTACGATGGTGGAAATGGCGTGTTTGTAAACCATTTGGGTTACGGAAGTGTTTCTCAGGAGAACAACGTATTGATCGAAAGACTCAACCTGACCTTGCAATTTGATACCGTTAACTAAGTAAATCGAAACCGGAACATGCTCTTTACGCAATGCGTTCAGGAAGGGATCTTGCAACATTTGTCCTTTAGCTGTCATATTTTTTAACTCCGCTATTATGATTGTGAAATCGGGCAAATGCCCTGTATTTGTAGAATTGTAGCCTTTAATAGGAAAAATTACCAATTTTTTTGTGCTTGAAACGGATTTCTACGCTAATTGTTTGCATACATTAAGAACGTTGCTGCAGCATCCATGATTCGATTTTGCGTGCGTCGTTGACCCGAGTGGCGGATGTAGGCGAATTTAACAATATGATGGTAACCGGTTGGTTTTGAATATTGGCCCTGACGACCATAGACCTACCCGCCTCGCGTATATAGCCTGTTTTCTGCAGCTCGATGTTCCACATGCCTTCCCTAACCAAGGCATTGGAATTTTTATAGTTTTGCTGTCCGTTTTTCGTTTGTACGGCAGCGTGGTTGGAAGTCGAGTTGATACGTATCTGGGGATATTGTACGGCGGCGTTGACCATAAGGCTTAGGTCTTTGGCTGTGGAAACGTTTTGGTAGTTGAGGCCCGTCGGTTCGTAAAATCGGCTGCTGTACATACCCAGGCTTTGTGCTTTACGGTTCATTGCGGCGACAAATGCGCCCATGCCGCCGGGGTAGGTCCTCCCCAGCGCGTGGGTGGCCCGGTTTTCGCTGCTCATCAGGCTTAAGTGAAGCAGCTCTTTCCGAGTAAGGGATGTGCCGATGGCAAGGCGGCTGCCTGTTCCTTTGATGCGGTCGATTTCGTCTGGTGTAATGGTAACGATTTCATCCATATTTAGATTTGCATCTAAAACGACCATTGCGCTCATGAGTTTGGAGATGGAGGCGATGGGCATGATTCTGTCGGCATTTTTCTGATATAGTATTTGTCCCGTTTTATTATTGACAACCAGTGCGGATTGGGAGGAAAGAATCAGCCCGCCTGTAATGGTTTGGGTATTGGTGGGGTGTATCGGACTTTCTGCAAATATTTCTATCGGGTCGGAGGATGTGAACAGGTTATGTTCCAAAAATTGTCCTAAAATATCGTCTTCGGCAAAGAGATATGCCGAAGGCAGGGACAGGCATAAACCGAGTAGCAGAGACGAAGGCAGATGTTTTAAGATGCGGACGGACATTTTTGATTCCATTTATTGAATGTTGACGTTATTTTGTTGAAAAAACAGATATATGTAAAGTATGTTGTCGGGGAAGTAGGTTGCTTGTATCGGTAATGTAAGATTGTTTTCATTAATAACATATTGTTTTTATTAAAAATATTTATTGTGATTTAATTTCGGCGGTTTGATTTGAAACAGAGGTCGTCGGTTGAATCTATGCGTCTCGAGGCGGTAGAATCGGGGTTTGCTTAGATATCAAACTAATGCACAGGTGTGTGCTGATGCATTGTTTTAATCGTTGAAATATTGGGAGTGCGGATAATGGGTTTGAAATATGAATTTACCCTGCCTTCAAGCAGCGGTGCGGATTTCCATTCGGCAGAACATCTGCCTTTGGTTGTGTATTTTTATCCGAAAGACAGTACGCCCGGCTGTACGACGGAGGGGCTAGATTTTAATGCGCGATTGGCGCAGTTCGGCGACTTGGGTTATACCGTGGTCGGCATTTCGCGAGACGGGGTGAAGGCGCATCAGAACTTTTGCGAAAAACAGGGTTTCCGGTTCGAACTGTTGAGTGACAAGGATGAAACAGTATGCCGCCTGTTTGATGTCATCAAATTGAAGAAGCTGTATGGGAAAGAGTCGTTCGGTATCGAGCGCAGTACGTTTGTTCTGAATAAGGACGGTGAAATCGTCCATGAATGGAGGAAGGTCAAGGTGGCGGGTCATGCGCAGGAAGTGCTGGAAACGCTTTCCTGATTATGCGGGTTTCGCTTCCTAACCTGTTTCAGACGGCATTTGTTTGGAATAATATGGAAGAAGATTTGATTGATAGACTGCTTGAAACCTTGTGGCTGGATCGGCGGCTTAGTCGGAATACCTTGGAGAGCTACCGGCGGGATTTGGAAAAAATTGCCCGCCGGTTGTCTTTGTGCGGCCAAACCCTGAGGGATGCGGACGAATCGGATTTGGCAGCGGCGGTTTATGTTGCCGGTGAGGAACGAAGCTCCCAGGCCCGTGCATTATCAGCATGCAAACGCCTGTATATATGGATGGAGCGTGAAGGCATGAGGACGGACAATCCCACCCGTTTGCTGAAACCGCCCAAAATCGACAAGAATATTCCGACCCTGATTACCGAGCAGCAGATTTCCCGACTGCTTTCCGCACCGGATACGGATACTCCGCACGGTTTGCGGGATAAGGCATTGCTTGAATTAATGTATGCAACCGGCTTGCGTGTTAGCGAAGCGGTCAGGCTGAGTTTTGGCAATCTGGATTTGGACAGGGGGTGTATCACTACCTTGGGCAAGGGTAACAAGCAAAGGATAGTGCCGATGGGGCGGGAGTCCGTATATTGGGTGGAACGTTACTACAAGGAGGCGCGCCCGTTGCTGTTAAAGGGAAGGTCTTGCGATGCATTGTTCGTCAGTCAGAAAAAAACTGGCATTTCCCGACAGCTGGCATGGATGATAGTGAAAGAATATGCAAGTCAGGCAGGTATCGAACACATCAGCCCGCACAGCCTGCGCCATGCTTTCGCCACACACTTGGTGCAGCACGGATTGGATTTGCGTGTGGTTCAGGATATGTTGGGACATGCCGATTTGAACACGACTCAGATTTATACCCATGTTGCCAATGTGCGGCTACATAGCGTGGTTAAGGAACATCATTCCCGAAATTGAGGCTCTGTTCCCTCATCTGCTTCAGATTAATAAAAAACCAATCGAAAATAGAAATGCGATAAAAAAATACCAAGAGAACCGAGTATCTTAACCTTGCAATACGAACTGTTTTTATTTATATTTGCGTACGATAATAAAAGCCGCTATCAGTATGATAGTTTGAGAACACACGGAGTATAAAATGTTTGTCTGTATCTGCAATGCCGTTACCGACCATCAAATCAAAGAAACTATTGCCGCAGGCGCGACCACAATGGGTGATTTGCAATCGCAGTTGGGCGTGGCAACCTGTTGCGGCTGCTGCGGGGAGCTTGCTGCTTCGTTTTTGACGGCACATAACGCGCAACCGACGGTTACGGCAGGTATTAGCGTTCAAGCATAAAACGGTTTTAAAAATGCCGTCTGAACAGTTCAGACGGCATTTTGCTATTTTCTTTATTAAGGATGTTTTACAATCCTACTGCACGGATTGGCAGTATTTGATATGCCTGTGTCGGGTCGGTACGGTCAAGGTACGGATTCGGGTATTTTTCTTTAAAGGTATCGCTTTTTTAAATAATAAACCATGATTCCGCTATCCTGAAGCTTGTGGAGTGTGGAAACAGAACGGTAAGGAAGTGCTGATGAAACTAACCCTGATGTTTCGCGAATATTGCAGTTTATGCCACAAGATGCGAGACGAACTTAAACCTTTCCAGGATGAATACGGTTTCGGGCTGGATGTGCTTGATGTGGATGATGATCCCGTCTTGGAAGAGAAATACAATGAGCTGGTGCCTGTTTTGTTGGCGGGTGATAAAGAGATTTGCCATTGGTATTTGGATGAAAAAAAGTTGAGGCAGGTTCTCGAATCGTAAAAATGCCGTCTGAAGCAGGACTTCAAACGGCATTTTTAAATTAAATTAACGGTTCTCGCTTTTTTGCGGAACAGAGGACTTGCCGTTAAAGGCAGTACGTTTGAATGCTTGGTAAATTGCTAGTCTTCTTCGATGTTGCATATTAACCCTTTCTTTATTTTATTTGTCGGTTGGGAGAGAATCTAATTTATTGGTTTACTCAATGAGAGAAGTAAGATTAATTGTGAGATGTTATTGACTGGCAATCATAGCATGTTTCGAAGAAAGTGTAGGCATGATTGTGTAAAGATGATAAGCGTTTGTGTAATCATCGGATTTTATAATAAAACCGCCAAGTCTGAGCTTGGCGGCGGAAACGGTATGAATGAGAGGGGGTTAAAGCAGTTTTAAAACAACTTGTGAAAGGGCTTTTTGCCAGTCTGACGGTTTGATGCCGAAATCGCTTTCGATTTTGCGGCAGTCCAAAATGCTATACGGCGGCCTGGAAGCAGCATCCGGATACTCTTCATCCGATACGGCATTCAGTTCGGGAACGGGAAAAGAGGTATCCTGCTGCAATGCCGTCTGAAAGATGTGTCGGGCAAATTCGTACCAAGAGGCGGATTTGCCGCCCGCAAAGTGGTAAATACCGCGTACCGGCGATGATTGCTGCAACAGGCGGATGATGGCGGCAGCTAAGTCGCCGGCATAGGTTGGGCAGCCGGTTTGGTTGCTTACGACGGGTAATGAAGAACGTTCGTTGGCAAGGTTCAGCATAGTTCGGACAAAGTTATCTCCATATTCGCTAAATAGCCAGGAGGTTCTCAGGATAAGGCTTTCCGAATTGGCAGACAGCGCGAGCAGTTCGCCGGCAGCCTTGGATTTCCCATATATGTTGAGCGGATTGGTAAAGTCGCTTTCCAAATAAGGTTTGTTGGCTTGACCGTCGAATACATAGTCAGTAGAAATGTGGATGAATCGGGCGTGGGTTCGGTGCGCCGCCGAGGCTAGGTTGTAAACGGCGGAAGCGTTAACAGCGAATGCCGTGGTTACATTTTCTTCAGCTTTGTCGACGGAGGTATAAGCCGCCGTATTGACAATGGCATCGGGCTGGAAATTTTTTACCATATTGAAGACGGCATCGGCATCGGTAATGTCTAAAGATGCGGAATCCGTTGCAATGGTTTCCCAATCTTCGGGAAGACGGTCGCGCAAGCAGCGTGCCAGTTGGCTTTTTGAGCCGGTCAATAGGATTCTCATGAGGCATTTCCTTTTGTAAGGTATTTATAGATTTGATATTGACATTATAGTGCTAAAATTTTGTCGGTGCTTGGCGTAATGGCATTATTCTGAGCAGTTGTTGCGGAAAAGGTATTGTTTTACGACGATTTCGGCTAAAATACCGTAATCCGATTCTGATTGTTGAGTGTGGTTTCGGTATTGTCTAAGGCATTTTCAGGGTAATGTGAAATGAGTGTAACCAGTTTGGTAAAAATCTACTCCGGTAAAGTACGTGATTTGTACGAAATTGACGATAAACGAATGTTGATGGTTGCTTCCGACCGCCTGTCTGCATTCGATGTAATTTTGGATGATCCGATTCCGGGTAAAGGGGAGATTCTGACGCAGATTTCTAATTTTTGGTTTAAAAAACTGGCTCATATCATGCCTAATCATTTTACCGGCCATACGGTTTACGATGTTTTGCCTGAAAACGAAGCCAAAGTTTTAGAGAAACGCGCCGTCGTGGCTAAAAAACTCACTCCGGTGAAAGTAGAGGCCATTGTGCGCGGTTATCTGGCAGGCAGCGGTTGGAAAGATTATCAAAAAACCGGTTCTGTCTGCGGTATTCAACTGCCTGAAGGTATGCAGGAGGCGCAACAACTACCTGAAGTGATTTTTACGCCATCGACCAAAGCCGCAGTTGGCGATCATGATGAAAACATCAGCTTTGAAGAATGCGAACGCATTATCGGAAAAGAATTGGCGGCGGAAGTACGCACCAAAGCGATTCAGCTTTACACAGAAGCGGCCGAATATGCGAAATCTCGCGGCATTATTATTTGCGATACCAAGTTTGAATTTGGTTTGGATGAAGAAGGTACGCTGACTTTGATGGACGAAGTGTTGACGCCTGACTCCAGCCGTTTTTGGCCTGCAGACCAATACAAAGTCGGTACCAATCCGCCGTCTTTTGACAAACAATTTGTCCGCGACTGGCTGGAGCAAAGTGGTTGGAACAAAAAAGCGCCTGCGCCTAAAGTGCCTGCTGATGTGATTCAAAAAACAGTCGAAAAATATCAGGAAGCATTGACTTTGCTGACTCAGGATTGATTTTGAAGTTTGAAGGCCGTCTGAAAAGAATATGTTTCAGACGGCCTTTTTATTGTATCAATACTGGATTTTAAGGATGGTTGCCTTTATAATCGAGAGTTGTTTTCAGCGACTGAAAGGCCGTCTGAAAGCTTGTTTATAACCTGCCGCACGGTCTGAAACCCTAACTATGCACATTCGGATTTTAGTGTGCATTATTAGTGTTTTAGCAGTGCGGTATTTTGAAAGGAACAATGATGTTCAATAAACACGTTAAGACCTTCCAATACGGTAATCAAACCGTTACTTTGGAAACCGGCGAAATCGCCCGCCAAGCCGCTGCTGCCGTTAAAGTATCTATGGGCGACACTGTTGTTTTGGTTGCCGTTACTACCAACAAAGAAGTGAAAGAAGGCCAAGACTTCTTCCCTCTGACTGTCGATTACCTCGAACGTACTTACGCAGCAGGTAAAATCCCCGGCGGTTTCTTCAAACGCGAAGGCAAACAAAGCGAAAAAGAAATCTTGACCAGCCGTCTGATCGACCGTCCGATTCGTCCTCTGTTCCCTGAAGGTTTCTACCACGACATCCAAATCGTAGCGATGGTCGTGTCTGTTGATCCTGAAATTGATTCTGACATTCCTGCAATGTTGGGTGCATCTGCCGCGCTGGTGTTGAGCGGCGTACCGTTTGCCGGTCCGATTGGCGCGGCACGCGTGGGTTATGTAAACGGCGTGTACGTTTTGAACCCGACTAAAGCCGAATTGGCTAAATCACAATTGGACTTGGTTGTTGCCGGTACTTCTAAAGCCGTGTTGATGGTGGAATCCGAAGCCGACATCTTGTCTGAAGAAGTGATGCTGGGCGCAGTTGTTTACGGTCACGATCAAATGCAAGTGGCTATTAACGCCATCAATGAGTTTGCCGACGAAGTCAACCCGGAAGTTTGGGATTGGAAAGCACCTGAAACCAATGAAGAATTGGTTGCAAAAGTACGCGAAATTGCCGGCGAAACCATTAAAGAAGCGTTCAAAATCCGTCAAAAACAAGCTCGTTCTGCCAAATTGGACGAAGCTTGGAGTGCTGTAAAAGAAGCGTTGATTACCGAAGAAACCGACACTTTGGCTGCCAACGAAATCAAAGGTATTTTCAAACACTTGGAAGCCGATGTTGTTCGCAGCCAAATTTTGGACGGTCAACCGCGTATCGACGGTCGCGACACCCGCACTGTTCGTCCGTTGAACATTCAAACTGGCGTATTGCCGCGCACTCACGGTTCTGCACTGTTTACCCGTGGCGAAACCCAAGCTTTGGCGGTTGCAACTTTGGGTACTTCACGCGACGAGCAAATCATTGATGCACTTTCCGGAGAATACACCGACCGCTTCATGCTGCACTACAACTTCCCACCATACTCTACCGGCGAAGTGGGTCGCGTAGGCGCGCCAAAACGTCGTGAAATCGGTCACGGCCGCTTGGCTAAACGTGCATTGTTGGCCGTATTGCCTGAACCTGAAGATTTCAGCTACACCATGCGTGTGGTTTCTGAAATTACCGAATCCAACGGCTCTTCCTCTATGGCTTCCGTCTGCGGCGGCTGCTTGAGCCTGCTGTCTGCCGGTGTGCCTTTGAAAGCACACGTTGCCGGTATCGCCATGGGCCTGATTTTGGACAACAACAAATTTGCCGTTCTGACCGACATTTTGGGCGATGAAGACCACTTGGGCGATATGGACTTTAAAGTAGCCGGTACAACCGAAGGTGTGACCGCGCTGCAAATGGACATTAAAATCCAAGGTATTACCAAAGAAATCATGCAAATTGCTTTGGCTCAAGCCAAAGAAGCACGTTTGCACATCTTGGATCAGATGAAAGCAGCCGTTGCAGGCCCACAAGAGTTGTCTGCACACGCGCCACGCTTGTTCACCATGAAAATCAACCAAGACAAAATCCGTGATGTGATTGGTAAAGGCGGCGAAACTATTCGTTCGATTACTGCCGAAACCGGTACTGAAATCAACATCGCTGAAGACGGTACCATCACTATCGCTGCGACTACTCAAGAAGCAGGCGATGCAGCGAAAAAACGCATCGAAGAAATCACTGCCGAAGTGGAAGTGGGCAAAGTGTACGAAGGTACTGTGGTTAAAATCCTCGACAACAACGTTGGCGCGATTGTCAGCGTGATGCCGGGCAAAGATGGTTTGGTACACATCAGCCAAATCGCCCACGAGCGCGTACGCAATGTCAGCGATTACCTGCAAGTAGGTCAGGTTGTAAACGTGAAAGCATTGGAAGTAGACGATCGCGGCCGCGTACGTCTGTCTATCAAAGCTTTGCTTGAAGCTCCTGCCCGTGAAGAAAATGCCGCCGAGTAATACTTAGGGATGAAAATGCCGTCTGAACAGGTTTCAGACGGCATTTTTTACGGGTATTGGGAATTAATGAGTGTTACAGCCACAGGACGGCAAGCTTCCATAATGCCCATAATGATACGGATAATCCTGTACACAGGCGGATATATCGGTTTTGCATGATTTTTTTCAGTTGCAGGGAAAAAATGCCGATTGCCAAAAGATTGGGCAGCGTACCCAGTGCAAAGGCAAGCATATATAACCCGCCCGTTGCCGCACTGCCGCTTCCCAGCGCGTAAAGCGACGCGCTGTAAACCAGCCCGCACGGCAGCCAACCCCATAATATTCCGACAGCAAGGCAGGCCGGTATGGATTTTATGGGTAACAGCCGGTTGAGTATCGGGTTCAGATTCCGCCATATCGGTTTGCCGATTTTCTCGATTTTTGCCACCAAGGAAGAAATACCGCTCAAGTATAAGCCTAAAAAGAGCAGCAGGAGGTTGGCGGCTGTGTATAAAATATTCTGAAGGACACGGGTTTGGTCGAGTGAAACGCCGACCTGTCCGATTAATCCGAGAATCAGACCGATTGCCGTATAGCTGCTTATCCGTCCTGTGTTAAGCAGCAGGATCAGCCAAAAGCGGTTGATATGCGGGGGGAGTTGGAGCGCAAACGCGCTGCTTAATCCGCCGCACATGCCGATGCAGTGCGTTCCTCCGAAGAAACCGAGCAGGAACAGGGTTAGGAAAGTGATGTCGTGGTTCATGGACGGCTCATGGTCAGATGTTCGTCGGGGAAAACGGATAATTTCCGGCAGTCCGACCAATAGGGTTTGGCGAGGGCATTCCCCGTGCTGTTAAAGTCTTGAATAAGGATGCGGTTTGTGTCATGAATTTCGACAGTCCTGTAAAATCCGCCCTTTACTGCGCTGTCGGCTGGTTTGCCGTGTGCGTCAAAATACAGGATGGTGCGGTTTTGAAGATGCGCGCAATTTGAAACGGCCGGGTTTGCCGGTATGTTTCGGGTGCAGGCAGCAAGGATTGCACAAGGGAAAAGCAACAGTAATATGCGGAACATGGTGTTTATTGTAATGGGTAACAAACAGTATAATGCTTATTTTAATCTCCCGACGGCGGGAGATGGAAGCATTTCCCTTCGGCACGGGGATTTCGGAATTCGGAAGCAACAGACAATACGGGATTTCGGAACAATCTTAATTGGCTCCGGGGAGTTTTAAGCCTGTGTACGTAATGTAACTAGGGTTTGCTTACTCTAAAATATAATTAAATTTTTCTTCGAATCCATAATCTTCATCTTGTTTCTTAACTCTTTCTAGAACCTTTACTATTTCAGTAAATATACTTTTTAATTGATTTTTTGAGAACATAGCATCTTTCCATACCAAAGTAATCGGTCGTTCTACATTTGTGCTCAATAAATCCCACAAAGCATCAAGATTGTTCCCATAATAATCTTGTATAGAAAATATTTTTGAAATTTGATTATGAAAATCTTGTTCCGTATAAATTTTACTACCGATAATCTCTAATTGCATAAGTTATACTCCTATTTCCAAGTTCCAATTTGTGTTGCAGAGATATAATGATCAGTTGTTATATATAGCAATCCATCGTTAGAATATAACAATCTAGTATCAGTCTGGTTCGATATGAAAACTTTAAAATTTACCAAAATGCACGGTTTGGGCAACGATTTTATGGTGATTGACGCGGTCAGTCAGGATTTTATTCCTGAGCATGCACCGATTGCGGCATGGGCTGACCGTTTCCGCGGCATCGGGTTCGACCAGCTTTTGGTGGTCGGGCGTTCGGAAACCGAAGGTGTAGATTTCCGTTACCGTATTTTCAATGCCGACGGCAGCGAGGTCGAGCAATGCGGCAACGGAGCGCGTTGTTTTGCCCGTTTTGTTGCAGACAAGGGTTTGACCGATAAGAAAGAAATTTGTGTTGAAACGGCCAAGGGCATTATTTTTCCGAAATTGTCCGATAACGGCATGGTTACGGTCAATATGGGCAAACCGAAGTTCATGCCGTCTGAAATACCGTTTGTTCCCGTATCGGACGAGGGAGATGATGCCTGTATTTATGGGGTGCATCTTGAATCCGGCATTCAGCCTGTCAGCTGCGTCAATATGGGCAATCCTCATGCTGTGATTGTGGTCGATGACGTGGAATGCGCGCCGGTGCGCGAAACCGGTTCGCTTATCGAACCGCACAGGCAGTTTCCCAAACGCGTCAACGTCGGCTTTATGCAGATTGTCAGCCGAACCGCGATTCGTTTGCGCGTGTTCGAGCGCGGCGTGGGCGAAACCCAAGCTTGCGGTACGGGCGCGTGTGCGGCTGTGGTGGCGGGTATCCGTCTGGGGCTGTTGGATGAAGGGAAAACGGTAGAGGTGGTTTTGCCGGGCGGGACTTTATATATCGAATGGGCCCGCGGCGGCGATGTGATGATGACCGGCCCTGCGGAAACCGTGTTTGAAGGCGAGTTGGCGTATTCATGATTTTGCTGCATTTGGATTTTTTGTTTGCCTTACTGTATGCGGCGGTTTTTCTATTTATGATATTCCGCGCAGGAATGTTGCAATGGTTTTGGGCGAGTATCGTGCTGTGGCTGGGAATATCGGTTTTGGGGGCGAAGCTGATGCCGGGGATGTGGGGATTGGCCCATGCCGCACCTTTGTTCATTCCCCACTTTTATCTGACACTGGGCAGTATATTTTTCTTTATCGGGCATTGGCGGCGGAAGGCAGACGGAGGGGGGTGGCAGGCAGATGCCGGGCATCCGCTGCTCGGGCTTTTTGCCGTCAGTAATGTATTGATGACGTTTGCCTTCGCCGGTGTGTGCGTGTTGGCGTATTATTGGTTTTCGGGAACGGCCCAAGTGTTCGTATTTTCGGCATTGCTTAAACTTTATGTGCTGAAGCCGGTTTATTGGTTTGTGTTGCAGTTTGTGCTGATAGCGGTTGCTTATGTGCATGGCAGGGGTATAGACGGGCGGCCTTCCTTTCTGTTCAGTGGTTCGCAGTTGCGCCTCGGCATGTTGACGGCAGCGTTGATGCAGGTCTCGGTACTGGTGCTGCTGCTTTCAGAAATTGGAAGATAATACGGTGCGGCCGTATTGGAACAAAAAGTTATAAAGAAAGAAAATTTGGGTATTGGTTTTTCAGACGGCATAGGTTTAGGATACGGCCATATCTGAAATTTGTTTATGGTTCGGCGTGAATACTCTGTAATTGGACAGGATGTTGACAGTAGATTGCGTGCCTTACTATCGAAATTTTATTATTCAGGAGCAGAAGATGAAAATTGCAAACAACATTACCGAATTGATCGGCAACACCCCATTGGTCAAGTTGAACCGTCTGACCGAAGGTCTGAAGGCGGAAGTTGCCGTGAAGCTTGAATTCTTCAATCCGGGCAGCAGTGTGAAAGACCGTATTGCCGAAGCAATGATTGAGGCTGCCGAGAAAGCGGGTAAGATTAATCAAAATACCGTCATTGTCGAAGCAACCAGCGGTAATACCGGTATCGGTTTGGCGATGGTATGTGCCGCACGCGGCTACAAATTGGCGATTACCATGCCGGAGAGTATGAGTAAAGAGCGTAAAATGCTGTTGCGTGCGTTTGGTGCAGAGCTGATTCTGACACCTGCCGCCGAAGGTATGGGCGGCGCGATTGCGAAGGCGCAATCATTGGTCGATGAACATCCCGACACCTATTTCATGCCGCGTCAGTTCGATAATGAGGCAAATCCCGAAATCCACCGCAAAACAACCGGGGAGGAAATTTGGCGGGATACGGACGGCAAAGTCGATGTCTTTGTTGCTGGTGTCGGAACAGGCGGTACGATTACCGGTGTGGGCGAAGTGTTGAAAAAATACAAACCGGAGGTTCAGGTAGTTGCCGTCGAGCCTGAAGCTTCTCCGGTATTGAGCGGGGGTGAAAAGGGTCCTCATCCGATTCAAGGTTTGGGTGCAGGCTTTATCCCCAGCATTTTGAATACGGCTGTTTATGACAGCATTTCCAAAGTACCTAACGAGGCGGCATTTGAAACTGCCCGTGCCATGGCGGAAAAAGAAGGCATTTTGGTGGGCATTTCTTCCGGTGCCGCGGTTTGGAGCGCGTTGCAGCTTGCCAAAGAGCCTGAAAACGAAGGCAAATTGATAGTCGTGTTGCTGCCTTCTTACGGGGAGCGTTATCTTTCCACGCCATTGTTTGCAGATTTGGCATAAAGCTTTAATCTGATTGTTGGAACGTTCGGGCGCATTTTGCGGCATTGGTGTAACACCGTACCGCAAAATGCGTTTTTGCATATTTGTCAAAAATCTTCGGTTTCAGACGGCATATTTGCTGGCTAGATGGTCGTTTTTCCGATTGGACGGCTGTCGGATGGAGAAGGGAGGGAATGTTGGACGGGAACGGTAAAAAATATGCTGTACCATTGCTGGTGCTGGGTTGTGTGGTGTTCGGATTGGGCAGCCTGATTGTCAGGTTTGTACCCATCGGATCGTATGCGATCGCCTTTTGGCGGTTGGCGGTTTCCAGTTTTGTTTTTTGGCTATTGACCCGATTTTCAGGCCAACAGTTTCCAAGAAACAGGAAAACCATCCGATATGCAATGACGGCAGGCGTTTTTCTTGCTTTTGATTTGGCGCTGTGGCATGAAAGCATACATGCGGTTGGTCCCGGTATTTCAACTCTGCTCAACAGCCTGCAAATTTTCTTCTTATCGGCAATCGGTTTTTTCTTTTTTAGGGAGCGGTTGGGCTGGCTTCAGATGCTCAGCTTGGTGCTGGCGGCCGTCGGTATGATGATGATTTCAAGTCCCGAATTTGTACGCAATGGTGATGCCGGTTGGGGATTTGCCAGCGGTTTGATGTCAGGATTGATGCTTGCTCTGTCTATGGTGTTTGTGCGTAAAACCCATGAGGTTGGGCAGGCAGACCTTTTCCCTGTCATGATGATTTTGAGTTTGGGCGGCGCGGTATCGCTGATTGTTCCGGCATTGCTGATGGACGGCGGGGCGCTTTATCCGACTACATGGCGGGATGCCGGTTTGGTGTTTGTGTACGGCGTGGTGATGCAGTGTTTTGCATGGGCGATGATTGCCTATGCCATTCCGTTACTTTCCCTATCGCTGACGGGGCTGTTGCTTTTATCCGAACCGGTTGCCGCCTTGTTAATCGATTATTTTGGGTTGGGCAAACCGATTGACGGTGTGCAGTGGGGAGGGGTGGTGCTGACGCTTTCGGCAATTTATCTCGGTTCGCTGAAACAGCAGTCTTAACATTGATTCCATCAAGGTAGTATCGGCAGTTTTCTGTGCAAAACCTGAGTTACCGGACTGATAGGCAGGAAAATCCGACAACGTTAGACCCGCCTGCAAAGGTGAGGAATAGCAAATGCCGTCTGAAACTATTTTCAGACGGCATTCTTGGCTTTCTGGTTTAGCGGATTACCGTACCGGCCCGGCTGAAATCGCCGAAGTTCATCAGAATGAAGGTTGCCTTACCGACCACCAGCTTGTCATCCACAAAGCCCCAGTAGCGAGAATCGGCACTGTTGTCGCGGTTATCACCCATAGCGAAATAGCGTCCTTCGGGAACCTGACATACAAAACCGCTGCCGTCGTCGGCATATTGGCAATGGTTCAGACCGCTCTGCTCTATGGAGTAGCCGTTTTCAGACATGATATCGGAGGTATATTTGCTCAATACGGGTAGGGAAACGGCCGCTTGCCCTTCTTTTTTCAGAATATTGAATGATCTGCCGTCCAGACCGCTACGGAACATATCCGTGTTGTGGATTTCGGAAGAGTCGGTGTCGTCGTGATAACTGTATGTGCCGTCAGGAATATCAGAAGCCGGTTTTCCATTTACTGTCAGAACTTTATCCCGATATTCGACAATGTCGCCCGGGATGCCGACAATACGCTTGATGTAGGTCATGTCCGGCTGCAGAGGATAATTAAAAACGACGACATCGCCCCGTTCGATTTTGCCTGTGGGGATAAATACATTGTTTAAAACGGGTACGCGCAAGCCGTAGGAAAATTTGCTGACCAAAATGAAATCGCCCTTGATTAGGCCCGGGCGCATGGAGCTGGATGGAATTTGGAACGGTTCGGCAATAAACGACCGGATGAGGAACAATACCAAAACGGTAGGGAAGAAACTGCCGAAATAATCGCCGAAGTGGCTGCTTTCCGAGATTTCGGGATGAGTCCTCAGGCGGTACTTATATACCCCCCAAACCGTACCGCACAATACAACGCAAATCAGAAAAACGGCGGTAAAGCTCATAAACAGGGATAGGGCGGCAAAAACGCCGACCACCATCAGGATATAGGCGTATTCAAGGCTGGAACTCCACTCTCCGTTTTCCTGCCGTTTCTTGTCGCTTTTGAAATAAAGGATGATGCCGGCAAGCAGCGCCGCCGCCGCACCCAACATTAGCATTGTGTTCATTGTTGTTCCTTAACGGTTAAAAACCTGCCCGTCCGTGCAACCGTTTTTAAGAGGCGGTAAATCACAAAGTTTGTTTGCGGACGTGCTCTCTTGCAATCAGGGCGGTTTAAGGGGCATGATGCGCTGCCCCGTGTGCCGGATATTATTTGTCGCTTACCTGCAAAATCGCCAAGAACGCGCTTTGCGGGATTTCCACGTTGCCCACTTGTTTCATGCGACGTTTGCCTGCTTTTTGTTTTTCAAGCAGTTTTTTCTTACGCGTAATATCGCCGCCGTAACATTTTGCCAAAACGTTTTTACGCAGGGCTTTGACGTTTTCTCGGGCGATAATCTGGCTGCCGATGGCGGCTTGGACGGCGATGTCGAACATTTGGCGCGGAATCAGTTCGCGCATTTTCGATGCCAGCTCGCGGCCTCGGTGAACCGAGCTTTGACGGTGGACAATCAGGCTCAGCGCATCGACTTTTTCTCCGTTGACCATAATGTCGAGCTTAATCAAATCAGACGGTTGGAACTCTTTGAAATGGTAGTCCAACGAAGCATAACCGCGCGAAGTCGATTTGAGTTTGTCGAAGAAGTCCATTACGACTTCGTTCATGGGCAAATCATAAGTCAGCATGACTTGGCGGCCCATGTATTGCATATTGACTTGTACTCCGCGCTTTTGGTTACACAAAGTCATGACGTTGCCGACGTATTCCTGCGGCACGAGGATGGTCGCAGTGATAATCGGCTCGAGAATAGTTTCGATGCTGCCGATGTCGGGCAGTTTGGACGGATTTTCGACTTCGATTTTTTCGCCGCTCTTCAACACGACTTCGTAAACCACCGTCGGCGCGGTGGTAATCAAATCCATGTCGAACTCGCGCTCCAAGCGTTCCTGTACGATTTCCAAGTGCAGCAGGCCCAAGAAGCCGCAACGGAAGCCGAAGCCCAGAGCCTGAGAAACTTCAGGCTCGAATTTTAGCGAAGCATCGTTAAGCTGTAATTTTTCCAAAGCGTCGCGCAAGGCTTCGTAATCGTGGCTTTCTACGGGGTAGAGACCCGCAAATACTTGACTTTGTACTTCTTGAAAGCCGGGCAGCGGCTCTGAGGCGGGGTTGGCAACCAGTGTAACCGTATCGCCGACTTTCGCCTGTCCCAATTCTTTTACGCCGGTAATCAAAAAGCCCACTTCGCCGGCTTTGAGTTCTTGCTTTTGAACTGATTTCGGTGTGAATACGCCCAGCTGCTCAACTTGCGTTTCCGCTTTGGTGCTCATAAAGCGGACTTTGTCTTTCAGTTTGATGGTGCCGTTTTTCACTCGAATCAGCATGACCACGCCGACGTAGTTGTCAAACCATGAATCGACAATAACTGCTTGCAACGGCGCGTTTTCATCGCCGGTCGGTGCGGGGATTTTGGCAACAATTTCTTCTAAAACGTCTTCCACGCCGATGCCGCTTTTAGCAGAACATTGCACTGCGCCAACGGCATCAATACCGATGATGTCTTCAATTTCCTGCTCTACGCGCTCGGGTTCTGCGGCAGGCAAGTCGATTTTGTTCAAAACAGGCACGACTTCCACACCCAAATCAATCGCGGTATAGCAGTTCGCCACGGTTTGCGCTTCGACACCTTGAGATGCGTCAACCACCAAAAGCGCACCTTCGCAGGCAGACAGCGAACGGGAGACTTCGTAAGAGAAGTCGACGTGTCCCGGCGTGTCAATCAGGTTGAGTTGATACACCTGCCCGTCGCGTGCTTTGTAGTTGAGCGCGGCGGTTTGCGCTTTGATGGTGATGCCGCGCTCTTTTTCGATGTCCATGGAATCGAGCACCTGCGTACTCATTTCGCGCAAATCCAAACCGCCGCAGTATTGGATAAAACGGTCGGCAAGCGTCGATTTACCGTGGTCGATGTGGGCAATGATGGAGAAATTTCGGATATTTTTCATTAGAGTTATTTTGAATGTTGAACAGTGGGTTTTAGAAATGCCGTCTGAACAAACAGCGGTGCGTCCTAATGTCGGGCGCAACGGGATAAACAGCCCGACATTCTAGCGGAAAACGGTTGTTTTGGCATGATTCGATAAAGGGTTTATAAAGATTTGACAATCTCCGCCACCATTTTTGCGGAATTTGCCGCCGCAGTTTTCAAGAACTCATCAAAGCTGATGTCTGCTTTTTCATCTGCCGAATCGGAAACCGCGCGGATGATGACAAACGGCGTGTCGAGCTGGTGGCAGGTTTGGGCGATTGCTGCTGCTTCCATTTCCACTGCCTTGACTTCGGGGAAATGGCTGCGGATTTCCGCCACGCCTTCGCTGCTGTGGACAAAACGGTCGCCGCTGACAATCAGGCCTTGTTCTACCGCCGCGCCTTCAAACACTTCCGCCGCTTGTTTTGCTTTGCTGACCAAGAGGCCGTCTGAAACAAATACGGCGGGCAGTTGCGGCACTTGTCCCCAAACATAGCCGAACGCCGTTACATCGACGTCGTGGTGCGCGATTTCCGTGCCGACCACGACATCGCCGACTTTCAAACCCTTGCCCAAGCCGCCCGCGCTGCCGGTGTTGATGACGCAGTCCGGCTCAAACTGATGGATAAGCCAGGCAGTCGAAACCGACGCGTTTACTTTGCCGATTCCGCTTAAGGCGAGCACCATGCGTTTTCCTGCCAATTCGCCTTCATAGGCGGCAAACTTGCCGAAAGAGATGGCTTTGACATTTCCCATCGTTTCGCGCAAGAGCGCGATTTCCTGTTCCATCGCACCGATAACGGCTACTGTTTTCAAAGACATATTGTTGACCTGCTTATAAATTTCGGATAAGTGCCGAATTATACACGTTAAAGGGGCAGGATTGGACGGGCAGGCTGTTCATGCCGTCTGAAGCGGTTCGGACGGCATGGCGGGTTTTTGGTAGAATGGCGGCATGCAGGCCGTTTAACGATTAAGGGGATGAAGATGTTTACCGATGAAAATATGACTGCAAAAGACGAGCTGTTTGTATGGTTGCGTCATATGAATAAGTATAAGGGTTCGGATTTGTTTGTTACAACCAATTTCCCGCCTGCTATGAAGGTGGACGGAACGATCACCCGTATCACGGATACGCCGCTGACGGCAGAAAAATGTATGGAAATCGCCTTTTCGATTATGAGTCCGAAGCAGGCGGAAGAATTTTCATCGACCAACGAGTGCAACTTTGCCATCAGCCTGCCGGATACCAGCCGTTTCCGAGTCAATGCGATGATACAGCGTGGCGCGACGGCATTGGTATTTCGCGCAATTACCAGCAAAATTCCCAAGTTTGAGAGTTTGAACCTGCCGCCGGTCTTAAAGGATGTCGCGCTGAAAAAACGCGGCCTTGTGATTTTTGTCGGCGGTACAGGCTCGGGTAAATCGACTTCGCTTGCCTCACTTATCGATTATCGCAACGAAAACACGTTCGGACACATTATTACTATCGAAGACCCGATTGAGTTTGTCCACGACCATAAAAACTGCATCATCACTCAGCGTGAGGTCGGTGTAGATACGGAAAACTGGATGGCGGCGTTGAAAAACACGCTGCGCCAGGCACCCGATGTCATCCTTATCGGTGAAATCCGCGACCGCGAAACCATGGATTACGCCATCGCCTTTGCCGAAACGGGTCATTTGTGTATGGCGACGCTGCACGCCAACAGCACCAACCAGGCGCTCGACCGCATCATCAACTTCTTCCCCGAGGAGCGGCGCGAACAGTTATTGACGGATTTATCGCTCAATCTCCAAGCATTTATTTCGCAGCGCCTCGTTCCGCGAGACGGCGGTAAGGGCAGGGTGGCTGCAGTCGAAGTGCTGCTCAATTCTCCTTTGATTTCCGAGCTGATTCATAACGGCAATATCCATGAAATCAAGGAAATTATGAAGAAGTCCACGGCTTTGGGTATGCAGACCTTTGACCAACACCTTTACCAATTGTACGAAAACGGCGATATTTCTTTGCAGGATGCGTTGAAAAATGCCGATTCGGCGCATGATTTGCGCCTGGCGGTACAGTTGAGGAGCCGCCGCGCACAAAGTTCGGGGCCTGATTTGGAATTGCTCTGATGAACAGTATGGATTTTCGGACGGATGGTTTGAAATGATTTATCCGTGGCATAATGAGCAATGGCGGCAGCTTGCGGAACATTGGGAGCGTCGTCCCAATGCATGGCTGTTCATCGGTAAAAAAGGTACGGGAAAGACCGTGTTTGCCCGCTTTGTGGCACAGAAACTGTTATGCGAAAGCCCTGTGCCGGATGGCGGACCTTGCGGAGTATGCGCGTCCTGCCATTTGTTCGAACAGGGAGGACATCCTGATTTTTATGAGATAACCCCCTTGTCGGATGAGCCGGAAAATGGGCGCAAACTGTTGCAGATTAAAATCGACGCCATCAGGAAAATTATCGACAACGTGTATCTGACTTCGGTACGGGGAGGCCTGCGCGTGGTCCTCATCCATCCTGCCGAAAGCATGAATGTCCAGGCTGCCAACAGTCTGTTGAAAGTGTTGGAAGAACCGCCGCCCCAAGTGGTCTTTTTGTTGGTAAGCCATGCGGCGGATAAGGTTTTACCTACCGTCAAGAGCCGTTGCCGGAAGATGGTTTTGCCCGCGCCTTCCCATGAAGAGGCATTGGCATATCTGCGTGAAAGGGGTGTGGCGGAGCCTGAGGAACGTCTGGCTTTTCATTCCAGAGCGCCGCTGTTTGATGAAGAAGAAAGATTGTGTGAATTAAGGGAAAAGTTGTTGAATATATTGGCCGAACCAAGGTTGTTGAAGATTTTGGACTTTGCCGAATTGTTCGATAAGGAAAAACTGCCGCTTGCCGTATTTGTCGGGTGGATGCAGAAATGGCTGGTCGATTTAGGCCTGTGCCTGCAAAATATGAAACCGGTTTATTATCCTTCTTATGAAGACCGGCTGCTTCAGACGGCATCCGGTTTCCGTCATGGCAATGTGTTTGCCGCGGAAGATATGCTGAAACGGCTTGCCCCTTATGGTTTTCACACTTTAAATGTCAAAATGCAGATAGAGTATCTGCTTATTAATTATTTGGAATTGAAGAAAAAGAACGGGTGAATTATGTCAAACGGACAAAATATTCCGGCAAAAATGATGTCGTTGCAGCTGAAAGACGTGAATCTGCTTTACAGCTCCTATATGCCGTTTTTGGAATACGGCGGTCTGTTTGTACAGACCGACGACGTATTTTCCATTGGGGAAGACATCCTGCTTGCCGCAGAAATCCTTAACCTTCCCAAGCTTTTCCTGCCGACCAAAGTTGCCTGGATTAATCCGGCGCGCACCTCGTCAAAGCCCAAAGGGGTAGGGTTGGCGTTTACGACACATGAAAACTGTTTGAAAGTCAAAGACCAAATCGAAGCCGAATTGGGTCGTATGCTCGGCAGCAATAGGCCTACGTTTACCATGTAACACCATGCATATTATCGATTCACACTGCCACCTCAATTTTGAGGGTTTGAAAGAACGCCTGCCCGAAGTTTTGTCCAATATGGAAGAAAACAGAGTGAGGCAGGCGCTTGCCATCAGCGTCAGCAGGCAAAGTTTTGCCGAAGTATCCGCTATCGCCGAAGTTTATGAGCATATTTACTGCACAATAGGCGTACATCCCGACAGTAAGGAAGCCGAAGAATTTTCCATTGCGGAAATGGTTGCCGCAGCTGCTTCGCCGAAAGTGGTCGGCATAGGCGAGACGGGGCTGGATTATTACTGGTGCAAAGGCGATTTGTCTTGGCAGCACAAACGCTTTGCAGATCACATCGAAGCAGCCAATCAAACCGGACTGCCCGTTATCGTCCATACGCGCGATGCGGCGGCGGATACCTTGTCTATCCTGAAAGAATGCCGGGTTAATTCGGGCGTTATCCACTGTTTTTCCGAAGACATCGGTTTTGCCCGTGCGGCAATGGATTTGGGGCTTTACATTTCTTTCTCGGGAATCGTTACCTTTAAAAACGCACCCTTGGTTCAGAAGGCGGCAAAATACGTTCCGGACGACCGTATCCTGGTGGAAACCGATGCACCGTTCCTAGCCCCCGTTCCTAAGCGCGGCAGGCAGAACGAGCCGGCTTTTGTGCGTCATACCGCCGAACATATTGCCAAATTGCGGAATCAAACATTGGAGCAGGTCGCGGCATACACGACGGAAAACTTTTACTGTCTGTTTAAAAAAGTGCCCGATATGCGGGCAGGTTGACAAATGTGTCAACGCCGTGCTGATTTGGAAGGGGTGAGTTCTTGTTAAACAAACCTAAATCTTACTACTTTGAAAGAGGAGTGAGCATTCTCAAAAAGAACGTACTTTTTCTTTATGTAAAGAGCGTCGTTAATATGGTGAATTAGTTCGCCCAGAATCAAGCCGATTTTTAGCTGAATTACCTAATCACGATGTGCTGTGAGAACGTGATAAACCAAAACTCACCACCGAGCAAAAACAAGAAAAAAATACAAAACCAACTGGATAGATTGAGGGCGATTTTGAAAGGAGGCTAGGAAATCTAGCTTGGAATGAAAAGACAAGAGTAGGGCATAATCTGCATCTCAAATTAGGTATCCAGGTTTTGGGATGCAGATCACTTTCGCATAAAAAAGATAGTGTATTTCACGGTCAAATAACTTTACATTTTTTGACGTTGCAAGAATACGCACCTCGACTTGTTTAGGGTGTTTGTTCCGTTTTTAATGGATTTGATGTTTTAATTTATGTTTTATTTTCAATAAATTGAAAATCGCCGGTGAAAGCCGTCTGAAATTTCAGACGGCTTTTACTTTTAATGCATCCACAATCAGCTTAAACACATTGGAATGTCCGCGGCGGCTGGGGTAATAGAGGTAAAGCGGTTCGTAGGTTATGGCGTATTCAGGCAACAGCTCGACCAACTGCCCAGAATGGAGGGCATCCGCTACGCTCATATGTGCTATCCACGCAATGCCAAGGCCGTCTGAAACGGCTTGCAGGCGCAGATGATTGTTGATGGAAAACTGCGATTTTGGCGTGAACGTAATCAGCTCTTTTTGGTATTTGAATTCCCACTGCATCTCCGTGCCGTGTTCGGCGGAGAGTTTTATGCCGATAAGGCGGTGCTGTTGCAGATCATCAATATTTTTCGGTGAACCATGTTGCGCCAAATAATCGGGCGAGGCAACCAATACCATTTTGAGCGGTGCGGAAATCGGCACGGCAATCATCTCTTTCGCCACCTTGTTACCTAACCGAACGCCCATATCAAATCCTTCTTTCACAATATCTGCCCAACGATCGTCCACCACGATTTCCAAGCGGATTTTCGGGTATTGGTTCAAAATCGGCTTTAATTTTGGATACAACACGGCTTCCGCTGCCAGCGTTGGAGCATTGATACGAATCAGCCCCGATGGTGTATTCAAAAAGTCATTTAATGCATCGACTTCTTGGTTTATGGCTTGATAAAGTGGGAAAAGTTGGTCGAAAAGCTGCTGCCCCGCTTCGGTCAGCGACACATTGCGCGTAGTACGGTTGAGCAGGCGCAGGTTCAGCCGCTTTTCTAAATTTTTCATGCTGTGGCTCAACGCCGAAGAAGAAATCCCCAAAAGCTGCCCCGCTTTCACAAAACTCTGCGTTTGCGCCAGTGTCAAAAAATAATTCAGCTCGTTAAAGTTCTGCATTTTCTTTTTAAACTCTCTTTATTAGTGAATTTAATTCATTACATCATAAAGCTAAACCCTATTTATCTCAATAAAAACAAATCATAAAATGACTGCACTTTTATGAGAGTAAACAGAAGACAATAACCGCAAACATCACATCCTTTTTTATAAATTATTTATTCTAGGAGTAAAAATGAACATTTTATTATTAAACGGTGGTAAAGAATTCGGCCATTCGCATGGTGAGTTAAACCACACGCTTCACAAAAAAGCGAAAGAAGTTTTGACCGCACTTGGACACAATGTAAAAGAAACTGTGATTGATGCTGGCTATGATGTTGAGGCAGAAATCGAAAAATTCTTGTGGATGGATGCTGTGATTTGGCAAATGCCCAGTTGGTGGATGCATGAACCTTGGACAGTGAAAAAATACATAGATGAAGTATTTATCGCCGGACACGGAAAACTTTATCAACATGACGGCCGCCATCGTATCAGCCCGACTGAAGGATTTGGCACAGGTGGTTTGCTGCATGGCAAAAAACACATGCTTTCGGTTACTTGGAATGCTCCGATTGAAGCATTCACCCGTGAAGGCGATTTTTTTGAAGGAAAAGGAGTGGATGACTTGTACATGCACTTTCATAAACTCAACGAATTCCTCGGTATGAGCCGTTTACCGACATTTATGTGTAACGATGTAATTAAAAATCCGCAAGTGGAAAAATACATAGCAGACTACCAAGCACACTTGGAAAAAGTGTTTGGTTAATGATAAAACATCAACTTGAAGCGGTAGGCTTTTGCCCACCATTTTGTCAGTCGCTAATTGGTACGAAATATGGCAAATCCGTGGTGCAAGGATTACCCGCTGGCAGGTGGAACGCGACATCATCGTGTTGGCAAAATCCACCAACCCCGAACGTATGGCGGAAAACTTGAACGTCTTTGACTTTGCACTTAGCGATGAAGACAAAGCAGAAATTGCCAAACTGGACGACACGTTCGCCGCCATCGTCAATCACGACACGGTGGATAATTTGAAGCGCATCTCCGCGTGGAAAATGGGCGTGTAAGTGTAGCGAAAAACCATCTGCAATTCATCATATGAAAGGACAAAACATGATTAACGGGTTAGATATCGAACGTTTCCGAACTACCATGGCAGCGGTTGAAAACGACCATACAAAAGGCAAGGCAGCATTACGCGCCGATTCGCGCTGGGTATCCGGCACGAAGAACGAAATCTCCGTGCGCCGCTTCCCTGCCTTTACCACAGACGAACCGAAAAACATGGGCGGTGAAAACGCCGCCCCAAATCCGATGGAATACCTGATCGGCGCTGCGGCAGGCTGCTGCTCCATAGGTTTCGAGTTGCAAGCAGCACAGGCAGGCGTGAAACTGGAACAGTTTGAAATATCCGCAAGGGGCGGTATCGACATGGCCAAACTGTTCGGCATGGAAGATGGCTACGGCGGACTGGATAATCTGGTGATAACCATAAAAGTAAAAGCCGACGCCGACCTTCCTACCCTGCAAAATTTCGCCGACCGCTCCGCTGCCACCTCGCCAGTGTTGAACAGCCTGAAAGCGCGGGCAAAAGTGGTTGTGGAAAAAATCTAGACGACTCAAACCGTTTTCTTGTTTTCATTTCGTTAAAAGCCCTTTTTCTGGACAACTAGAAAAGGGCTTAATCGCTCAAAGGAGTACATGGCATGCAACAACTGCACACTTTGAAAGACATCGAACAGGCCATCGCCACACACCCTTTGGTATCACTGTACGTCAAAGCCCCAATCTGCGGTGTTTGTACGGTCGTGGCCGCCCAGCTTGACTCAGCTTTGGCGGTGGAAGGAAATGTGTATGCCGTAAAAGCCGATATTGCTGAAATACCCGAAATGGCTGGACGTTTCCACGTGCTGACCGCACCTGCATGGCTGCTGTTTTATCAAGGCAAAGAAGTAGAACGGATGGCCCGCTTCATCCCTCAGGCACAGATGAAGCAGACATTGGCAAAATGGACAAAAGTAGCAGAAAGCGGACATCAGTAACCGGTCTATCAATGTTTCAGACGGCTGCGGTCTTGATAATGATGCAAGTGGTCAAGTTTTTAAGATGATTTGCAAAACACTTAAAATTTTGACCGCTCTTTTTTACGAAAAGGTCGTCTGAAACGGCTTGCAGACTGAGATAATGATTGATGAAACCCTGTGATTTGTACACTAAAACCATCTTTTGAAAATTCCCTTTGATTATTACTGGCGGCTTCCGTTCACAAAGCGCCATGGAAGATGCCTTATCCAGCGGCCATTTGGATTTGGTCGGCGTCACTCGCCCGTTTGCTTTGGTGCCCGATTTTGCAAACCAAATGCAAAACGGAACTCATCAAACCGTGCAGACCGACCGCATCCAAACAGGCGTGGTGTTTGTTGATAAAAAAGCGGGCGCAATGTTGGAAATGAATTGGTATATGACGCAAATGGACTTGATTGGGCAAGGCAAGCAGCCCAATCCTAAATTGTCGGCGTGGAAAGTATTGCTGAAAACCTTGTGGGAAAACGGCAAAGCAGGTTTAAGTACTGGCAGGGTTTGATAGGTATGTAGGCTAAATAACAATAAAATCGGCAGGAAAATTTTCTGCCGATTTTTTTATTTGGTTTATAACCGTTAACTTAACAACTTCCCCACGAATCATATTCATCAGAATTTGTGATGGTTACTTTAATCATGTCGCCGACTTTGAAATCGATTCTGAAATGGACAATGATGGGGGTAATATCAAGTCCTATCCATCCTAACCGGCCGTTGACTCATCGATGCGCCGGAACTGTTCGCTTGCTTTGTCTGCGGAGTTGAGGATGATGTTAATTGTAAGGAAACAGGCGTTTTCCTGTTCCCTTTGAAATGTGCACGAAATAGGGCGGATGTTGTGGGAAGTTTCCGCTTTTGCGTATAATGCGCCCTACCTGACAAATTTTGTCGACTTTATCAAAAGGAATAAGCGATGGCTTCCATCCACGACCAAATTAAAGAAGTAGTAACGACTCACCGCGTTGTATTGTTTATGAAAGGTACGAAGCAGTTTCCGCAATGCGGTTTTTCTTCACGTGCCGTACAAATCCTTAATGCGGCAGGCTGTACCGACTATGTAACCGTCAACGTATTGGAAAATCCCGAAGTACGTCAAGGTATTAAAGAATACAGCGACTGGCCGACCATTCCCCAACTTTATGTGAACGGCGAATTTGTCGGCGGCTCGGACATTCTGGCGGAGATGTATGAGGCAGGCGAGCTGCAGGATCTGCTCAAAGCCTGATTCGGCCGCTCATGCCGTCTGAAACACGTTCAGACGGCATTTTCTTTTCCGGCAAATTAAAAAAAAGTATAATGACGCGTCTCAAAATCACACTGGAACACCTCGATGAACGTTAACGTTATCAACCATCCGCTTGTCCGCCACAAATTAACCCTGATGAGGGAGGCAGATTGCAGCACCTACAAATTCCGAACGCTTACCACAGAGTTGGCACGCCTGATGGCTTACGAAGCAAGCCGTGATTTTGAAATCGAAAAATACCTTATCGACGGATGGTGCGGTCAGATTGAAGGAGACCGCATCAAGGGCAAAACCTTGACCGTCGTTCCCATCCTGCGTGCAGGTTTGGGTATGCTTGACGGCGTACTCGACTTGATTCCGACTGCCAAAATCAGCGTGGTCGGCCTGCAGCGCGACGAGGAAACGCTGAAGCCTATTTCCTATTTTGAGAAATTTGTGGACAGTATGGACGAACGTCCGGCTTTGATTATCGATCCTATGCTGGCGACAGGCGGTTCGATGGTGGCCACCATCGACCTCTTGAAAGAAAAAGGTTGCCGCAACATCAAAGCCTTAGTCTTGGTTGCCGCCCCTGAGGGCGTGAAGGCTGTTAATGACGCGCATCCCGATGTTACGATTTATACCGCCGCGCTGGACAGCCATTTGAACGAAAACGGCTATATTATTCCCGGTCTGGGTGATGCGGGCGACAAGATTTTCGGTACGCGCTAACTGTTTGATTTTCGGAGCTGACATGAATTTTCAAGATTATCTTGCGACATTTCCGCCCATCGATCATTTAACCGGTTTGGACGTTCAGGATGCCGACGGCAAAACGGTTCACCATATTCCTGCTGTACAGGGCAAGCTCGGTTCGCTCAAGTTGTACAACGCTTTGGCAGAGCGCTTTAACGGCAGGTTGGATAAAGAAGCGGCAGAGCAAGGTTTGATATGGTTTGCCGAACATGTTGCCGATGCGTGCGCCCATCCCGGTAAGCATCCTAATATCGACCTGCTTGAAAAAGTCGTGCAAAGCGGTGAAACCTGGTTGCTGAAACCTGTCTCCGCCTGATGCGGAATAAAGGAAATGCCGTCTGAAAAGTGTTTTCAGACGGCATTCCCTTAAAGTGGAATAATGATTTTAAGCCGAAGGGAAGCGGTTTCAACACCTCGGGCAAGAATAAGGTATGTACGGTTTGGTTTGTGAAGGATTAAATCCTTATAAAACACCGGGTGATTCCAATGAAAAGAACCTTGATTTTGATTTTTTCAGGAATGATTGGCACGGCAGGTATTGCCAAAGCAGGTTCGGTATTTTCCTGTAAGACGGACAACAATAAATATATCGAGGTTGAAAAAATCAACCCGAACCTTTACGAATATTCATTCGGCAGTATGGGTAAAAAAGAAATCGTTATCCGCAACGGAAAATCCGACCTGTTGCACCGTTCCGACAAATGGGAAGGGACGGGTAGCGGTCGTTGGGCGACGATGAAATTCCAAAACGGCAAATTTATCTATACCGTATGGACGGGCTTTGATCCCGTAGAACATACGGAAAGCAGCGGCGTCATCGTGGAGGGCGGCGGTAAGGAAATCGCACGGGTTGACTGTACGTCGAAAACTGCGCAGGCAAATTTCAATGATGACGACTTTTCTTGGTAATCCCAGGTAATGGAATCAATGATGCCGACTATGCTGATTGTCCGTCCGTCCGCCAGGGCTGCGGAAGATGTCGAAACCTGCCTGAATGCAGGTTGGCGCGCGGAAGTATTGAGCCCGGTCGAAATCGAAGCAGATGCTGCCGGACTGGAACTTTTGTCCGAACAATATGCCCGCGCCGATGCGGTATTTTGGGTCAGTCCGACCGCAATCGAAACCGCCGTCCCGTACCTTAACCTTTCAGACGGCATAAAGATACACATTGCCGTAGGGCAGGGCAGCCGCCGCGCATTGGAACGCTATTTGGGCAGAACGGTCATTGCGCCTCATGACGGAAACGACAGTGAGGCCGTTTTGCGCCTGCCGGTTTGGGATGGTCTGCGCGAAGGAGGGCGCGTCTTGTTCGTGCGCGGACACGGGGGGCGCGATTTCCTTATGAGGAGGCTTCGGGAAAAAGGTTTGCAAACCGAATTGGCCGAAGTGTATTTCAGACGGCATAACTCTTTGAACTTTCAAAATTTCCAATCCGAGAATATTACTGCCGCCTATATTACGTCCACAGAACTCGTGCAGTCACTGTTTGCACAGGTTCCTCTGCAATTTTCCCGATTCTTCAAATCCTTGTTATACTTCACCCATCATCCGCGTATTGCGGATGCCTTGAAACGCGAAGGAGTACGGGCGGTGGAAACCGTCCCTTCGCTGGAATACGCACTTTCCCATTTTCCTGTTTGAAAGGTTCGGATCCGTTGCTGACGGTCCGGCCTTTCCCAAAAAGCTTAATCGATAAGGAGCAAAACGGTGAGCGAACCTGAAAACAAATCATCCGAACCCGTCAGCGGGACAGCGGCGCAAAAAGAAATGCCGTCTGAAACCTCTTTACCGAACAAAAAGTCCGAATCTGAAGCGCAAACCGGCAATGCGGGCATGGGTTACGCACAGGATACCCGCCCCTTCGTCGTCAAACAGACCGGCAGCAACGCCTTGGCAATCTGCGCTTTAGTATTGGCGGCCTTGGGTTTGGGTGCGGGCGGATTTCTGTTCGTACAAGGGCAGAATGTCCTGAAAAACCAAGAATTGGCATTTAATCAAAAAATTGACAAAGCCGCTTTGGGCGAATCGGAGAACGCCAGCCTGTTGAAAGACAACCTCAACCGGCAAGCCGCCATACAATCAGAGCTCGACCGTTTGGACGGAAACGTCAAAGCAAACGGCGAACAAATCATAGAAATGCAAAAATCCTATCGCGAGTTGACCAAAGGACGCGCCGATTGGCTGGTGGACGAAACCGAGACCATACTCAATCTGGCCGTGCAACAGTTGGTCTTGACGGGCAACATACAGGCTGCCGTAGGCGTGTTGGAGCATATCGACACCCGATTGTCCCGTTTCGATCAGGCGGAGCTCCTGCCGCTCAAGCAGGCAATCAGCAGCGACTTGGCGGAACTGAAAAACCGGCCTTATGTCGATATTTCCGGCACGGCACTGCGCATCGACCGGTTGGAAACCGCCGTATCCGGACTGCCGTTGATTTTGGACGGCGTATTGAAACCGGGCGTACAGGCACGCAACGAAGCCGTTTCCGCATCATGGTGGCAGAACGTATGGGAAAAATCCTTCGGCATATTGAAAGGGTTGGTTGAAATCCGCCGGTTGGAAAGCAATGATGCCATGCTGATTTCTCCCGAACAGGCATATTTTGTACGCGAAAACCTGCGCCTCCGCCTTTTGGATGCGCGGACTGCATTAATGCAGCGCAACAGCGAAGTCTATCAAAGCGATTTGAACAATGCTGAAACCGCCGTCAGACAGTATTTTGATGCCAAATCCCCCGCCACGCAGTCGTGGTTGAAGGAATTGGCGGAATTGAAGGCGTTGGATGTGCGCATGACTGCGGATGACGGTTTGAAAAACAGCCTAAATGCCATCCGTACCTATCGGGACGGTATGGGTGCGGCAGCAGAGGCGGAAAGTAAGGAAATGGAACGGGCATCCTCCGAACCGGTAAATGAAACCGCAGCACCGGATCAGGCTGCCGCATCGGATGCGAAGGCCATAGAAGTACCGTCCCTCCCTTCGGAAGGCAAACCGGAGCAGCCGGTGAAGAAACAACCCGTACCGGAAAAAGCGGCCCGTTTGCCCTCCGCTAAAGGAGAACGGGCATGAAAACGGTAGTTTGGATCGTCATCCTGTTTGCTGCAGCCGTCGGGCTGGCATTGGCTTCGGGCATTTATACCGGCGATGTGTTCATCGTGCTCGGACAGACTATGCTCAGAATCAACCTGCACGCTTTTGTGTTAGGTTCGCTGATTGCCGTCGTGGTGTGGTATTTCCTGTTTAAATTCATTATCGGCGTATTCAATATCCCCGAAAAGATGCAGCGTTTCAGTTTGGCACGAAAAGGACGCAAGGCCGCACTTTACTTGAACAAAGCGGGTTTGGCGTATTTTGAAGGGCGTTTTGAGAAGGCGGAACTTGAAGCCTCGCGCGTATTGGGAAACAAAGAGGCGGGCGACAACCGTACTTTGGCATTGATGTTGGGCGCACATGCCGCCGGGCAGATGGGAAATACCGAATTGCGCGACCGGTACCTTGCAGAAATTGCAAAGCTGCCTGAAAAACAGCAGCTTTCACGCTACCTCCTGCTGGCGGAATCGGCACTGAACCGCCGGGATTACGAAACGGTGGAAGCCAATCTGCACGCGGCAGCCAAAATGAATGCCGGACTGACACGGCTTGTGCGCCTGCAATTGCGCTATGCCTTCGAGAGGGGAGACGCGCTTGAGGTGTTGGCAAAAACCGAAAAACTTTCCAAGGCTGGCGCATTGGGAGAATCCGAAACGGAACAGTATCAAAATTGGGCCTACCGACGGCTGCTGGCGGATGCCGATGATGCTGTTTCTCTGAAGGCTTGTCTGAAGCGGATTCCCGACAGCCTCAAAAACGGGGAATTGAGCGTATCGGTTGCGGAAAAGTACGAACGTTTGGGACTGTATGCCGAAGCGGTCAGATGGGTCAAACAGCATTATCCGCAAAGCCGCAGACCCGAACTTTTGGAAGCATTTGTCGAGAGCGTGCGCTTTTTGGGCGAACGCGATCAGCAGAAGGCCATTGATTTGGCCGATGCTTGGCTTCGGGATCAGCCCGACAATGCCCTGCTTTTGATGTATCTCGGACAGCTTGCCTACGGCCGCAAACTTTGGGGTAAGGCAAAAGGCTACCTTGAAGCGAGTATTGCACTGAAGCCGAGTGTTTCCGCGCGTTTGGTTCTGGCAAAGGTTTTCGACGAAATCGGAGAAACGCAGAAGGCGGAGGTGCAGCGCAGCTTGGTTTTGGCAAGTGTTGCAGAGGAAAACCGACCTTCCGCAGAAACTCATTGAAACCTTCAGACGGCATAGTTGAAATGCCGTCTGAAAACCATTCCATACACTTTACAAACATACTGACAGAAAGCCCCGCATGACTCTTTTAAAAAACGATACCTTCCTCCGCGCCCTGCTCAAACAGCCCGTCGAATACACGCCGATTTGGATGATGCGCCAGGCGGGGCGTTATCTGCCCGAATACAAAGCCACGCGCGCGAAAGCGGGCAGCTTCCTCGATTTGTGTAAAAACACCGAATTGGCGACCGAAGTGACCATCCAACCTTTGGAACGCTTCGATTTGGACGCGGCGATTTTGTTCTCCGACATCCTGACCGTCCCCGACGCAATGGGCTTGGGACTGTATTTTGCCGAAGGCGAAGGCCCGAAATTCGAACGCGCCTTGCAACACGAAGCCGATATCGCCAAGCTGCACGTTCCCGACATGGAAAAACTGCAATACGTTTTCGACGCGGTAACTTCCATCCGTAAAGCATTGGACGGCCGTGTACCGCTTATCGGCTTCTCCGGCAGTCCGTTCACGCTCGCCTGCTACATGGTCGAAGGCGGCAGCAGCAAAGAATTCCGCACCATCAAAACCATGATGTATTCGCGCCCCGATTTGCTGCACAAAATCCTCGACACCAACGCCCAAGCCGTTACCGCCTACCTCAACGCCCAAATCGATGCGGGCGCGCAGGCGGTGCAGATTTTCGACACTTGGGGCGGCGTCTTGAGCGATGCGGCGTTTAAAGAATTCAGCCTCAAATATATCCGCCAAATCGTTGCCGGATTGAAACGTGAAAGTGAAGGCCGCCGCGTTCCCGTCATCGTATTTGCCAAAGGCGGCGGGCTGTGGCTGGAAAGCATGGCGGAAATCGGCGCAGACGCATTGGGCTTGGACTGGGCGTGCAACATAGGCGAAGCACGCCGCCGCGTCGGCAACCAAGTCGCCCTGCAAGGCAACTTCGACCCGTTTGCTCTCTTTGGCACGCCCGAATCCATCCGCACCGAAGTCGCGCGCATCCTAGCCGACTACGGACAAGGCAGCGGCCATGTCTTCAACCTCGGACACGGCATCAACCAACACGCTGACCCCGAACACGCCAAAATCTTAGTCGACACCGTACACGAGCTGTCGCGGCAGTATCACGGCGGGTAAGCCGGCAGGAAACTGCCCCGATATGCCGTCTGAAGCCAAGGGATGGAAAATAAGGCAATGCGCCAGCTCTCCATGTACGGATAGCGGCGTTGCCGTATTGGCGCAATCCCAACCGTCCCTATTTTCAGACGGCATTTTTGTTTTCAGATGCAGGGAAAACCGATGGCAAAAACGCTTAAAACCCTTTACCAATGCACCGAATGCGGCGGCACCTCCCCGAAATGGCAAGGCAAATGCCCGCATTGCGGCGAGTGGAACACGCTTCAGGAAAGCTTAGCCGCGCCCGAACCGAAAAACGCCCGCTTCCAATCTTGGGCGGCGGACACCTCGACCGTCCAATCCCTCTCCGCCGTTACCGCCACCGAAGTGCCGCGCAATCCGACCGGCATGGGCGAACTCGACCGCGTATTGGGCGGCGGTTTGGTCGATGGCGCGGTCATCCTGCTCGGCGGCGACCCCGGCATCGGCAAATCCACGCTGCTGTTGCAAACCATCGCCAAAATGGCGCAAAGCCGCAAAGTGCTGTACGTTTCCGGCGAGGAATCCGCCCAACAAGTCGCCCTGCGCGCGCAACGTTTGGAACTGCCGACCGAAGGCGTGAACCTGCTTGCCGAAATCCGCATGGAAGCGATTCAAGCAGCGTTAAAACAGCATCAACCCGAAGTCGTCGTCATCGACTCCATCCAAACCATGTATTCCGACCAAATCACTTCCACCCCCGGCTCCGTGTCGCAGGTACGCGAATGCGCCGCCCAACTGACGCGCATGGCAAAACAGATGGGTATCGCCATGATATTGGTCGGACACGTTACCAAAGACGGCGCGATTGCCGGCCCGCGCGTACTGGAACACATGGTCGATACCGTGCTGTATTTCGAGGGCGACCAACATTCCAACTACCGCATGATACGCGCCATCAAAAACCGCTTCGGCGCGGCAAACGAACTGGGCGTGTTCGCCATGACAGAAAACGGTTTGAAAGGCGTGTCCAACCCGTCCGCCATCTTCCTTGCCAGCTACCGCGACGACACGCCCGGCTCGTGCGTTTTGGTTACACAAGAAGGCAGCCGCCCGCTTTTGGTCGAAATTCAGGCATTGGTCGATGACGCGCACGGCTTCACACCCAAACGACTCACCGTCGGTCTCGAACAAAACCGCCTCGCCATGCTGCTTGCCGTCCTCAACCGTCACGGCGGCATTGCCTGTTTCGACCAAGACGTATTCCTTAACGCTGTCGGCGGCGTCAAAATCGGCGAACCGGCGGCGGATTTGGCGGTTATCCTCGCCATGCTCTCCAGCTTCCGAAACCGCCCGTTGCCCGAAAAAATGGTTGCATTCGGCGAAATCGGTTTAAGCGGAGAAGTCCGCCCCGTTGCACGCGGACAAGAACGGCTCAAAGAAGCGGAAAAACTCGGCTTCAAATGCGCCATCGTCCCCAAAGCCAATATGCCGCGCAACGCCAAAGAGTTTCCGAACCTGAAAATCTACGGCGTTTCGAGTTTGCAGGAAGCCATTGATATTTGTCGGGAAGATAGAGATTGAAAAAAATGCCGTCTGAAATTTTCAGACGGCATTGTGTTTGTAGGGAATTGCGGATGCGCTGCCAAACAGGGTGCGGCACCGATTGCCGGTAAAGGCGGTGCGGTTTATTCGCCTACGGTTTTTTGTATCAGTTTTTCAGCGTTTGCCAAAGTGTTTGCCACTTCGTCAAAACTGATGCGGCTGCCGGCAATCAGGGCGTGCGTATCGGTATAGACGGCGCGTACTTTGCCGTCCGTTTCGGTAACGAGGACGCGCAGGGGCAGCTGCAGGGCGAAGGCGGGGTCTTTGACCATCAGCGGCGTACCGGCTTTGGGCGTGCCGAAGACGATGACTTTTGCCGGCTGCATGGTCAGGCCGTCATGTCGTGCCGCTTCCTGATGGTCGATGACGGCAAAAATGTTCATACCTTTGCTTTTTATGGCGGTTTCAAGGCGGCTGACGGTTTCGTCAAAACCGTATTTTGATGTGAGGGTATGCGTGGTCATGGCGGTTTCGTTTTGGGTTTGCAGTTCGCCGGCAGGATGCGCCCAAGCGGTTGAGAGGGCGAATACGGCGGCGGCTGTCAGGGAAAATATACGTTTCATTGTGTGCTTTCAAAATAAATGCCGTCTGAAAAGAAGGAAGCCTTTCAGACGGCATGGTGTTATTTCATGCCTTTTTTGAGCAGGTCTTCATAACCGCCGTGATTGACAACCTTCGTATAGCCTGCTTTTTTCAGCTCTTGAAGGGCAACTTCGGCACGCCGTCCGCTGCGGCAGTACAGGTTGACCGGTGTGTCTTTGTCGGGCGCGGCTTCATGTATGCGGCGGACGATTTGGTCAACAGGGATATTGACCGCATTATTTAAATGGCCTTCCTGAAATTCCTGTTCGCTGCGGACATCGATCCAAACGGCTGCATGTTGTGCGGTTTGGGCGGCAGATACGGGTTTTTGCGGGGCTGCCTGTGCGGAAAAAGCGGCTGAGGCAATGAGTGCGGCAGCAAGCAGGTGTCTGATGTTCATGGGTTTCTCCTGTGGTTGTTGTCCGAAAGGACGAGAAGCTATCTTATCCAATCTAAAGAGGCAGTGTCTATATCCCAACGCCAAATTCCCCCGTTTTTCCCGTCTATGCCGCGCAGGAACAGGTAGCGGATGGAAATGGCGGCAGGCTGTTGTCCGCGCAGTTTGAAGTACCGCATGGCGGCAACGGCGTAAATCAGTGCCTGAAGGTAATAGTGGTGGTGTGCGACGGCTTCGTCCATTGCCTGTTGCGTGTAGGCGGATGCGTCCGTGCCGAGGTGGTTTGATTTGTAGTCGATGACGCAGATATTGCCGTCGGGGTCTTGGCAAACCATGTCGATAAAGCCGTTTAAAAAGCCGTTGACGGTGTGGAAGTCGAGCGTTTCGGCGGCGGCACGGCAGACTTCGGGCAATCGGATATCGTCGCGGGCAAACCATGCGCGCAGCCGTTTGAGGCTGAAGTCTTCGGTAAAGAGCGTAAAGCCCATTTCGGGGCAGCGGTACTCGGGCGGAATGTCGGACAGGCTGTATGTTCCCGTCAGCGGCGTTTTCCGGCAGGCTTCCACCATTTCGGCAACGGCGGGCAGCCATATTTCTTCAAACCCGTATTTCTTCAGCGTGTCGGCAATGGGTGTTTCCTGTCCGGCGGCAGGGCGGTCGAATGGGAAGTGTTCCAGAATTTCGTGCAGGCACAGCCCGGCATGCGTGCCTTTCGGAAAGTTGTGTATCGTCATGCCGTCTGAATCCGACGGTGTTTCAGACGGCATGGTTGACTCTGCCGTTTCTGCAGGGTCTAGGGAAGGCTGCACATCTTCTTCCCCGCCGTCGGGCGTTTGGGTATGGCGGCTTAATGCGGTAAAGCTGGTGTGCCGGATGAGGCGGAATCCGCGATTGGGGATGCTGTTTGCGGCAAATTCGGCGGTTTGGCCGGTATTGCCGCAATATACGGCAGGAGGCGGCGCATCTTCTGTGAAGGCGAAATTTGTGCCGGAAGGGGCGTTGTCCGTCAAACGCTGCCAGTTTTGTTTGAGCATCGTTATGCCGTCCTTTTCCCGGTCATAGGTTTGGCGGACGGTTTCGCGGCTGTCTTGGGGCGAGCCTTCAATCAGGTAGGCGAGGGGGTTGTCGGCGGTATTGGTGGAGTATGCGGCGTAGATGTTGAGCTGTTCCTCGGCACGCGTCAGCGCGACATAAAGCAGGCGCAGGCGTTCCGCCATTTCTTCATCGGCGTATTGCTTCTGTTCGTCTTCCGACAGCTGCGCCTTTGCTAACAGTTCGGTTCGGTTGGCGCTTTGGTGGAGGATTTGCCAGTCGGACGGCTTGGTATCTTGTGCGTCCCACGCAAACGGGCAGTATACCAGCGGATACTGCAAACCTTTCGAAGCGTGCATGGTAACGATTTTGACCAAATCTTCGTCGCTTTCCAGACGGATGGCTTGGTTGTCGTTGCTGTTGTTTTCGGCAAGGCTGATTTGGTCGCTCAGCCACTTGTGCAAGGCGGCGGGGTTACGGTTTTGCGCGTCTTCGGCGGCAAGCAGTTCGAGCAGTTGGAAATAGTTGGTCAGGCTGCGTTCGTTCTGCCGCTTCAAAAGGCATGTTTCGATGCCGTGTTCGTGGGAAAACTGCTGCATGGCGGCAAAAATGCCGTATTGATTCCAGTTGTCGAGTGCGGTTCGGGCGGATTCCATCCATTTTAAGAGAAGGGCTTCGTTCCGGTTGAAGTCGTGGAGTTGTTGTGCGTTGTAGCCGAAAATGCTGCCCGTCAGGGCAAAGCGCAGCGGTTCGGTTCGTCGGGGCTCGAGCCAAAAGCCGATTAGTGCGGACAAGGCGCGGGCTTCGGGCGAGGCGAACACGGACTCGCGCGAGAGCAGAACGCTTTGTACCTGCCGTTTTTTCAGGGCGGCGGAAACCATTACCGCTTCATTGTGCGTGCGTACCAGCACGGCAATATCGCCGGACTGCAGCGGACGGTCTTTGAAATTCAGACGGCATCCGGCGGCTTCGTTGAGCGTGTGGGCGATTTCGTCGGCGCAATAGTCGGCGGCGCGCCGACGCAGAGCGTCTTTATTGGTTTTTCCCGTGTCCTCCCCGTGCAGCCAGCGGATTTGTACGGCGGCGCGTTCGGGGGACAGCCTGCTTTCGGTGCGTGCCGCGCCGACATCCGTGTAGGCGATGTTTTCTAAAACGAACGGACGTTCTTTAAGGCAGAACAGCGCGCCTATGCTGTCGATAAGCGATGCATGGCTGCGGTAGTTGGTGGCAAGCGTGTAGCGGTGTTGCGCGTCTCCGGCGGCTTGCAGGTAGGCGTAAATATCCGCACCGCGAAAGCTGTAAATCGCCTGTTTGGGGTCGCCGACGAGAAACAGCGGGCGGTTTTGGGCAATGAAAATCTTTTGGAAGATTTCATATTGCAGCGGGTCGGTGTCTTGGAATTCGTCAATCAGCGCGGTTTCCCAGTTTTCAGCAACGGCGCGGGTGAGGGTTTCGCCGTAGGGGTTGTCGGTCAGCGCGGTGTGGACATCGAGCAGCAGGTCGTCGAAACCGCGTTCGCGGCGGGTTTTCTTCATTTCGGCAAGACTGCGGTTGAGATATTCGATTAAATCCAGTTGCAGCCGGATCATTGTTGCTTCTTCCGCTTCTTCGAGTACGTTCAAATCGCGCCCGAAGCCTGCCAGTTTCTGCAATTCGGCAAATGCTGCCGCATCGGGCGTTTTACCTTTTTTCAGTCCGGCTTCGAGTTTGTCGGACGCAAGTTTCAAGAGCCTGTCGTGCGTGTCTTTGTCCAGAAAGGGCAGTTGTCCGGCGGCGGATTTTTGTGCCAGTTCTTTAAAGAGGTTGCCAAAGCTGTTTTTGCGGTAACTGTTGCCGTTGAGGTCGGGATGGATGCGCCAAAAGCTGGCTTCTAGCTCGGGCAGCAGGCGGCAGACGGTTTGCCATGAGGTTTCGGCGTTGCGCTGCGCCTGTTTCAAATCCGCCTGCGGACGGCGGAAATTCAGGTACGGGCGGGACAGGTAGGCACGGATTTGGGCAAGGACGGTTTGCGGCACAGCTTTGCGTTTGAAAACCAATTCGGCAAGCACCGGGTCGTTGCTGACGCGTTCCCGCCAAAAATCTTGAGCCGGGACAAGCAGGCGGTCGCTGTCTTCTTCGGTCAGTTCGACATCGAACGGTGCTTGGCACAGGAAGGCGTAGTCGCGCAGGATACGCTGGCAGAAGCCGTGTATGGTATAGATGGCAGCGTTGTCGAATTGCCCGATGGCGGCTTTGAGGCGGACAATCAGACGCGTCCGGCTTTCTTTTTGCAAAGCCTGTTCCAAGAGTGCGGGCAGGAAGGTGTCGCCTTTGTGATGTTCGGCACAATAGGCGGCGATGCCGTCTGAAAGCGTGTCGTCTCCAAGTTTGGCAATTTCTTTGCTTTCTAAAACTTGTAACACATCGTCCAAACGCGCGCGCAGGCGTGTTTTCAGCTCGGCGGTGGCGGCTTTGGTGAAGGTTACGACCAATACGCGTTCGACGTTTTTTTGTTCTAATACGATCAAACGTGTAAACAGGGCGGCGATGCCGTAGGTTTTGCCGGTGCCGGCAGAGGCTTCAATCAGGTTGGTGCCGGTAATGGGGACGGCCAGCGGGTCAAATGCTTGGATGCTTGCAGACATGGGGCGTATGGGAAAACGGTTGGACGGTAAAACGGGAAAATGCCGTCTGAAAAAGGGTTTCAGACGGCATGATCCGCATCAGAGGTTTTGCAGGCGTTCGAGGGACGGGGCGTAGTAGTATCCGCCCGAAACGGCGGCGGAGAGGTGTCGGAGCAACAGGTCGGTTTTGCCGTCCGTGTCGCCGAACATACTCAATAATTGCGCTTCGATATTGTGCAGCGTGCGGCAGTATGCGGTAAACATCAAACCGTGTTCGCCGCTGATTTTGCCGAAGGGCAGGCTGCGGCGGACGATTTTCAGGCCGACTCCGTTTTCTTTCAGGTTGACGCGGCCGAGGTGCGAATCGGGCAGGCGGACATCGCGGCTGAATTCGTCGTCGGTTTCCTTGCTGCGTCCGACCGAGGCCTCCTGTTCGGCGACGGGGACGGCATCCCATTTTTTCAAATCGTGCAGGTATTTTTGCAGCAGTACATAGCTGCCGCCCGCATCGGGCAGCCCTTCGGGGATGATGGCGACTTCGCGGATTTTTTCATCGCCCTGCGGGTTTTCCGTACCGTCGACGAAACCGTCCAGTCCGCGATCCTGATACAGGCGCAAACCGTGTTCTTCGGACGCGACGCATATGCTGTCGCCGAATGCGCCCAAAACGGATTGGGCAAGCGCGTAGGCGGCGCTTTGCCGGAGGGATTGGATGTGGATGTAGAGGTCGTGTTGCGTGGACGGTGCAAGCCCGTTACCCATTTCGGGAAACGGTTTGATTTCCCGACCTTCTTCCGGGTGTCCGAATGTTGCCCATGCTTTGCTGCCGAAGGCTATCGTCATGCCTAAAATGTCGTCCGGAAAGCGGGCTTTCAAGGCAGTTAACGCATCAAGCGAAACACGGCAGGCGGTTTTGATATCGTCGGTGCGGTTGGCGGCGATGTCGGCTTCGATAAAGATGCCGGCTTGGGCGTGGTCGGGAATGATGGCTGATTGGGGCGTATTCATGATGTTCCTCTGTGGTCTCATGTGTTTTATGGGTGGGATTATAGCACTGAATCGGCAGTCGGATTTTGACAGAATAGGCAAGCAGGCATCTGATGTTTGCGTATCGCGCGGTGTTTTATTTACGGTTTGGGTTCTGCCTGATTCTCTTTCAGTTTCTTTAATTTTGGTTTGAGAAGGTTTATGTTCGACTTTTTGTACTGTTGCAGGTTGCGCGGGTAGTTTGGACATGCCGTCTGAAAGCAAGGGAGATTCAGACGGCATGTCCGTTTGGTTGCAATCGGGTTCGGCAGCGTGATGAAAGTGTTCTTTGTATTTGCCGCAATTTCACTTAGAATGCAGCCCTTGCACACTTTTTCTTCAGGAGAAGATTATGTTGAAAAAATTCATACTCGGCGGCATGACCGCATTGGTTTTGGCGGCCTGCGGCGGAGAGGGCGGCAGCGCGTCTTCTTCTGCTCCAGCCCAATCTGCCGGCGAGTCCGGTTCTTTAATCGAACGCATCAACAATAAAGGTACGGTTGCCGTCGGTACAGAAGGCACTTACGCACCGTTTACCTACCACGATAAAGACGGCAAATTGACCGGCTACGATGTCGAAGTAACCCGCGCCGTTGCGGAAAAATTAGGCGTAAAAGTCGAATTTAAAGAAACGCAATGGGATTCGATGATGGCAGGCTTGAAAGCCGGCCGTTTTGACGTGGTTGCCAACCAAGTCGGCCTGACCAGCCCTGAGCGTCAAGCGACTTTTGACAAATCCGAGCCTTACAGCTGGAGCGGTGCGGTTTTGGTTGCCCGTAAAGACAGCAACATCAAATCTATCGACGATATCAAAGGTGTGAAAACCGCACAATCCCTGACCAGCAACTACGGCGAAAAAGCCAAAGCTGCAGGAGCAGATTTGGTGGCTGTTGATGGTTTAGCGCAATCGCTGACCCTGATTGAACAAAAACGTGCTGATGCAACCCTGAACGACGAATTGGCGGTATTGGACTACCTGAAGAAAAACCCAAATGCCGGCGTGAAAATCGTTTGGTCTGCGCCTGCCGATGAAAAAGTCGGTTCCGGCTTGATTGTCAATAAAGGCAATGACGAAGTCGTGGCAAAATTCAGCACGGCAATCAATGAGCTGAAAGCCGACGGCACGCTGAAAAAACTAGGCGAACAATTCTTCGGAAAAGACATCAGTGTTAAATAATTTCCTTGCCTCCCTGCCGTTTATGACGGAAACACGCGCTGATATGCTCATCAGCGCGTTTTGGCCTATGGTCAAAGCCGGCTTTGCAGTATCTTTGCCTTTAGCGATCGCTTCTTTCATTATCGGCATGATTATTGCCGTAGCCGTTGCTTTGGTGCGAATCATGCCCTCCGGCGGCATTTTCCAAAGATGCTTGCTGAAGCTGGTTGAATTTTATATTTCCGTCATTCGCGGTACGCCGCTGTTGGTGCAGCTTGTGATTGTGTTTTACGGGCTGCCGTCCGTCGGCATCTATATTGACCCGATTCCTGCCGCCATTATCGGCTTTTCGCTCAATGTCGGTGCATACGCTTCCGAAACCATACGCGCGGCGATTTTGTCCGTGCCGAAAGGCCAATGGGAAGCAGGTTTCTCCATCGGTATGACCTATATGCAGACTTTCCGCCGCATTGTCGCGCCACAGGCATTCCGCGTTGCCGTACCGCCTTTGAGCAACGAGTTTATCGGCTTGTTTAAAAACACCTCGCTTGCCGCAGTGGTAACGGTAACGGAGCTTTTCCGTGTCGCTCAGGAGACAGCAAACCGTACCTACGACTTCCTACCCGTCTATATCGAAGCCGCTTTGGTTTATTGGTGTTTCTGCAAAGTGCTGTTCCTGATTCAGGCGCGTTTGGAAAAACGCTTCGACCGCTATGTCGCCAAATAAGGAGTTGTCATGATTAAAATCCGCAATATCCATAAGACCTTTGGTGAAAATACCATTTTGCGCGGCATCGATTTGGATGTGGGCAAAGGGCAGGTGGTCGTCATTCTCGGACCTTCCGGCTCGGGCAAAACGACGTTTCTGCGCTGTTTAAACGCGCTGGAAATGCCTGAAGACGGACAAATCGAGTTCGACAACGAGCGGCCGCTGAAAATCGATTTTTCCAAAAAGCCAAGCAAACACGATATTTTGGCTCTGCGCCGCAAATCAGGTATGGTGTTCCAACAATACAACCTCTTTCCGCACAAAACTGCGTTGGAAAACGTGATGGAGGGTCCGGTTGCCGTACAGGGCAAGCCTGTCGCCAAAGCGCGAGAAGAGGCTGTCAAATTGCTTGAAAAAGTCGGTTTGGGCGATAAGATTGACCTCTACCCCTACCAGCTTTCCGGTGGTCAACAGCAGCGCGTCGGCATTGCCCGAGCATTGGCGATTCAGCCTGAATTGATGCTGTTTGACGAACCCACTTCCGCGCTGGATCCCGAATTGGTGCAAGACGTGCTGAACGCCATGAAAGAATTGGCGCAAGAAGGCTGGACGATGGTTGTCGTGACCCACGAAATCAAATTCGCCTTAGAAGTGGCAACTACCGTCGTCGTTATGGACGGCGGCATTATCGTAGAGCAGGGCAGCCCGAAAGAGTTGTTCGACCACCCCAAACACGAACGGACGCGGAGATTTTTAAGCCAAATCCAATCTGCCAAGATTTGATTAACCATGTGTGAAAAATGCCGTCTGAAACTTTCAGACGGCATTTTTTCTATTTTTACAGAGGCCAGATTAAATTTGGATTGCTTTCAATGACTGCTTTGAATTGGTTCTGAATACGCTCAATCGCTTCTTGCGTGTCCGCTTCAAAACGCAATACCAAAATCGGCGTGGTATTGGAAGCACGCATCAGTCCGAAGCCATCGGGGAATTCAACGCGCAGGCCGTCGATGGTGATGATTTCGGTCGCACCTTCAAACTTGGCATTAGCAGCCAGCTCTTCAATCACTTTGTGGCCGTTACTGCCTTCCGACAGGTCGATGTTGAGTTCGGGCGTGGAAATGCTTTGCGGTAGGCTATTCAACACTTCGGACGGATTGTCGAAGGCAGACAGGATTTCCAAGAGGCGTGCGCCGGCATACATACCGTCGTCGAAGCCGAACCAGCGTTCTTTAAAGAAGATGTGTCCGCTCATTTCGCCGGCAACCAGCGCACCGGTTTTTTTCATGGCGGATTTGATGAAGCTGTGGCCGGTTTTTTCCATTACAGGTTCGCCGCCGTGTTCTTTAATCCAAGGCGCGAGCAGGCGGGTGGATTTGACGTCGAAAATCACTTTGGCTTTAGGATTGCGGCTCAACACGTCTTGCGCGAAAAGCATTAATTGGCGGTCTGGATAGATGATGTTGCCGTCTTTGGTGACTACGCCCAAGCGGTCGGCATCGCCGTCAAATGCCAAGCCGATTTCGGCATCGCTGTTTTTCAGCGCGATAATCAAATCTTGCAGGTTTTTCGGTTTGGAAGGATCAGGGTGGTGGTTGGGGAAATTGCCGTCCACTTCACAGAAAAGTTCGGTAACTTCATTGCCCAAACCTTTGTAGAGTTTGCCTGAAAATGCGCCGCCGATACCGTTGCCTGCGTCGATGGCGATTTTCATGGGGCGTTTGAGCTTGATGTGGCCGACGATGTGGTTGTGGTATTCGTCGGAGATGTCTTTTTCGGTTACGCTACCTTGTTTGTCGGCGGCAACAAAACTGTCTTTTTCAATAATGGCTAAAAGTTCTTGAATGGCTTCGCCGGCGAGCGTGTCGCCGCCGAGCATCATTTTGAAACCGTTGTAATCGGGCGGATTGTGGCTGCCGGTAATCATTACGCCGCTGCCGCCGCATTCGTTGATGGCTGCGAAGTAGAGCATAGGAGTGGCAACCATACCGACGTTGAGTACGTCGATGCCGCTGTCGGTAAAGCCGCGTTGGATGTGCTCCATCAGTTCGGGACCGCTCAAGCGTCCGTCGCGGCCGAGTGCGATGCGGGTGATGCCTTTTTCGGCGGCTCTAGTGGCGATGGCTTTGCCGATGAGATAGGCGGCTTCGTCGGTCAGGGTTTTGCCGACAATGCCTCGGATGTCGTAGGCTTTGAAGATGTCGCGGGCAATATTTGCCATGATGGTTTCCTTGTTGTGGTTTCAGGAAAGGAGACTATTTTAACACGTTGCAATATTGTCCGAAGGCCTGCGGGAGGTGTTCAGACGGCATATATGCTTGGATTTTATGCCGCCTGAAACAAAAAAAGCAGCCTTTTATACAGGCTGCTTCCGGATTATCGGTTTATACGGCTTCGGCTTTGATAATGATGACAGGTTCGGTCGGAACATCATCATGGTAGCCGTGGCGTTTGGTAGATACGCCTTCGATGGCGTCGACAGCATCAAAACCGTCGACTACCTTGCCAAATACGGCATAACCCCAGTCTTGTACGACGGTTCTGCCGTACATTTCTTTGGAGCGGTGGTTGAGGAAGGCATTGTCGGCAGTGTTGATGAAGAATTGTGCACTGGCGGAATGGGGGTCGGAAGTGCGTGCCATGGCGATGGTGTATTTATCGTTGGGCAGACCGTTGGACGCTTCGTTTTGAATCGGATCGCGCGTTTCTTTTTCGTTCATGTTTTCATCCATGCCGCCGCCTTGAATCATGAAGCCTTTGATGACGCGGTGGAAGATTACGCCGTCGTAGAAGCCGTCTTTGACGTATTGTTCAAAGTTTTTGGCGGTAACGGGGGCTTTGTCGAAATCGAGTTCGATTTTGATGTCGCCTTTGTTGGTGTGCAGGATAATCATGGGTTTTCCTTTCGTTAAGAATTTCTTTGCAAATGGTGGCTGGAGGAAAAACTTCAAGGCTGTATGAAAAATATTCTTTATTTGGGAAGAGTCATCCCGGGCGGTTGGCGGAACGTGCGGCAAAGAGTGCAAGCAATGCACCCGTCAGGTCGGCAAAGATGTCGCCCAGACTGCCGGTTCGGGTTTCGGTCAGCCACTCCTGCGCGCATTCGCTGACTACGGCGAAACAGAGGGCAAAGACCATCAGGCTGCGATAGGGGATGGGGCGGTTGTCGGTTCTGAATGCTTTGGTCAGAAGCCAGATTTGTGCGAAAAACAGGGCGAGGTGCGCCACTTTGTCAAAATGCGGAAAAGGCGGTGGCGCGGTTTCGGCAGCTTTGAAAAGCAGCGAGTAAATGCTGCCTGCAAACCACAATGCCGAGAGCAGGATAAAGCGGTTGCGCGGCAGATTCATGCTTGTTCCTCTTCAAGCCATATCCGGCATAGTTTGGATAGGCGCAGGAATTTTCCGCCGCGTGCGGCCAGCATGTCGCGCCAAATGGCAATTTCTTCGGCGGAGGGGGCATCGTCTATGCTGCATTCGTAGAGCAGGAAATTTAAAGTTTCTTCAATGACGGCAACGGATTCGGTTTGGATGAGCCGGTTGAGTTCGGACATAGTGCGGGTTCTCGCTGATGGCGGGAATGCCGTCTGAAAGGGCTTCAGACGGCATTGGGTCATTTGCTGTGCAGGAAACGTGTTGCTTCTTCCCATTTGCCGGAAATGATGTCGGGTATGGCTTGCAGGGATTTGGCGATGGCATCGTCAATCTGTTGGCGGTGTTCCGCACTGGGTTTGTTCAGGACATAGCCGACGACGAGGTTGCGGTCGCCCGGGTGGTCGATGCCGAGGCGCAGGCGGTAATAGTCGGCCGTGCCGAGCCGTGCCTGAATGTCTTTCAACCCGTTGTGTCCGCCGTTTCCGCCGCCGAGTTTGAACTTAATCCTGCCGCAAGGAATGTCGAGTTCGTCGTGGACGACGAGGATTTCTTCGGGTTTGATTTTATAAAACTGCGCAAGGGCGGCAACTGCCTGTCCGGAACGGTTCATGAACGTGGTCGGCTTGAGCAGCCAGACATCGCCGTCGGGCAGGGCGGCACGGGCGACTTCGCCGAAGAATTTTTTTTCTTCTTTAAACGAAGCCTTCCACTTCCAAGCCAGTTCGTCGAGGAACCAAAAGCCTGCATTGTGCCGGGTTTGCTCGTATTCTTTGCCGGGGTTGCCCAATCCGACAACCATTTTGATTTTGTTTGACATGTCGTTTTCCATCAAATGCCGTCCGGACGGGGTTCAGACGGCATGGTTAGCCTTTTTGGTTAAGGACGCGCCTGCGACGCGCTTCTTTAGGGTCTGCCTGCAGCGGACGGTATATTTCGATACGGTCTCCGTCGTGTAACGGCGTATCGTCTTTGACTGCCTTGCCGAAAATACCCAAGGGGGCAGAATGCAGGTCGAGGTCTGTAAAGATTTCGTCCAAACCGCTTTTCAGTGCGGCCGCACGGATACGGGTTCCTTCCTCGACTTGCATGTTTTTCAAAACCTGCTTGTCAGACAGTCCGTACACGATTTCAATTTCAAGCATAACGGCGGTCTGCCTCTTTGACGAACGCTTCGACCAATGTGGAGGAAAGGTGGCTGAATACGGGGGAAATTAAGGCGGATAAGACGGCATTGGAAAAATCGTATTCAAGGTTGAATTCGATTTTGCACATATCGTCGCCCAAATCGATGAACTTCCATGTCCCACGCAGGGTTTTGAACGGGCCGTCAAGCAAATCCATACGGATTTCCTTGCCGGGTATGTTGCGGTTGTGCGTGGCGAATGATTGGCGCACGTGCATATAGTCCATAAACAGCCGCGCCTTCAGTTCGTTGCCGCTACGCCCGATGACCTCGGTTTTGCTATACCACGGCAGAAAGCGCGGATAGTCTTCAACCTTATCGACCAGCTCGAACATTTTGTCCGCACCGTGCATGACCAAGATGCTTTTTTCAACTTTTTTCACGGATATTCCCTAAGCGTCCGGCGTTTGTTTAAAGGCGGTATTATAAACGAAATTTCTGAGATTCAGACGGCATGGATAAGGAACGGTGCCGTCTGAAAGGGATAAAGAAAACGGCAGCTTGCGGGCTGCCGTTTGTTCTGGGAGTTAAGCCTTGTTTTCAGGCTGCTGCTCGGACTCTGTCGAAGCGGTGTCTGCCGGGGCAGGTGCTTCGGTTTCTTCCCGAGCCGGAGCGTGTGGTGCGTTATCTTCCGCCGCGTCCGCATTCTCGCGCAGGTTGTGGCTGTAATCCTTGGGCGGGCTGGGTTGTTTGCCCGCCATAATTTCCAATACCTGATCGCGGTCTATGGTCTCCCACTCCATCAGAGCTTTGCACATGGTTTCCATTTTGTCGCGGTTTTCATCCAGGATTTTGTAGGCGATTTGGTATTGCTCGTCCAAAATGCGGCGGATTTCCGCATCGATATCCTGTTGCGTTTTTTCGGAAATGTTTTGAGAACGGGTTACGCTGCGACCCAAGAACACTTCACCTTCGTTTTCCGCATAAACCATCACGCCCATTTTGTCGCTCATACCGTAGCGCGTTACCATTTCGCGGGCCATTTGGGTGGCGCGTTCGAAATCGTTGGATGCGCCGGTGGAGATGCGTCCGACGAAGATGTCTTCGGCAATGCGTCCGCCGAACAGAATCGACAGCTGGCTCAACATCTGGTCTTTATACATGCTGATACGGTCGCGTTCGGGAAGCTGCCAGGTCAGGCCCAGTGCCCGTCCGCGCGGCATGATGGTTACTTTATGTACGGGATCGGTAAACGGCAGGCTTTCGGCAACAATCGCATGTCCGGACTCATGATAGGCTGTTGCGCGTTTCTCGTCTTCGTGCATGACCATGCTGCGTCGTTCGGGACCCATGTAGATTTTGTCTTTGGCATTTTCAAAGTCGCTTTGATCAACCTTGATTTTGTTGTGCCGTCCGGCAAACAGGGCGGCTTCGTTAACCAGGTTTGCCAAATCCGCACCGGAAAAACCGGGTGTGCCGCGTGCCAGGGACATCAAATCTACGGATTCGTCCAAAGGCACTTTTTGGGCATGGACTTTCAAAATCTGTTCGCGCCCGCGGATATCGGGTAAGGGGACGACCACTTGGCGGTCGAAGCGGCCGGGCCGCTGCAATGCCGGATCGAGTACGTCGGGACGGTTGGTTGCTGCAATGACGATGACGGTTTGGTTGCTTTCGAAGCCATCCATCTCTACAAGCAGTTGGTTCAGGGTTTGTTCGCGCTCGTCGTTGCCGCCGCCCAAACCTGCACCGCGTTGGCGGCCTACCGCGTCAATTTCGTCGATAAAGATGATACAGGGTGCATTTTTCTTTGCTTGTTCGAACATGTCGCGGACGCGGCTTGCGCCGACACCGACAAACATTTCGACAAAGTCAGAACCTGAAATGCTGAAGAACGGTACGCCGGCTTCGCCTGCAATCGCTTTCGCCAAGAGTGTTTTACCGGTTCCCGGGCTGCCCGCCAGCAAGATGCCGCGGGGGACGCGCCCGCCCAAGCTTTGATAGCGGTTCGGCGCTTTCAGGTAATCAACGATTTCCTGCACCTCTTCTTTGGCTTCGTCGCAGCCGGCGACATCGGCAAAGGTAACTTTGTTGGCATCTTTGTCCAGCAGGCGTGCGCGGCTTTTACCGAATGAGAATGCGCCGCCTTTTCCTCCGCCCCCCGTCTGCATACGCATGAAGTAGAACCATGCGCCGATGAGCAGCAGGACGGGCAGCAGGCTGTAAAACAGAGTTGCCAGCGCACTCGGTTTTTCATCCGGCGTAACTTTCAGGCGGACATTTTTGTTCAAAAGGGTTTGAATCAGGTTGTCATCCAACGGCGCATTGGTAAAGAATGTGCTCTTGTCGGTGCGTTCGCCTTTAATCAGGTAGCCGCTGACGACAGAACCTTCGATATTGACGCCGGATACTTCGCCGTTGTTGACCTGTTGGATGAACTGAGAATATTCGATTTGTCCGTTGTCTTCTTTTTTGCCGTCTAATGCGTTGAATGCCGCCATCAGACCGATACCTAAGGCGACCCAGACAAGGATTGATTTAAAGGTGTTCCCCACTTAACAAGGCTCCATGATGTAAGGTAAAAAACGGAAAAGATTGTAAAACACGCCGTCTGTGTTGTCAGCGTTTATTTTTGCCCAATAAATAAATCTCACTGGAGCGATTGCGTGAGGCTTCGGGTTTGCGGGTTTGCACCGTTCCGAAAACTTTGCGCATGGCGGTCATGTATTCCTGATAGCCTGCTCCCTGAAAGACTTTGACTAAAAAGCTGCCGCCTGTTTTCAGGTGTTGCGAGGCAAAGTCAAGGGCCAATTCGCACAGATAGAGGCTGCGTGCCTGATCGCTTACGGCGTTTCCCGACATATTGGGTGCCATATCGCAAATTACAAGGTCCAGGGGGCGGTTGTTTAATAAGGTTTCAAATTGTGCCAAGACGTCGTTTTCCCTGAAGTCGCCTTGAATGAAGGATACGCCGTTTACGGCTTCCATGGGCAGGATGTCCAAAGCGAATACCGCGCCGGAAGGGCCGGCCAGCCTGGCAGCGACCTGCGACCAGCTTCCCGGTGCGCTGCCTAAATCCGCCAATATGGTTCCGGGTTTGATTAGTTTGTCTTTTTCGTTAATTTCCAATAGTTTGTATGCGGCACGGGCGCGGTAGCCGTCTTTTTGCGCCATGTGGACATAGTGATCGTTGACGTGTTCGTGCAGCCACGCTTTTGAGGATTTGGAACGTGAGGCCATAATGGTTGGGGTTGGAATGGAAACGGCCTATTGTACGTTAATTTTGCCCCTGCTGCGCCAAATCGCGTACAATGGGGCATTATTCTTTATGGTTCAAGCACTAGGAAAATGACTGATACAAAATTAAATACCAAAGAAATTTTGGAATTGAAAGCGCGCGCGCATCATTTGAATCCCGTCGTGATGGTCGGACAACAGGGCCTGACGGATTCCGTCATCAGGGAAACCGATGCCGCGCTGACGGCGCACGAGTTGATTAAGGTGCGCGTGTTCGGCGACGACCGTGCCGAACGCATCGAAATCTGCAATGCCTTATGTGAGGCGGTTGATGCGCAACTGGTTCAGCATATCGGAAAACTTTTGGTATTGTGGCGTAAGAATATCGAAGCCTGATTTTGGAAGCGGTGTGCAGACACCGCTGTTTTTATTGCTGTTCTTTAACGGTTGGTGCGGTTGAAGTCTTGTGCTGTCTATTTTTCAGACGGCATGAGTGCTAAGGAATGTGCCGTTTATGCCGCCGATACTTTGGACGGCTTGAAAGAAACGGTTTAAGCGTTGAGAAAGGTAGATGGTTGAGTACTGATGCCGTCTGAAATGTTCTTCTCTCTGGAGAGTCTGACGGCCGGGGTTGGCAGTTTGTGAGTGATGGCATTGCAGACCATCCTTACGGTCGGTTTTTTTATATTGGGGCTTTTATGTGTACGTTGATGCAGAAAGACAGCTTGCTGAATGGCATTTCCCAGACTTTGGGCCTTATTGTCATCCAAACGGGAGGGCGTAATGAAGACAGTAAGATTCTTGCGGGATTGCGCAACAGATTATACGGTCTTGCGCCGGAAGAAATTGATTATGAAGCGGTTGCAAAATTGGTAAAAGAAAAATTTGAGATTTACAAATTATGACGGCGTGTATGGACAATGAAGTGGAAAAGGCGTTTCCTGCAGTTTGGAATGACTTGCTCGAAGACAGATGCATCATTCCACAAGAAAAACCTTGGGGAATTGTTTTGGGCGGTATGCCGGGGTCGGGGAAATCGATCCTTATCCAAAAAGTAGAAGAAGAATTGAATGGGAATGTTATTCCTGTCAATGGAGATGATTTCAGAATCTATCATCCTGACTTTAAAGAAATATATGCGAATCATAAAGGGGATTTTCCCAAATACACGTCTGATTTTTCAAATAAAATGGTGGAACGTGTAATTGGGGAGGCGGTGAAAAACAGATTCAATATTGTTGTTGAAGGAACTTTTAGAAATCCCAATGTGCCTGTCAATACTTTATCGATATTTGAAGAACAGGGCTATCACACAAAGGCAGCCATTATTGCAATCGATAAAAATGTGGCATGGGAATCTGCGATAGACAGATACCGTCATGATATGGAAAACGGGTTCTATGCCAGAAAAGTGGATAAATCTTCTTTTGAAGAGGTTGCAGACAATTTGGCTGAGAATGTCCAAATCGTTTTGGAAAGCGGCAAAGCTTCAGTGTTGGAGGTGTATTCGAGAGGAGGGAAATTGTTTGATTCCGGCACGAATCATCCGAAAGAGGTTGAAGGCGTTGTCAATCATGAGTTGCAAGGATTTAATCTGCAGGGGAAAAACATATCAGACTGATTGTCCTTTGGCGTTCGATTTTATTTAATATTTTGTTTTGTAATGTATTTTTGTACAGGCTGTTTTTTTAAATCTCAAACGGAGATGCTTGCCGTCCGTTTGATTGGTTGACAGAGTGATTGGAGAGATATTATGCAGTTTCCTTACCGCAATGTTCCGGCTTCGCGTATGCGCCGTATGCGCAGGGATGATTTTTCACGCCGCCTGATGCGCGAACACACGCTGACCGCCGATGATTTGATTTATCCGGTGTTTGTATTGGAGGGGTCGGCGCGCGAGGAGGATGTGCCTTCTATGCCGGGCGTGAAGCGTCAAAGTTTGGACAGGTTGCTGTTTACGGCTGAGAAGGCATCAAATTTGGGAATACCCATGCTGGCACTGTTCCCTGTCGTTACGGCAAATAAGACGGAATGTGCGCAGGAGGCGTATAACCCTGAAGGACTGGTGCCGACGGCCGTCCGCGCCTTACGCGAGAGGTTTCCCGAACTGGGCATTATGACGGATGTCGCGCTCGATCCTTATACGGTTCACGGTCAGGACGGACTGACGGACGAAAACGGTTACGTGATGAATGATGAAACCGTAGAAGTCTTGGTGAAACAGGCTTTATGTCATGCAGAGGCGGGCGCGCAGGTCGTTGCTCCTTCCGATATGATGGATGGGCGTATCGGCGCCATCCGCGAGGCTTTGGAGGATGCCGGGCATATCCATACGCGGATTATGGCATATTCCGCCAAATATGCTTCTGCATTCTATGGCCCTTTCCGTGATGCGGTAGGCAGTTCGGGCAATTTGGGCAAGGCAGATAAAAAGACCTATCAGATGGATCCCGCAAACACCGATGAGGCGCTGCATGAAGTAGCGCTCGATATTCAGGAAGGTGCGGATATGGTGATGGTGAAGCCCGGTTTGCCGTATTTGGACGTTGTCCGCCGCGTGAAGGACGAGTTCGGCGTACCGACTTATGCCTATCAGGTTTCGGGAGAATACGCGATGTTGCAGGCAGCGATTGCCAACGGCTGGCTGGACGGCGGCAAAGTGGTTTTGGAAAGCCTGCTGGCATTCAAACGTGCGGGTGCGGACGGGATTTTGACCTATTACGCTATTGAGGCGGCAAAGATGCTGAAGCGTTGATTTTCGGCCGGATTAATTGAAATGCCGTCTGAAACCATGGTTTCAGACGGCATTTTGCGTGGATTATACAGTCGTATCCAGTGCAGCGGAAATATCATTCCAAATATCATTTACGTCTTCAATGCCGATAGAGAAACGCAGCAGGCCGAGTTTGATGCCCATTTCCATTTTCACATCATGCGGCACGCCGCTGTGGGATTGGGAATAGCAATGGTTGACCAAACTTTCCACTCCGCCGAGGCTGGAAGCCATTTTGACCAGTTTCATGTTTTTAATCACGCTATTGGCCGCTTCACGCGTGTCGTTTTTGAGATAAACCGTAACCACGCCGCCGATGCCTTTGGGCATTTGCGCTTGGGCGAGTTCATAATGTTCGTGCGACGGCAGGCCGGGATAAAACACTTTTTCAATGGCAGGATGAGCTTCCAAACGGCGCGCGATTTCGAGTGCGTTTTGGCAATGGGCGTTCATGCGCAGAGCCAGTGTTTTGATACCGCGCAACACCAGCCAGCAGTCCATCGGGCCTGCAATCGCGCCGGTATGCACCATCATGTCGTGCAAAGGCTGAGCCAGCTCTTTGGTTTTAGCAACGACTACGCCCATCAATACGTCGGAATGGCCGCACAAATATTTGGTAGCGGAATGGAACACAAAATCGCAGCCCATATCCAACGGCTGTTGCAGATACGGCGTGGCAAAAGTGTTGTCGATACCGACCAGTGCACCGGCTGCTTTGGCCTTTGCTGCAAGGGCTTTGATGTCTACCAAGCGCAAAAGCGGATTGGACGGCGTTTCCAGCCAAACCAGTTTGACATTGTGCGCTTTAAGCAGCTCGTCCAAATTATCCGGATTGCCCAAATCGGCAAAAACAACGTTCACCCCCCATTTTTGATAAACATCGACCAATAAATCATAAGCGCCTCCGTAAATATCGGCGACGGCGACAATGGTATCGCCCGGGCGTAGGAAAGTACGCCACACGGCATCAATTCCTGCCATACCGCTGGAAAATGCAAAGCCGGCCGCACCGTGCTCCAAGTCGGCAACGGTATCTTCCAATACCTGACGGGTTGGGTTGCTCAGGCGCGAGTAGCGGTAAGGGACATTTTCGCCAATCTCGTGCAACGCAAACATACTGTTTTGATAAATCGGCGGCATCAGCGCGCGGTTGTGTTCGTCGCAATCGTAGCTGGAATGAATGGCTTTCGTGGCGAATTTCATTTGGTCTCTGCCTATGTAGATGTGAATAATCGAAGATTTTATCACTATCTGAAAAATAGAAACAATCAATGCAGCTGCTAAAAGCGAGTGATATAATCTCGCATTTGCAGATTGACGGTATATTCCCCGGCGGAAACGCCATACCATGCACACATCTCAACAATTACATGAATATTAAGGAAAAACAACTCATGAACACTATTGCAGACGTGCAATCCAGCCGAGATTTGCGCAATCTGCCGATCAATCAGGTCGGTATCAAAGACCTGCGCTTTCCGATTACCCTGCAAACTGCAGAAGGCATCCAGTCCACCGTTGCCCGTCTGACCATGACGGTTTACCTGCCTGCCGAACAGAAGGGGACGCATATGTCGCGTTTTGTCGCATTGATGGAGCAACATGCCGAAGCCTTGGATTTTGCACAATTGCGCAGGCTGACTGCCGAAATGGTCGCGCTTTTGGATTCCCACTCCGGCAAAATCAGCGTTTCTTTCCCATTTTTCCGCAAGAAAACCGCCCCGGTTTCCGGTATTCAGTCTTTACTGGATTATGATGTCTGCCTCACGGGTGAAATTAAAGACGGTGCATACGGCCACAGTATGAAGGTCATGATTCCCGTAACCTCGCTTTGCCCGTGTTCCAAAGAAATTTCCCAATATGGTGCGCATAATCAGCGTTCGCACGTTACCGTCAGCCTGACTGCCGATGCCGAAGTCGGTATCGAGGAAGTTATCGATTATGTGGAAACGCAGGCGAGCTGCCAGCTATACGGCCTGCTCAAACGCCCCGATGAAAAATACGTTACCGAAAAGGCCTACGAAAATCCGAAATTCGTGGAAGATATGGTGCGTGATGTAGCTACTGCACTGATTGCCGACAAGCGTATTAAGAGCTTTGTCGTCGAGAGTGAGAATTTCGAATCTATCCACAACCATTCGGCTTATGCCTATATCGCGTATCCGTAGGCGTGTTTGCGATGAACCAAATGCCGTCTGAAAGGCATTGGGGCGGCATTCGCGAATCTGCCGCTGTATCGGTTTGAAATCAATTTGCAATAAAAGTAATAAAGGATGCACTATGACGGTATTAGACAGAGAGCAGGTTCTATCCGCATTTAAAAACCGTAAATCATGCCGGCATTACGATGCGGCACGCAAAATCAGTGCCGAGGATTTTCAGTTTATTTTAGAACTCGGGCGTTTGTCGCCCAGTTCGGTCGGTTCGGAGCCTTGGCAGTTTGTTGTGGTTCAAAACCCTGAAATCCGACAGGCCGTCAAGCCGTTTTCTTGGGGTATGGCGGATGCTTTGGATACCGCCAGTCATTTGGTGGTGTTTTTGGCGAAGAAAAATGCCCGCTTCGACAGCCCGTTTATGTTGGAAAGCCTCAAACGGCGCGGCGTTACCGAACCGGATGCCGTAGAAAAATCTTTGGCGAGGTATCAGGCGTTTCAAGCCGACGACATCAAGATTTTGGACGATTCGCGTGCCTTGTTTGACTGGTGTTGCCGCCAGACCTATATTGCGTTAGCCAACATGATGACGGGTGCGGCGATGGCAGGTATCGATTCCTGTCCGGTGGAAGGTTTCAACTATGCCGATATGGAACGCGTATTGTCCGGGCAGTTCGGTTTGTTCGATGCAGCAGAATGGGGCGTGTCCGTTGCCGCGACATTCGGCTACCGGATTCAGGAAATCGCCACGAAAGCGCGTAGGCCGTTGGAAGAAACCGTTATTTGGGCATAAGGCAATGCCGTCTGAAAACGCAAGGATTTTCAGACGGCATTTTTTAATGCTTATTTAAAACGATTCGTCGGGAGCGAGATAACGCCATTTGCCGGGCGGCAGCCCGCCGAGTTTGACCTTGCCCATTCGGATGCGTTTCAGCCCGACGACGCGCAGTCCGACCAGTTCGCACATACGGCGGATTTGCCGCTTTTTACCTTGTTTCAATACGAAACGCAGTTGGTCTTCGTTTTGCCATTCTACTTTGGCGGGACGCAGTTTCTCACCGTCCAAACTCAATCCGTGATTCAGTAAGGCAAGTCCTTTTTCGTCCAATTTGCCGCGCACGCGCACCAAGTATTCTTTTTCACTGCCGCTGTTTTCGCCGATAAGCTGCTTGGCGATACGGCCGTCTTGCGTCAACACCAGCAATCCGACTGAATCGATATCGAGCCTGCCGGCGGGGGCAAGACCGATTTTGTGTTTCGGGTCGAAACGGATACGGCTGGTGTCACCTTCCCAGCGATTTTCAGAGGTAATCAGTTCGGCGGCGGATTTATAGCCTTTTTCCGCTTGTGCGCTGACATAGCCGACGGGTTTGTTCAGCAGGATGGTAATGCGTGCCGCCTGCTGTTCGTGGGCTTTCTTGTTCAGTTCGATACGGTCTGCCGGCGAAACTTTTTGACCGAGTATGGCGGTTTTGCCATTGACCGTTACCCAGCCCTGTTCGATATAGCCGTCGGCTTCGCGGCGCGAACAAAGCCCTAGTTGCGCCATGCGTTTGGAGAGGCGTATGGTATCTTCTGTATGGTCGGAGGAAATTTTGGAATTCATGGGTACTTTCGGGTAAAGGCCGGCTTAGACTAATTGCTCGCCCCAGTGCAGTTTTTGGCGCAGGGTTTTGAAATATTGGTAGTCGGTCGGGTGTAGGATGCGTAAGGGATTGTGGTAGCGGCGGATGATGATGCGGTCGAGGTTTTGCACGTCGATGAAGGATTGTCCGTCGAAATGAACGCGGGCATCGCCGCTTTGGGTAACGAGGATTTCGATTTCAGATGCGTCGGAAATGGCGATGGGGCGGTTGGTCATGGATTGCGGACAGATGGGTACGAGTGTGAAGGCGTGTAATCCTGCCTGCATGATGGGGCCGCCGGCGGCAAGCGAATAGGCGGTCGATCCGGTGGGGGTGGAGACAATCAGCCCGTCCGAACGTTGTGTATAGACGAATTCCTGATTGACGAAGACTTCAAATTCAATCATCTGTCCGGCACCGCCGCGGGAGAGGACGGCATCGTTGAGGGCGAGGGCGCGTTCGGCGGTTTTGCCTTCGCGGATCAGTGCGGCTTCAATCAGGATGCGCTCTTCGGCAAGGTATTTTCCTTCTAAAACGGGCAATAGCTTGTCCGTCATATATTCGCGGGGAATTTGGGTAAGAAAGCCCAAATGACCTTGGTTGATGCCGATAATCGGAACGGCGCGCGGGGCGATTTCGCGGGCGGCAGAGAGAAAGGTGCCGTCTCCGCCTAAGACGGCGACCAGGTCGCAGTATTGTCCCAGTTCGGTCTTGTTGACGATGTGGCAGCCGTCGGTGTCTTGGGTATAGATGCAGCATTCCCTTATGCCGACTTCGTCGAGATAGACGGTAAAGCCGTGCTGCTTCAAAAATGTAATCAGTGTGTGTGCAGTATCTTGGATGTCGGGCGTGTTGGGGCGGGTTACGATGCCGATGTTGTGAAAAGGGCTGTTCATGTCGGATGCCGTCTGAAGGTTAGTCTATCCAAATGTCGCGTTCAAGCCTGTCGAGGCGTTCGTTGAGGCGGGCGACGTCATCGCGCAGTTTGTCCACTTCTTCCATCCAGGCGGACAGGGTGGCGGCGTCGATAACGGGGGATTCGGGTTCGCGTGAGAATTCGCCGATTTGTTCGGCTATGCTTCTGCCGATTTGTTTGATGCTGTGTCCGATATCGGCGGCACGGCTGCCGATGCTGTTGCCGAGCTGCATGCCGAAAATCCGTGCCAAGTCGTCTGATGCACGGTAACGCAGGCTGCCGAGTAGGGGCAGTACCGCCATGCCGAGTATGAGGTCTCCTTCAAGGCTGATGTCTCCCACCCCCGGCTCGCCTCCTTGCAGGATTTTTTGTACCGCGCTGTTGCGGAAGGTGATTTCTGTATCTGCAAAACCGTTGCTTGCCGATAGAAATCCTTCTTCCGTGATACGTCCGGTCAGTTTCAATCCGGCAATGTTCAGTGCCAGTGTTTTGTCGGCAAATGCGGCAAGCTCCGAGCGGCTGTCGGGGTTTTGCTGAATCAGGTGGTTGATGATGGGGAATAGGGCGGACATGTTTATTTCCTGACTGCGGGCAGAATGCCGGTTTGTTGCTGTTGCCGGTTATTTTACAGGCTTAACCCGTTATCGCAAACGGTAATGATGATTTTGCCCCTGCTGTCGTCGGGTGCGAAATCGGGAGCCGGCAAGCCGAGTTTGGCAGCTTCTTCCGTATAGAATTCGCGGCGTGTCGGGTGGCGCGGTTCAATAATGTTTTTCAGTCTTTTGCCGTTGGGTTTTAATGCCGTCTGAAACAGGGTTTCGACGGCGATATCACGGTGGACGATATTGACAGGCTGGTTGCCGCCCGGGATGTTTTGCTTTTGAACAAGGAGGCTGACGGGATGGCGTTCGGCGCAATAAAGCCCGCCCAGCCGCAGGATGTCGATGTTCGGCACGCCGCTGTCGAGCAGGTATTGCTCGGCGGCGAGGATTTGGTGGGCGGACTCGGTTTGTGGATCGGATGTGGCAGTTTCGTCGCATTCGCGCACTTTATCGCCGTAAACGCTGGTGCTGCTCGTGAAAATCAGATGCCGCACGTTGCACGCTCGGGCAAGTTCTGCCCATTGTTTGACGGTGTCGGCGTAATGCGTCAGCGAGGATGGCGGCAAGAGGCAGAACCAAACGGGTTTGTCGGCGTGGTGCCGCCAAAAGCTTGTATCTCGGGCAAGGTTCGCGCTTTGAAACGCGCTGTCTTGATTGAGGTCGATGGTATCGAGGTGTATGGGCAGATTGATATCGTCCGAAGTCAGGCTGCGTTTGACGGCGGCAACGCGGCTGCCGTGTTCGTAAAGTTTCTGCGCCAAAGGACGGCCGAGGTAGCCTAAGCCTAAGATGGATGCGTCGGGGGAGGCGGAAGGGGGTGTATGTATCATGTTTATAGATGGATGCCGTCTGAAAATATAGTGGATTAACTTTAAACCAGTACGGCGTTGCCTCGCCTTGCCGTACTATCTGTACTGTCTGCGGCTTCGTCGCCTTGTCCTGATTTAAATTTAATCCACTATAGGCTCAGATGGCATGGAAATTATGACTGCGCACCGCCGATTTTCCGGTCGTATTCCTCGCGATGTTTCAGCAAGAGATAGGGGCGCAGGAGGCTTAAGGTACGACGGACGCCGCGTGCTTTGGAGTCTTCGGTCAGCTTGGTGCGACCGCGCAGGGAGCTGTCGAAGTCGAACCAGTATTTCGTTACCATCCACATATTGACGGCGAGGTCGTTCATGGCGGTTTGGTCTGCTTGGATGATGTTCAGGCCGTTGAGCTGGGTGAGCAGGTTGACCAAGAGCGGGGAGACTTTGGCTTGGGTGAAGGTATTGTGTTCACCCAATAGTTCGGCACTGCGCGCAAGCAGGGTGTTCACGTCGCTAAAGAGGAAGCGGTATTCCCACATGACGTCATAAATGCCCGCCATATAGTTGATGGAGTCTTCCACATCAGACGGCAACACGGCTTCATTCAGGTATGCCAGCAGGGCTTCGCTGTAACGTTTGAAGAGCTGGACGATGATTTCGTCTTTGTTGCGGAAGTGGTAATAGAGATTGCCCGGACTAATGCCCAAATGCGCCGCGATATGATTGGTGCTGATGTTGCGCTCGCCTTCCTCGTTGAAAAGCGCAAGGCTGGCGTCAATGATGCGGGTGTAAGTATTGGTTTTTGCAATGCGGGTCACGGGCATACTCCTTGGATTTATAGGCTGAACGAAGCGGGCAGCCAATTGGGTTCGGCGTGTAATTCTACCTGAAATCGAGTAAATACTGTATTGCAGACGTGTTGAGCCAGCTTCCAGACGTCGTCTGAAGAGGCATTGTTTTTGTTCACCAAAACCAAAGCCTGTTTATCGTGTACCGCCGCGCCGCCGATTTGGAAGCCTTTCAGACGGCATTGGTCGATCAGCCAGCCGGCGGCGAGTTTGACTGAACCGTCGGGCTGCGGATAGCGCGGCATATCGGGATGCTGCTGCAACAGAGCGGCAGCTTTTTCCGCGCTGACAACAGGGTTTTTAAAGAAACTGCCAACATTACCAAGTACGTTAGGATTAGGCAGTTTACTGTTGCGGATTGCACACACTGCATCGGAAACATCTTTCGCCGTCGGAGCTCTGCCCGCGCTCCGTTCGGCAACGGCGGCCGCCAAATCGCCGTAACCCAAATTCGGCTCGAAACGCTCTTTCAGGGTGAACACGACCGAAACAATCACATAACGCCCTTTGCCTTCCTGCTTGAACAGGCTTTCTCGGTAGGCGAAGCGGCAATCGGCATTGGCAAGCTCGACAAAGGTTTCCGTATCCAAATCGAAGCAGCGCACGCTGTGAATCACGTCTTTCGCTTCCACGCCGTATGCACCGATGTTCTGCACGGGCGACGCGCCGACCGTACCCGGAATCAGGCTCAGGTTTTCCAGACCGTTCAAGCCCAGCGCGACGGTGTGCAGGACAAAATCGTGCCAGATTTCGCCCGCCTGCGCTTCGATGTACACAAGGCCGTCTGAACGCGTAATCTCGCGTATGCCTTTGTTTTTCATATGGACGACCAGTCCGGCGTAATCCTGCATCAAAACGATGTTGCTGCCGCCGCCGAGCCATAAAACGGTATTGCGGTCGAACTCGGGCAGTCGGACGATGTCGCGCAACTCGTCGGCGTGTTCGAGCGCGATAAAGGCTTGAGCTTGGGCGCGAAGACTGAAAGTGTTGTAGGGGGTGAGATCGGTTTGGTATTGGATGGGTTGCATGGGTTTAAACTTTAAAATGGGTATTGTCAGTGGCGGGCTTCAGCCCATAGTTTCATATTTTAATCGGCGGAGTTTTCAGACGACCTTATGCGATCTGACCATCTCCCTGCTGCACAATTCCAAGCACCACACCAAGGCGACGGCTGCGATGGTGAGCGAGGCGATCAATGCCGTCCAGAAGCCGTAAATGCCCATATCGAAACGGTAGGCGAGCAGGTAGCCCGGCAGCAGGCCGCAGCCCCAGAAGGCGGCGGCGTGGATGAACATCGGTATCTTTGTGACTTTATAGCCGCGCAGGGCGTAGGACGCGATACATTGGGTGAAGTCTGCCGGTTGGAACAAGCCGGCGAACAGCAGGACGGTGGCGGCGATGCTTAAAACCGCCGGATCATTGTTGTACATACTTACCAGCGGCGAACGGAATAATACCAAAGAAAGCACGGTAATCACGGCGAGCATCCAGCCCAACACCAGCGACACGCCCGAAATATAACGTGCCCGCGAAAATTCGCGCCGCCCAAGCGAAAAGCCGATGCGCACCGTCCCCGCCGAGCCGACGCTTTGAGGAATCATATAGAGAATCCCCGACAAACTGATGCCGACTTGCTGCGCCGCCACATAATCCTCACCGAAAGGCGCAATCAAAAACACGATAAACGAAAACGCGCTGGCTTCCAAAAAATAAGACAGTCCGATGGGCGCGCCGATTTTCCAAATCTGTTTGAACACCGCCCAATCCGGCTTGCCGAATTTCGCCGTCAGTCCGAACGGGCGGAAGAATTTTTCCTTGGCGATATAAATCCACAATGCCAGCGCGCTGAACCAAAACACCGCCATCGTCGCCAGTCCGCAGCCCGCACCGCCCAAAGCGGGCATACCGAATTTGCCGTAAACGAAAATATAGTTCAGCGGTACGTTCAACACAAATGCCGCAAAGCTGACCAACATAATCAAGCGCGGGCGGTTCAGGCTGGAGGCGTAGGCGTGCAGGGCGCGGTGTACCATGGCCGCCGGCATCGCCAGGCTGGTGAACAGCATATACTGCGCCATCGTGCCTTCGACATAATCGCTCAAGGTCAGCCAGTTGCGGAACGGCGTAATCGCCGACCACATCAATACCATGCCGAAAATTCCCAAAAACAGCCCGAACCAAATCCCCTGCCGCCCCGTTTCGCCCACTTCGTCGGTTTTACCCGCGCCGTAAAGCTGGGCAATCATCGGGTTCAGCGCCGCCATAATGCCCATAAACGTAATATAAACCGTGGCAAACGCGCTGCTGCCCAATGCTACTGCCGCCAAATCCTCCTTACCCGCACCGCCCGCCATCACGGTATCGACGAAACCGATACCCACTTGCGCGACCTGCGCCAACAGCATGGGCAGGGCAAGGGCGGTCAGCAGGCGGACTTCTTTCAGGAAGACGGAAAAGGAAAAGCGGTTAAGGTCGAGCAGCATAGGATAAGTATCCAATCAACAAAGATGCCGTCTGAAGAAAAAACGGCAGTCTGGAATTATGGGAAGTCACATCAATTATATAGTAAAAGGGTGCAGAGCCGTCAGGAGGACATGGGGTGCAAAAGTGTATTCAGGTTATGCGTATTTTATGGTAAAGTCTGATTTTAATAACTTGGCAGTAACAAGCTGCCGGACAGGGGCTGTTCAGATTCAGAATCGCAAAGGGGCTTTACCGCTTTGAAAACCGCATGATGCGGTGCGGCAGATACGCCGTATGATTTTGAATCGGGCAGCCTTTTGTGTTTGCAGGACAAAATAGAGAGAAGACGGATTTTCATGTAAACGCGAGATTTTGAATGGCTGGTTTTCCGGAGGAATGCCTGTTACCGCCAGGGGCGGGCGGTTTCTCCGTAATCGGTTATGGTATTGTACGCAATGGTGCAGAAAAAATGATATGCCGTCTGAAAAGGCTGGAAAGGGTAAGTAATCCCGATAGCCGCAATTTGCAATTTGATTGTAACTTATCAATTTAAAACAAGGTTGTCATAATGGCTAAAAATGTTGTAGTAATCGGCGCCCAATGGGGCGATGAAGGCAAAGGTAAAATCGTTGATTGGCTGGCGGAAGAAACCAGCGGCGTCGTGCGTTTCCAAGGCGGCCACAATGCGGGTCATACTTTGGTCGTCGGCGGCAAGAAAACCATTTTGCGCCTGATTCCGAGCGGCATTCTGCATGAAAGTCTGGACTGCTTCATCGGTTCCGGCGTTGTCGTTTCCCCCGAAGCATTGTTGGGCGAAATCGACGAGCTGAACGCGGCAGGCGTGAAAAACGTCGAAGGCCGTCTGAAAATCGCGCCGACCTGTCCGCTGATCCTGCCTTACCACATCGCGCTTGACCAAGCCCGAGAAGCATCCCGCGGAAAAGGCAAAATCGGCACAACCGGCCGCGGCATCGGCCCTGCCTACGAAGACAAAGTGGCACGCCGCGCCATCCGCGCCATCGATTTGCTGCATCCTGAAAAACTGCGTGAAAAACTGGATGCCATCCTCGCTTATTACAACGTTCAATTGCAACATCTGCACAATGCCGAGCCGGTGAAAGCGGAAGACGTGATGGCGGTAATCGAAAAAGTTGCGCCGCGCATTACGCCGATGATTACCGACGTATCCCGTGTGTTGAACGAGAAAAACAAAAACGGCGAAAAACTGCTATTTGAAGGTGCGCAAGGCACGCTGTTGGACATAGACTACGGCACTTACCCCTTCGTTACCTCTTCCAACTGCCTGGCGGGAGCAGCTTCCGCAGGCGCAGGCGTAGGTCCGCAAATGCTGGATTATGTTTTGGGCATCGTCAAAGCTTATACCACACGCGTCGGTTCAGGCCCGTTCCCGACCGAATTGTTCGACGAAGTAGGTGCGGGTTTGGCAGAACGCGGACACGAATTCGGTTCCGTAACCGGTCGCGCACGCCGATGCGGATGGTTTGATGCCGCCGCGTTGAAACGCTCCATCCAAGTCAACGGCATTTCCGGTATGTGCATCACCAAGCTGGACGTGATGGACGGTATTGAAACCATCAATATCTGTGTCGGCTACGAATTGCCCGACGGCAGTAAAACCGACATCCTGCCTTGCGGTTCCGATGCGGTAGAAGCCTGCAAGCCGATTTACGAAACCATGCCCGGCTGGAGCGAATCGACTTTCGGTGTGAAAGAGTACGATAAGCTGCCTGAAAACGCTAAAGCATATCTGAAACGTATCGAAGAAGTGTGCGGCGCGCCGGTAGCCATCGTCTCCACCGGCCCCGACCGCGAAGAAACGATTGTGCTGCATCATCCGTTCGCATAAGGTTTTGCAGTAAAAATGCCGTCTGAAGCCCTAATTGGTTTCAGACGGCATTTTTGCTGCCGTTTTATCTGATATTTTCTGTTTGGACACGGTTTGTCGGGGGTATATCAATGCGGCGTATCCGGTACGGAAATGGATACAGTTGGCGCCGGTATGGCAAACCTGATGTTTTCAGACGGTATATACGAAAAAACCGTACTGCTTGTGCGTACGGTTTTTTTGTCGTTTCAAATCGGCTCAGAGCGATTTGAGGCGGGCAATGCGGTTGTCCAGTGAAGGGTGGGTGCTGAGCAGGGAGTCGCGCGTATCTCCGGCAATGCCCATCGCGTTCATTTCTTCGGGCAGGTCGACAGGATTGCCTTTAAGCCTTTGCAGGGCGGAAATCATTTTCGGTGCACCGACCAGTTTTGCCGCCCCCGCATCGGCACGGTATTCGCGCTGGCGGCTGAACCACATGACAATTAAGCTGGCAAGGAAGCCGAAGAGGATTTGGAATACCATGCTGACCAGGAAATAAGTTCCCTGAGATTGGCTGCCGTCGTTGTTCCGGGCAATCAAGTTGGCAATAATGCGCGACAGGAATACGACAAAGGTATTAACCACCCCTTGAATCAGCGTCAATGTCACCATATCGCCGTTGCCGACGTGTGCCATTTCGTGCGCCAACACCGCTTCCACCTCATCGCGTGTCATGTGGTCAAGCAAACCGGTGCTGACGGCAATCAGAGAGTTGTTTCTCGATGCGCCCGTGGCAAAGGCATTGGGTTCGGGAGAGTGGTAGATGGCAACTTCGGGCGTTTTCAGATTCCATTGCCGCGCTTGGGCTTCGACAATGTTCAGAAGCCAGGCTTCTTCTTCAGTGCGCGGTGTGTCGATAACTTCCGCGCCGACCGATTGTTTGGCGATAAATTTGGACATCAGCAGTGAGATAATCGAACCAGTGAAGCCGACGACGGCGGAATACGCTAACAGGTTGCCCGCATCGCCCCTGCTGTTGATGCCCAGAACCGCCAAAACAATGTTGATTACGACCAAAACAGCGATATTGGTCGCGAGAAACAGAAAAATGCGTTTCACGGATATTCCTTTTTGGTAAGGTTTTGTGTTTTTTTTGAATTGAGGGGGAATTGTCCCAAAAAGTTGCAGCCTTGTGAATATTAAGCTCGGCAAATGTATGCAAAACATCTGCTTGCAAATGGCAGTTTATGCAGTTGGTTTTTGAACTATTGCGTTAAGCCGTGTAGAATTGTGGACAATCTGTTCGGCTTCATTAAATATATTGGAAAGGACGACTTTATGAAAGCATTACTTTTAGGCGCACCGGGCGCCGGCAAAGGCACTCAGGCGCAATTCATCACCGCTGCTTTTGATATTCCGCAAATTTCCACCGGCGACATGCTCCGCGCTGCGATTAAAGCAGGCACTCCGCTGGGTTTGGAAGCGAAAAAAATCATTGATGAAGGCGGCTTGGTGCGCGACGACATCATTATCGGTATGGTCAAAGAACGCATCGCGCAAGACGACTGCAAAAACGGTTTCCTGTTTGACGGCTTCCCGCGCACGCTGGCACAAGCCGAAGCGATGGTTGAAGCAGGTGTGGATTTGGATGCCGTGGTTGAAATCGATGTACCTGACAGCGTGATTGTCGACCGCATGAGCGGCCGCCGCGTGCATTTGGCTTCCGGCCGTACCTACCACGTTACCTACAATCCGCCTAAAGTCGAAGGCAAAGACGACGTAACCGGCGAAGACTTGATTCAGCGCGACGACGACAAAGAAGAAACCGTCAAAAAACGCCTTGCCGTGTACCACGAGCAAACCGAAGTTTTGGTTGATTTTTACAGCAAACTGGAAGGCGAACATGCGCCTAAATACATCAAAGTTGACGGCACTCAACCGGTAGAAGCTGTGAAAGCCGAAGTATTGAAAGGTTTGGGCAAATAAGGTTTGCTGAGTAGGAAATGCCGTCTGAAAAAATATTTTCAGACGGCATTTTGTGTACGAAAAGCTGTTAAAATCGAAGTTGTAACCGTTTATCCGCAGGCATCTTATGAATCCCTTAATCTCTGACTTCCAAACTCCGCAACAACGCACCCCGGTCATCGTCGCCCTTGATTTTGCCAACGAAAAAGACACGCTTGGATTCGTCCGCAACCTTGATCCGGCGTTGTGCCAAATCAAAATCGGCAAAGAGCTGTTTACCGCGACGGGGCGCAGTTTGGCGGAAAGCCTGATTCATCAGGGTTTCAAACTCTTTCTTGATTTGAAATACCACGACATTCCCCACACCGTCGCGCAAGCCTGCAAAGTCGCTGCCGATATGGGCGTTTGGATGGTCGATATGCATGCCTCAGGCGGCCGCCGTATGATGGAAGCCGCAGCAGAAGCCGTTGCCGGATATCAAACCAAGCCGCTCTTAATCGGCGTAACCGTGTTGACCAGCATGGAACAAAGCGATTTGGCGGAAATCGGTTTGAACATCGCCCCTGAAGAACAAGTCATCCGTTTGGCAAAACTGACGCAAAGTTCGGGCTTGGACGGCGTGGTCTGTTCCGCCCAAGAAGCTACACCATTGCGCCGTGAATTGGGGCAGGATTTTGTCTTGGTAACGCCCGGCATCCGCTTGGACGTTGCCGGCAATAATGATGACCAGCGCCGCATCATGACACCGGCCGAAGCCTTGGCTGCCGGTTCGACCTATTTGGTAATGGGTCGTCCTGTAACCCAAGCTGCCGATCCGGTAGCCGTATTGCGCGAAGTGAACCGCGTGGCAAACCTTGAAGCAAACTGATTTTCAGACGGCCTTACAGGTTGAGGCCGTCTGAAAAAATACAACGGAGGCAATATGTCCGCCAAGTTCCAACAAGAAACCCTCAAATCCCGTTTCGCGCAAGCCAAAGTCCTGGTTGTCGGCGACGTGATGCTCGACCGCTATTGGTTTGGCGATGTGTCCCGTATTTCGCCCGAAGCCCCCGTGCCGGTGGCCAAAATCGGACGTATCGACCAACGAGCGGGCGGTGCGGCAAATGTCGCGCGTAACATCGCTTCGCTGGGCGGCAAAGTCGGGTTGTTGTCGGTAATCGGCGACGACGAAGCCGCCAACGCGCTCGACGCGCTGATGGTGCAAGACGGCGTCGCCTCCTATCTGATGCGCGACAAACAAATCGCCACCACCGTCAAACTGCGCGTCGTTGCCCGCAACCAGCAGCTTATCCGCCTTGATTTTGAAGAGCATCCCAACCGCGAAGTGTTGGAACAAATCAAGCGGAAATACTGCGAAATCTTGCCCGAATACGATGCCATCATCTTTTCAGACTACGGCAAAGGCGGTCTGTCGCACATCTCCGATATGATAGATTGGGCAAAACACGCAGGTAAAACCGTATTAATCGACCCCAAAGGCGACGATTACGAAAAATACGCCGGCGCCACGCTGATTACGCCCAACCGCGCCGAATTGAAAGAAGTGGTCGGCAGTTGGAAAAACGAAAATGATTTGACCGAAAAAGCACAAAACCTGCGCCGCCACCTCGACTTGACCGCTATTTTGCTGACCCGAAGCGAAGAGGGCATGACCCTGTTCAGCGAAGGCGAACCCATTTACCAGCCCACCCGCGCTCAAGAAGTTTACGACGTATCCGGCGCAGGTGATACCGTCATTGCCGGAATGGGCTTGGGGCTGGCGGCAGGCTACACCATGCCCGAAGCCATGCACCTTGCCAATACTGCGGCTGGGGTTGTCGTGGCGAAACTTGGTACGGCGGTTTGCTCGTTTGTCGAATTGACCAAGGCATTGGAAGAGCAATAAATGCTGTTTCAGACGGCCTTAAAACCTAAAGGCCGTCTGAAAATAGAGTTGGAAAATAATCCAGACAGACAAGTTGTTATTTTCAGACGGCATGATTTCTTCAAGAACGTCTGAAAAATCAAAATAAAGGAAACCCAATATGACCATCATCGTGACAGGCGCGGCCGGCTTTATCGGCAGCAACATTGTTAAAGCCCTCAACCAACGCGGCATTACCGACATCGTCGCCGTCGACAACCTGACCCGCGGCGAAAAATTCAAAAACCTTGCCGAGTGCGAAATCGCCCACTACCTCGACAAACACGAATTTATCCGCCAAGTGCGCGGTCATCTTCTACCTTACAAAAACATCGAAGCTGTGTTCCACCAAGGAGCGTGTTCCGACACCATGAACCACGACGGCCTCTACATGATGGACAACAACTACCAGTACACGCTCGACCTTTTGGACTGGTGTCAGGACGAACGCATCCCCTTCCTCTACGCCTCCAGCGCCGCCGTGTATGGCAAAGGTGAAATCTTCCGCGAAGAGCGCGAACTGGAAAAACCGCTCAATGTATACGGCTACTCCAAATTCCTGTTCGACCAAGTATTGCGCCGCCGCATGAAAGAAGGTCTCACCGCCCAAGTCGTCGGCTTCCGCTACTTCAATGTTTACGGACAACACGAACAACACAAAGGCCGCATGGCATCTGTCGCCTTCCACCATTTCCACCAATACCGCGAACACGGTTACGTCAACCTGTTCGGTTCAAACGACGGCTACGGCAACGGCGAACAAACCCGCGACTTCGTCAGCGTCGAAGACGTTGCCAAAGTCAACCTTTACTTCTTCGACCATCCCGAACTTTCCGGCATCTACAACCTCGGAACAGGCCGCAGCCAACAGTTCAACGAACTCGCCGCCGCCACCGTCAACGCCTGCCGCGTTGCCGAAGGCAAACCTGAAATGAGTTTAAAAGAGCTGGTAGAAGAAGAATTTATCCGCTACATCCCATTTCCCGACGCGCTCAAAGGCAAATACCAAAGCTTCACCCAAGCCGACATCACCAAATTGCGCGAAGCCGGATATAAGGAAGAATTTTTCGATGTCAAATCAGGCGTCGACCGCTACGTCAAATGGATGCTGGAAAATCTGGCTTAATTTGAAATACTCATAACAAAGGTCGTCTGAAAATATCAGGCGATTTTGATTTGTTTAACTTTTATATAGATTTTGATTATGACCGAAATACAACAACGAGCCCAGCTGCACCGCCAAATCTGGAAAATCGCCGACGAAGTACGCGGCGCGGTGGACGGCTGGGACTTTAAACAATACGTTCTCGGCACACTTTTCTACCGCTTTATCAGCGAAAACTTCACCGACTATATTCAGGCAGGCGACAGCAGCATCAATTACGCCGACATGTCCGACAGCATCATCACGCCTGAAATCAAAGATGATGCCGTCAAAGTCAAAGGCTATTTCATCTACCCCAGCCAGCTTTTTTGCAATATTGCCACCGAAGCCCATCAAAACGAAGAGCTCAACACCAAGCTGAAAGAAATTTTTACCGCGATTGAAAGCTCAGCCTCTGGCTATCCGTCCGAACAAGACATTAAAGGCCTGTTTGATGACTTCGACACCACCAGCAGCCGGCTCGGCAGCACAGTTGTCGACAAGAACAAACGCCTTGCCGCCGTCCTCAAAGGCGTGGCGGAACTCGATTTCGGCAATTTTGAAAACCACCACATCGACCTTTTCGGCGATGCCTACGAATATCTGATTTCCAACTACGCTGCCAACGCAGGCAAATCCGGCGGCGAATTTTTCACCCCGCAAAGCGTCTCCAAGCTGATTGCGCGGCTGGCGGTGCACGGACAGGAGAAGGTCAACAAAATCTACGACCCAGCTTGCGGCTCGGGCAGTCTGCTCTTGCAGGCGAAAAAACAGTTTGACGAGCACATCATCGAAGAAGGCTTCTTCGGGCAGGAAATCAACCACACCACCTACAACCTCGCCCGCATGAACATGTTCCTGCACAACGTCAATTACAACCAATTCCACATCGAATTGGGCGACACACTGACCAACCCCAAGCTCAAAGACAGCAAACCCTTTGATGCCATTGTCTCCAATCCGCCTTATTCCATCAACTGGATAGGTAGCGACGACCCCACCTTAATCAACGACGACCGCTTTGCCCCCGCAGGCGTACTCGCCCCGAAATCCAAAGCCGATTTTGCCTTCATCCTGCACGCACTGAACTACCTTTCTAGCAGAGGCCGTGCCGCCATCGTCTCATTCCCCGGCATTTTCTATCGCGGCGGCGCAGAGCAGAAAATCCGCCAATATCTGGTGGAGGGCAACTACGTGGAAACCGTCATCGCCCTTGCGCCCAATCTCTTTTACGGCACCAGCATCGCCGTCAATATCCTGGTTTTGTCCAAACACAAAGACAATACCGACATCCAATTTATCGATGCAAGCAGCTTCTTTAAAAAAGAAACCAACAACAACGTCTTAACCGAAGAACACATTGCCGAAATCGTCAAACTCTTCGCCGATAAGGCTGATGTGCCGCATATCGCCCAAAACGCTGCCCAGCAAACCGTCAAAGACAACGGCTACAACCTCGCCGTCAGCAGCTATGTTGAAGCCGAAGACACCCGCGAGGTCATCGACATCAAACAACTCAACGCCGAAATCAGCGAAACTGTTGCCAAAATTGAACGGCTGCGGCGCGAAATTGACGAAGTGATTGCAGAGATTGAGGCCTAGGCAGTTGTTGCATATTTTGCAACAACTGAATGGGAAAGAGGCCGTCTGAAAATACGGGCGGCAACCTGCAAGCAATCTTTACAAGTTCAAATTAAGAAATTTTCGGGGGAAAATACATGACAACAGAAAACAACGCTTTTGAAAACGCCAAACACATCGACGAAACAGGCAATGAATATTGGTCGGCGCGCACCTTGCAGCAAATCTTGGAATATTCCGAATGGCGCAATTTCCAACGGGCCATTGATAAAGCCATAACCGCTTGCGAAACATCAGGAAATGACAAAAATCATCATTTTGTTGCAACCAACAAAATGATAGTCCTTGGAAAAGGCGGGCAGCGCGAAGTGGCGGATTACCGCCTTTCCCGCTATGCCTGCTACCTGATTGTGCAAAACGGCGATCCGTCCAAAAGCGTCATTGCCGCAGGGCAAACCTACTTTGCCGTGCAAACCCGCCGCCAAGAACTGCAAGACGAAGCCGCATTCAGGAGTTTGGGCGAAGACAAACAACGCCTGCTGCTTCGCAGGCAACTGCGCGAACACAATACCGACCTTGCCGCCGCAGCCAAAGATGCAGGCGTAGAAAAACCCGTCGAATACGCCGTCTTCCAAAACCACGGCTATCGGGGGCTATACGGAGGACTGGACAAGCAGGGCATACACAGCCGCAAAGGCTTGAAGAAAAGCCAGAAAATCCTAGACCACATGAACGCCAGCGAACTGGCTGCCAACCTGTTCCGTGCCACGCAAACCGAAGAAAAACTACGCCGCGAAAACATCCAAGGCAAAACACAGGCAAACCGGGTGCATTTCGAAGTCGGACAAAAAGTGCGCCAAACCATTGAAGAACTGGGCGGCATCATGCCTGAAGACCAGCCCGTACCTGAGAAAAGCATCAAACAGCTTGAGAACGAAGAGCAGAAAAGGCTTGCCGCAGCCGAACAGCATCAAAACGGCAAAAAATAACCCTGATTCAGGCTACCTGAAAAAGCAGTCTGCACATTGTTTCAGGCAGCCTGAAAGCAGGACGGGCTTCAGCCCGCAGAAATAACGGCAAACGGACATAGCGGGCTGAAGACCCCCCGCATCCCGCCGCAGCGGAAAGGAAACGGAAAACAACCATGGATATGCAAAGCAAAGCGAAAAAATTGATTGAGATGATTCAGACGGCATCGGTGGAGTGGAAGCTTTTAACTCAAGTAGCAGACTTAACGAGAGGAAGAGTTATATCAAAGGGTTATTTAGCTGACAATTTAGGAAATTATCCTGTATATAGTTCTCAAACTCTAAATAATGGTGAAATTGGAAAAATAAACTCATTCGACTTTGATGGGGAATTTGTTAGTTGGACAACTGATGGTGCAAATGCGGGAACAGTATTTTATCGGTCAGGAAAATTCTCGATTACGAATGTATGTGGATTAATAAAAATTAAAAACATCCTTGAGTTAAACTATAAATTTTTATTTTATTGGCTTTCAATTGAGGCAAAAAAACATGTTTATTCTGGTATGGGAAACCCAAAACTAATGAGCCACCAGATGGGGAAAATCCAAATTCCCATCCCATCACTGGAAACTCAGCAAAAAATTGTAAAAATACTTGACAAATTCACCGAGCTGGAAGCTACGCTGGAAGCTGAATTAGTCCTGCGCAAACGCCAATACCGGTATTACCGCGACTTTCTTTTAGATTTTGACAATCAAATCGGGGGGGGGGTGGCTGATGGCTATCAATGCCGTCTGAAAGATGAGGTTTGGAAGACGTTGGGGGAGGTGTTTGACTTGAAGAATGGCTATACCCCTTCCAAATCAAATAAAGAATATTGGGAAAATGGCTCAATTCCTTGGTTTAGAATGGAAGATATTAGGGAAAATGGTCGTATTTTAGATAATTCATTACAGCATATATCAAAAAGCGCAGTAAAGGGCGGTAAGCTATTTCCAGCCAATTCTATTATCATGGCTACATCTGCAACCATAGGTGAACATGCACTAATAACCGTTCCATTCTTAGCCAACCAAAGATTTACCAGTTTATCTTTAAAGCCTGAATTTGCCGATAAACTCAGCATTTATTTTCTTTATTACTATTGTTTTAACCTTAGTGAATGGTGCAAAAAGAATACAACAACATCAAGTTTCGCTTCTGTGGATATGAATGGTTTTAAACGCTTCCCAATCCCCATCCCACCACTCCCCGAACAGGAAAAAATCGTCGCCATCCTCGACAAATTCGACACCCTGACCCACTCCATCAGCGAGGGCCTACCACACGAAATCGCCCTGCGCCGCAAACAATACGAATATTACCGTGAACAGCTGCTTGCCTTCCCCAAGGCAGCCTGAAATTGGGATAATGTCTTCTGAAAATATTGATAAGGAAATATCATGGGAAAAAGTTTAACCGAAATTGCTGAGGAACTAAAAGGAAACGATAAAAAAGTCCAGCTAATCTATGCTTTTAACGGAACAGGGAAAACACGTTTGTCCAGAGAGTTTAAGAATTTAATTGCTTCAACCGGTTCAGAAGAGTCAGACGGAGAGCCAATAAGAAGAAAATTTCTCTACTATAATGCATTTACTGAGGATTTATTCTTTTGGGACAATGATTTGTTAGCGAACGAAGCTCCAAGATTAAAAATTCAAAAGAATAGTTTTACCGACTGGTTGCTTAGGGATAATGGACTGGATGGAGCTGTTATTAAAAACTTTCAATATTATACAGATGATAAGTTGACTCCTGATTTTAATGATAATTTTTCAGAAATTGTATTTTATTTTGCTCGTGGTAATGATGAGCAGATTGAAAATATCAAAATTTCCAAAGGTGAAGAAAGTAATTTTATTTGGAGCATTTTCTATGTATTAATCAGACAAGTCATCGCTGAATTGAATATTCCAGAAGATAGCGAAGAAGGACGTTCCACAGATCAGTTTGACGATTTGGAATATATTTTTATTGATGACCCTGTCAGCTCTTTGGATGAAAATCATCTGATTCAGCAAGCGGTTGATTTGGCTGATTTGATAAAAAGTAGCGAATCAGAGTTAAAGTTTATTATTACCACACATAATGTTTTATTTTACAACGTTCTATACAATGAACTAAAGTTGAAAAATAAAAATGGAAGTTATCTTTTGTTAAAAAATGAAGATGGTAGTTTTGATATTCTTGAAAAACGTGGGGATTCCAATAAAAGTTTTTCATATCACCTTCACTTAAAAGGAGTTATTGAAAAAGCTATACAAAATCAACAAGTAGAGAGATTTCATTTTATTTTACTAAGAAACCTGTATGAGAAAACAGCTAATTTTTTAGGTTATGAAGAATGGTCTAATCTTCTGCCTGAAGATGGTAGACAAAACTATTTTCAACGTATTATTAACTTCACAAGTCATTCTACATTATCAAATGAGGAATTTATTGAACCAACACGGCAAGAACAAGAAACTATCAAATTACTTCTGAAACACTTGCTGGATAACTATAATTTTTTTCAAAGTAATGAACAAAGAGATAATCCATGAGCCTCGAAACCAAACCCATCGCCGAAACGCCGAATTTCATCGTGCTTGACCAATATGAAAAAATCGAACAGTCGGGCAGCTACCAATCGGAAAACCAGTTGGAAGCGGAGTTAATCGCCGATTTGCAGAATCAGGGGTACGAATACCGCAAGGACTTGAACAGCCAAAGCAGGCTGCTGGAAAACCTGCGCACCCAGTTGCAGCGGCTGAACAATGTGGCGTTTTCAGACGGCGAATGGGCGCGTTTTTTGACGGAATATCTGGACAGGCCGTCTGAAAACATTACCGATAAAACCCGCAAAATCCACGACGACCATATTTACGATTTCGCTTTCGATGACGGCCGTCTGAAAAACATTTATCTGCTGGACAAGAAAAACCTTGCCCGTAACCATGTGCAGGTTATCAACCAGTTTGAGCAGACGGGCACGCATGCAAACCGTTATGACGTTACCGTGTTGGTAAACGGCCTGCCGCTGGTGCAGATTGAATTGAAAAAGCGTGGTGTGGCGGTGCGTGAAGCATTCAATCAGGTGCACCGTTACAGCAAAGAGAGCTTCAACAGCGAAAATTCGTTGTTCAAATTCCTGCAAATCTTCGTGATTTCCAACGGCACGGACACGCGCTATTTCGCCAATACCACCAAGCGCGACAAAAACAGCTTCGATTTCACGATGAATTGGGCGCGGTCGGACAATAATCCGATTAAGGATTTGAAAGATTTTACCGCCACGTTCCTGCAGAAAAGCGTATTGCTGAGCGTTTTGCTGCATTACAGCGTGTTCGATGCGAATGATACGCTGCTGATTATGCGGCCGTATCAGATTGCCGCTGCCGAACGCATTTTGTGGAAAATCAACAGTTCGGCGCAGGCGAAGAATTGGAGCAAGCCGGAGAGCGGTGGCTATGTCTGGCACACCACGGGCAGCGGCAAAACGCTGACCAGCTTTAAGGCGGCGCGTCTGGCGACAGAATCGGCGTTTATCGACAAGGTTTTCTTCGTGGTGGACAGGAAGGATTTGGACTATCAGACGATGAAGGAATACCAGCGTTTTTCGCCCGACAGCGTAAACGGTTCGGAAAGCACGGCGGGCTTGAAACGCAATTTGGAAAAAGACGACAACAAAATCATCGTTACCACCATCCAAAAGCTGAACAACCTGATGAAGAGTGAAGATAATCTGCCGGTTTACCATCAGCAGGTTGTCTTTATTTTCGACGAATGCCACCGCTCGCAATTCGGCGAAGCACAAAAAAACCTGAAAAAGAAATTTAAAAAATTCTGCCAGTTCGGCTTTACCGGCACGCCGATTTTTCCCGAAAACGCTTTGGGCGCAGAAACTACGGCGGGCGTGTTCGGGCGGGAGATGCATTCTTATGTGATTACCGATGCCATCCGCGATGAAAAAGTATTGAAATTCAAAGTAGATTACAACGATGTGCGCCCGCAGTTCAAAGCCGTGGAAGCGGAACAGGACGAGAAGAAACTGAGTGCTGCCGAAAACCGCCAAGCCCTGCTGCACCCTGAACGCATCCGCGAAATCACGCAATATATCCTGAACCAGTTCAGGCAGAAAACGCACCGGCTGAATGTGGGCGGCAAAGGCTTCAACGCCATGTTTGCCGTCAGCAGCGTGGATGCGGCGAAGTGCTATTACGAAGTGTTCAAAACACAACAGGCAGGCAGCCTGCACCCGTTGAAAGTGGCCACTATTTTTTCCTTTGCGGCCAACGAAGAGCAGAACGCCGTCGGTGAAATTGTCGATGAAACCTTTGAACCGGAAGCGATGGACAGCAGCGCGAAAGAATTTTTGCAGGCTGCCATCAACGATTACAACGCCTGTTTCAAAACCAATTTCGGCACGGACAGCAAAGCCTTTCAGAACTACTACCGCGATTTGGCAAAACGGGTGAAAAACCAGGAGGTGGATTTGCTGATTGTGGTCGGCATGTTTTTGACGGGTTTTGACGCGCCGACGCTGAATACGCTGTTCGTCGATAAAAACCTGCGCTATCACGGCCTGATGCAGGCGTTTTCTCGCACCAACCGCATTTATGATGCTACCAAAACCTTCGGCAATATTGTCTGCTTCCGCGATTTGGAGCAGGCAACCATTGATGCGATCACGCTCTTCGGCGATAAAAACACCAAAAACGTGGTGCTGGAAAAAAGCTACGAAGAATACATGAACGGCTATACCGATGATCAGACTGGCGAAGCACGGCGCGGTTATCTGGATGTAGCAAAAGAATTGAGCGAACGTTTCCCCGATCCCGACAAAATCGAAACGGAAAAAGACAAAAAAGATTTTGCCAAACTCTTCGGCGAATACTTGCGGGCGGAAAACGTATTGCAGAACTACGATGAATTTGCCGCGCTGCGCGAGTTGCAGAGTGTGGATGCGGCGGATGAAGATGCGATGAAGGCGTTTCAAGAAAAATACTACTTGAGCGATGAAGACGTGCAGGAAATGCGGCAAGTGCCGATGCCGTCTGAAAGGGCAGTGCAGGATTACCGTTCCGCCTATAACGACATCCGAGACTGGCTGAGCCGCCAAAAAGCAGGCGAACAGAAAGAGCAATCAAAAATCGATTGGGACGATGTGGTTTTTGAGGTGGATTTGCTCAAATCGCAGGAAATCAATCTGGATTACATCTTGCAACTGGTTTTCGAGCATCACAAAAAAATCAAAGGCAAAGCGGAGCTGGTGGAAGAAATCCGCCGTATCATCCGCGCCAGCATCGGCCACCGCGCCAAAGAGAGCCTGATTGTGGATTTCATCAATGATACGGATTTGGACAAAGTCCCCGACGTTCCTACCATACTGGAAACCTTCTACACCTACGCTCAAGAGGTGATGAGGAGTGAAGCCGCAGAGCTGATTGCTGCCGAAGGTTTGAATGAAACCGCCTCCAAACGCTATTTGATCGGCTCGCTCAAACGCGGCTATGCCAGCGAAAACGGTACGGAACTGACCGAAACCCTGCCGAAAATGAGCCCGCTCAACCCGCAATATCTGACGAAGAAACAAAGTGTTTTTCAAAAGATTGCGGCGTTTGTGGAAAAGTTTGCCGGAATAGGGACCGATATTTGAAAAATGCCGTCTGAAATTTCAGACGGCATTTTATTTTTCAATCGGTTAAACAGGTTCTGCTTCAGGTTTGACTTTGTTTTTCTTGAATTTCAACACGGCTTCTTCTTTTTCAGCATCCCAGTCTATCCGTACGAAGCCGCCGTCGGCGAGTTTGCCGAACAGGAGTTCGTCGGCGAGCGGTTTGCGGATTTTTTCCTGAATCAGACGGTGCATCGGGCGCGCGCCCATTTGCGGGTCGAAACCTTTTTCTGCCAGATATTTGCGCAATGCCGGTGTGAATTCAGCTTCGACTTTTTTGTCGAGAAGCTGGTGTTCGAGCTGGAGCAGGAATTTGTCCACGACTTTGACGATAATGGGTTCGGACAGGGGCGCAAACGGGATAATCGCGTCCAAGCGGTTGCGGAACTCCGGTGTGAAGAGCTTGTTGATGGCCTGCATTTCGTCGCCGAGTTCGCGCTTGGCGGTAAAGCCGAGGCTGGGGCGGCTGAGGCTTTCCGCGCCTGCGTTGGTGGTCATAATCAGGATAACATTGCGGAAATCGGCACTCTTGCCGTTGTTGTCGGTCAGCTTGCCTGCGTCCATGACTTGCAGGAGGACGTTGAAAATGTCGGGGTGGGCTTTTTCGATTTCGTCCAAGAGCAGCACGCAATGCGGCTGTTTGTTGACGGCTTCGGTTAAAAGGCCGCCTTGTTCAAAGCCGACGTAGCCCGGTGGTGCGCCGATGAGGCGCGATACGGCGTGGCGTTCCATGTATTCGGACATGTCGAAGCGTTGCAGCGGTACGCCCATCGAGTAGGCAAGCTGTTTGGCGACTTCGGTTTTACCGACGCCGGTCGGACCGGAGAAGAGGAAGCTGCCTATCGGTTTGTCGGGCAGGGCAAGGCCGGAACGCGACATTTTGACGGCGGCAACCAGCGCGTCGATGGCGTTTTCCTGACCGTAAACCATGTTTTTCAAATCGCGGCCGAGGAATTGCAGGACTTGTTTGTCGTCGTGCGACACGGTTTTTTCGGGAATCCGCGCGATTTTGGCAATGACGATTTCGATTTGCGCTTTGCCAATGACTTTTTTCTGTTTGGATTTGGGCAGAATCCGTTGTGCCGCTCCTGCTTCGTCCATCACGTCGATGGCTTTGTCGGGCAGGAAGCGTTCGTTGATGTAGCGTGCGGAAAGTTCGGCTGCGGCTTCAAGTGCGCCTTGCGTATAGCGGACTTGGTGGAAGGCTTCAAACATCGGCTTCAAGCCGCGCAGGATTTGTACGGTTTCGGAAACAGTAGGTTCGACCACGTCGATTTTTTGGAAACGGCGGCTTAAGGCGTGGTCTTTGTCGAAAATGGTACGATATTCGTCGTAAGTGGTTGCGCCGATACAGCGCAATGAACCTTTCGCCAATGCGGGTTTGAGCAGGTTGGATGCGTCCATCGTGCCACCGCTGGTGCTGCCTGCGCCGATGATGGTGTGGATTTCGTCGATAAACAAAATGGCGTGCGGGATTTTTTCGAGCTGTTTCAATATAGATTTGATCCGCGCTTCAAAATCGCCGCGGTATTTTGTGCCCGCCAAAAGCGAACCCATATCCAGCGCGTATACTTCGGCATCTTTGAGCGCGTCGGGAATGTCGCCGTTGACGATTTGATGTGCCAAACCTTCCGCCAGCGCGGTTTTGCCCACGCCTGCTTCGCCGACCAAAAGCGGATTGTTTTTGCGGCGGCGGCACAGGATTTGCACCAGCCGTTCCATTTCGTGTTTGCGACCAATTAAAGGGTCGATACGGCCGGCTTTGACTTCGGCGTTGAGGTTGACGGTGTACTCCGATAAAGGGTTTTTGCTCGGTTTGGTGCGGTTCTCATTATCGTCGTCCATGCCGTCTGAAGAATAGTTGCCATCGTCTTCATCTTCATCGGGAGAGCCGTGGGCAATACAGCGCAAAACTTCAAAACGCGTAACCGATTGCAGCTTGAGGAAATAGACGGCGTGGCTGTCAGTTTCGCTCATCAGCGCGACCAAAACGTCCAAAGGCTCGACCAAGCCTTTGCCTGCCGATTGGGTATGCACCATCGCCCGTTGGATGACGCGTTGGAAGCCGAGCGTGGGCTGGGTTTCGACCGTGTCTAAAAGGTGGTCGGGAATCAGGGGGGTGTTTTCGGCAACGCTGGCGGCGAGTTGTTCGGACACCACTTTCAAATCCGTGCCGCAGAGCTTGAGGACGTTGGGGACGGCGGCATCTTCTTCGATGAGTACCAAAAGCAGATGCTCGAGGCTGATAAATTCATAATGGGCGTTACGCGCCTCGCGATAAAGCTGCTGCAAAATCTGTTCCAATTCAGGGGCAAGCATATTAAATCTCCTCGACAATACATTGCAGCGGATGCCCTTCGGCTTTTGCCCGCTGCATGACTTGTTGCTGTTTGGTTTGGGCAATATCGCGCGTGTAAGTGCCGCACAGGCCTTTGCCTTCGTGATGAACCAAGAGCATTACTGCTACCGCCTGTTCTTGTCCGAGCATGAAGATTTCGGTCAGGATTTCAACGACAAATTCCATCGTGGTGTAATCGTCGTTCAATAGGAAAACGCCGTAACGTTTCGGCGGCAGGGTGTTAAGGTCGCTTAAAAGCGTATCGGATTGGCAGTGTGTCGTCATAAGTTGTTTTCTATCGGGAAGAAGCCGTTTTCAGACGGCATTTCTGTTGTATTTTCGGTCTTTCCGCTTATTTTCTCACTTTTTTGGAAACATAGCTTGACGTTTCGGCTTAACAAATGTAAAAAGACGGTTAAGCAGAAGCCGGCACTCGACCAAGTATATAAAGCTGGGGAGAAACGCTGAACGTTTAAGTTTGCTGTATGCCTTATTTTGCTGATTTTGTTAATTTTTAAGTATAGGAAGTTTCTAATGGCAACCGGTATCGTAAAATGGTTTAACGACGCTAAAGGTTTTGGTTTCATCACTCCTGACGAAGGTGGCGAAGATTTGTTCGCTCACTTCTCAGCGATCAACATGGATGGTTTCAAAACCCTGAAAGAAGGTCAACGCGTATCTTTCGACGTAACCACCGGCCCTAAAGGCAAACAAGCTGCTAACATTCAGGCTGCTTAATCCCGAGTGTACGGGAAACCGTATATGTGAAACGGCAGGACAGACGATGTCCTGCCGTTTTGTTTTGCCGTTTGCAGAAACAGGGGGAATGCCGTCTGAAAAGAACAGGTGTCTTTTTATCTGCTTTATCCTTAGCCTGTGTGAATCCTGTTGTGGATATGTTTGATAGTATGCTGAGGAATAAGGGAAAATCCTATATGATTAAAAAATGTGCAGATTGTTTGTCAGGGATTTTTGCGGAAATCTAAAAGAAATGATGTATCAACAAAGGGCCGAACCGCTGCAGGTTCGGCCCTTTGTTTTCAGACGGCATCCGGTTGGGGTTTCAGTTGCCGGCAACCGTCATGCTTCCTATCAGGATAGAACCGATTTGGTTGGACGAGCGGCGTAAGGCATCATCGGACACGCCGACGATGTTGCGGTACATATCCTGAAGGCGGCCGGCAACGGTGATTTCATGGACGGGGTAGGCAATGATGCCGTTTTCCACCCAAAAACCCGCCGCACCGCGCGAGTAGTCGCCGGTAATGGCGTTTACGCCTTGCCCCATGAGCTCGGTTACCAACAATCCCGTGTCCATTTCTTTCAGCAGGTCTGATTGCGTTTCGTGCGTATGGTTCAAATAAAGGTTGTGCGCGCCGCCGGCGTTGCCCGTGGTCTGCATACCGAGTTTTCTCGCGCTATAACTGCTGAGGAAATAGCCTTCGACAATGCCGTCGCAGATAACGAAACGCGGCCGCGTGGCGACGCCTTCGGAATCGAAATAGGTGCTGCCGAAGGCGCGGGGAATATGCGGCTCTTCGCGCAGGCTGAGGAAATCGGGCAGAACCTGTTTGCCTATACTGTCGATCAGGAAGCTGCTTTGGCGGTAGAGCGAGCCGCCGGACAGTGCGCCGACGAGGTGTCCGATCAGACCTCCCGAAACGGTCGCATCGAATAGGACGGGGTAGCTTCCGGTCGGAATGCTGCGGCTGTTCAAACGACGTAAGGTACGTTCGGCGGCGGTTTGACCGATTTGCGCCGGGCTGTCCATGTCTTGATGGCGGCAGGAGGAATCGTACCAGTAGTCGCGCTGCATGCCGTTTTCGTCGGCGGCAACGACGCTGCATGAAATGCTGTGGCGCGTGCCTTGCTGGTGTGCGGCAAAACCGTGGGTGTTGCCGTAAACGTATTGGTAATGTCCGGTTTGTACCGCCGCCCCTTCGGAGTTTTCGATGCGCTCATCCTCGTTCAGGGCGGCTTGTTCGCATTGTTTTGCCAACTCGACGGCGGCTTCCGTGCTTAAATCCCATTCGTGGTAACGGTCGAGGTTGCCGACGTATTGCGCCATAAGCGAAGCGTCTGCCAAACCTGCGCAATCGTCTTCGGCAGTGTAGCGGGCGATGTCGATGGCGGCTTTGACGGTGTCTTGCAGGGCTTTTTCGGAGAAGTCGGCAGTACTGGCGCGGCCTTTGCGTTTGCCGACGTAAACGGTAATGTCCAGCGACTTGTCCTGCTGGAACTCGATTTGTTCGATTTCACCCAAGCGCACGCTGACGCTTTGACCGAGCGACTCGCTGAAGTCGGCTTCGGCGGCGGTTGCGCCCGTCGCTTTTGCCAAGTCGAGCGTGCGGCGGCAGAGGTCGAGGAGTTCGGAAGCGGTGTGGTTGAACAGCATAGAAATCTTTCTTGGTGGAGCGTTGCGGCATTTTAACCGTTTCGGACGGCAGGGGCAAAAGTACCAGTTAAAAGGCGCATGGGGAAAAATGCCGTCTGAACGCGGAATCATTCTGTTAAAATGCGCCTATCGGATAAAATTTGAGAACCAAGATGTTTGAACAAGAAGATGAATGGGTCAGCAAAACCCAAATGAAAAAGCAGATGAACGATTTGCAGGATTTGGGCATGGCGTTGACCAAGCTCTCAAACGATACGCTGAAAAAAATCGGTTTGGATGCGGATTTGTACGAGGCGGTAACCGCCTATAAAAAAATCACATCCAACGGTGCGCTCAAGCGGCAGGCGCAATTTATCGGCAGGCTGATGCGCGATACCGATCCCGCGCCCATCGAGGCGTTTCTTGCCAAGCTGCGCGGCGACGATGCGGCGCACAATGCCTTTTTGCAACGTGTGGAACAGGCGCGCGTACGGCTGTTGGCAGACGACGGCGCGTTGACGCAGTTTATGTCGGATTTTCCGCATGCGGACGCGGGCAAGCTGAGGACACTCATCCGCAATACCAAAAAAGAGCAGGAGCAAAACAAACCACCGAAAAATTTCCGCGCCCTGTTTCAAGAATTGAAAACCGTTATGGAAAGCCAAGGCGGAACAGGGGAAGCCTAGGCATATTTTCAGACGGCATCCGCCGTTATTCGGATTGGAGGATAAAATGTTGTTCCGTAAAACGACCGCCGCCGTTTTAGCGGCAGCCTTGATGTTGAACGGCTGTACGGCAATGATGTGGGGCATGAACGACCCGTTCAGCGAAACGACCGCCTATAAACACGTTGACAAAGACCAAATCCGCGCCTTCGGTGTGGTTGCCAAAGACAATGCCCAATTGGAAAAGGGCAGCCTGGTGATGATGGGCGGGAAATACTGGTTCGTCGTCAATCCTGAAGATTCGGCGAAGCTGACGGGCATTTTGAAGATTGGGTTAGACAAACCCTTCCAAATGGTTCAGCCCAACCCACGCTTTGCCTACCAAGCCCTGCCGGTCAAACTCGAATCGCCCGGCAGCCAGAATTTCAGTACCGACGACCTTTGCCTGCGCTACGATACCGACAGACCTGCCGACATCGCCAAGCTGAAACAGCTTGAGTTTAAAGCGGTCGAACTCGACAATCGGACCATTTACACGCGCTGCGTATCCGCAAAAGGCAAATACTACGCCACGCCGCAAAAACTGAACGCCGATTATCATTTTGAGCAAAGTGTGCCTGCCGATATTTATTACACGGTTACGGAAAAACATACCGACAAATCCAAGCTGTTTGTAAATATCTTATATACGCCCCCCTTTTTGATACTGGATGCGGCGGGCGCGGTACTGGCTTTGCCTGCGGCGGCTCTGGGCGCAGCCGTGGATGCCGCCCGCAAATAAACAGCAATGCCGTCTGAAAAGCTTTCAGACGGCATTTCAGCCTCATCATATCTTGAAAAAACTTCGTCATGTCAGCCAAAATTCAAACCCGATCCGTCAATACCGACGTTTTTAATCATTTGCTCACCGCCGGTGCCGATCCTTTAATCGCCCGGCTTTGTGCCTCGCGAGGTGTGCAAAGTCCGGCCGAGTTGGACGACAAGCTTGCTGAGCTTTTGCCGTATCAAACGTTGACAAACTGCGAAGCCGCCGCCGGACGTTTGGCGGATGCGGTTGAGCGTCAGGAAAAAATCCTGATTGTCGCCGACTACGATGCCGACGGCGCGACGGCGTGTTCCGTCGGTATGAGCGGTTTGGCGGCGATGGGGGCGAAAGTGGATTTTCTCGTGCCCAACCGCTTTGAACACGGCTACGGCTTAACGCCCGAGCTGGCTGAAATCGCGGCAGAGCAAGGTGTGGATTTGCTGATTACGGTCGATAACGGTATCGCCAGTATTGCAGGCGTGGCGCGGGCGCAGGCTTTGGGTTTGGATGTGATTGTGACCGACCACCATCTGCCTGCCGAGACCGTACCCGACTGCATCATCGTCAATCCGAACCAAAAAGGCTGCGGTTTCCAAAGCAAAAGCTTGGCGGGCGTGGGCGTGATTTTTTATGTACTGATGGCTTTGCGTGCCGAACTGCGCCGCCGCAATTATTTTTCAGACGGCCTAAAAGAGCCGAATCTGGGCGACCTTTTGGATTTGGTCGCACTCGGTACCGTTGCCGACGTCGTCTCCCTCGATCACAACAACCGTATCCTCGTGTCTCAAGGTTTGAAACGGATGCGTTCGGGCAAAATGCGCCCCGGTATCCGCGCCTTGTTTGAAGTGGCGCGACGGGATTGGCGCAAGGCTCAGCCGTTTGATATGGGCTTTGCGCTGGGGCCGCGCATCAATGCGGCCGGACGGCTGGACGATATGTCGGTCGGCATTGCCTGCCTGTTGGCGCGAGATGATGCCGAAGCGCAGGAACTGGCGGCTCAGTTAAACAATCTCAATATCGAGCGCCGCGAAATCGAGCAGTCTATGCTGCAAGACGCGCTGAATGCTTTTCCTGAAACCCTGCCTTCAGGTCAGACGACTTTGGTGGCGTATCGCGATGACTTTCATCAAGGCGTGGTCGGCATCGTTGCCAGCCGCCTCAAAGACCGTTTTTATCGACCGACCATCGTGTTTGCGCCTGCCGACAACGGCGAAGTACGCGGTTCGGGACGCTCCATTCCCAATCTGCACCTGCGCGATGCTTTGGACTTGGTGTCCAAACGCCATCCCGATTTGATTTTGAAATTCGGCGGACACGCGATGGCGGCGGGTTTGAGCATACTCGAACACAATATTCCCGCGTTTCAGACGGCCTTTGAAGAAGCCGTGCGCGAGATGGTGTGCGAAGACGATTTGTCGCAAACCTTCATCACCGACGGCAGCCTGCCTGCCCGCGACATCACGTTGGAACAGGCGCAAAACCTCGCCCGCCACGTTTGGGGACAAGGCTTCGCTCCGCCGAGTTTTACCGACGAATTTCATGTTGTCCGCCAGCAGCCTTTGGGCGCGGAAGGCAAACATAAAAAAGTCTGGCTGCAAAAAGACGGCTACGAATTTGAAGCCATGTTTTGGCGTTGCAGCGAAGACATTCCCGAATACATCCGCACGGTTTACCGCCCCGTGGCCAACGAATGGCGCAACAATCTCGAATTGCAGCTGTATATCGATTACTGGGAAGCCGAGTAAGCAGTTGATGCCGTCTGAAAAGGGCTTTCAGACGGCATCGGGTAAACAGAGGAAAAACAAATATGGAAAACCAAAGACCTGCTTTGGGTTTTTTGTTGGCACTTTTGGCTACGGCAACTTGGGGGACGCTGCCCATTGCCGCGCAGCAGGTACTGAAATTCATTGATGCGCCGACATTGGTGTGGATACGCTTTACCGTGGCGGCATCCGTGCTGCTGTTTTTTTTGGCTGCGGCGGGGAGGCTGCCGAAGCGCCGGAATTTTTCTTGGCGGACGTTTAGGCTGTTATTGCTCGGTGTGGCCGGCATTTCGGCAAACTTTGTGCTGATAGCCCAAGGCCTGCATTATATTTCGCCGACCACGACGCAGGTTTTGTGGCAGCTCTCGCCGTTTACCATGATTTTTGTCGGCGTGGTGGTGTTCAAAGACAGGATGACTGCCGCACAGAAAATCGGTTTGGTTTTGCTGTTAATCGGTCTATTTATGTTTTTCAACGATAAATTGGGAGAATTGTCGGGTTTGGGCGCGTATGCGCAAGGCGTGTTGCTGTGCGCGGCAGGCAGTACGGTTTGGGTATGCTACGGCGTGGCACAGAAGCTGTTGTCGGTACAATTCAGCTCGCAACAGATTTTGATGCTGATTTATGCGGTAAGTGCCGCCGTGCTCCTGCCTTTTGCCGAACCGGCGAACATAGGCAGTTTGAAGGGCGTGGCGGCATGGGCATTCTTTGCCTATTGCTGCATGAATACGTTGATCGGTTACGGTTCGTTCGGCGAGGCATTGAAACACTGGGAGGCTTCCAAAGTCAGTGTGGTTACGACCCTGATTCCTGTCTTTACCATGATGTTTTCCATACTCGGACACCATCTTATGCCTGATATTTTTTCCGCACCGGATATGAATGGTTTGGCTTATGCCGGTGCTTTCGTCGTGGTAGGGGGTGCGGTCATGGCGGCAGTCGGAGACAGGTTGTTTAAGTACCGGTAATGTATACGATAGTGTGCTTATCACGGAAAATGCCGTCTGAACGAGGTTTCAGACGGCATTTTATTTGAGGGAAAGATTAGCGCGGATGAACCATATCGGCAGGAACGACCAACTCATCAAACTCTTCGCCCGTCAACAAGCCCAATTCGATGGCGGTTTCGCGCAGCGATTTGTCGTTTTTATAAGCGGTTTTGGCGACTTTGGCGGCATTTTCGTAGCCGATTTTACGGTTTAACGCAGTAACCAGCATCAGGGAATGGTGCAGGAAATAGTCGATTTTTTCCGGCACGGGTTCGATGCCGACGGCGCAGTGTTCGTTGAAGCTGTTGCACGCGTCGCCCAAGAGGCGGATGGATTGCAAGAGGTTGTAAGCGATGACGGGCATATAGACGTTCAGCTCGAAATTGCCCGACGCGCCCGCCATGCCGATGGTAACGTCGTTGCCGAACACTTGGCAGCACACCATGGTCATCGCTTCGCATTGGGTCGGGTTGACTTTGCCCGGCATGATGGACGAACCCGGCTCGTTTTCGGGGATTTTGATTTCGCCCAAGCCGCAACGCGGGCCGCTTGCCAGCCAACGGATGTCGTTGGCGATTTTGTTCAGGCTTGCCGCCAGCGTTTTTAATGCGCCTGAAGCGGCAACGGCGGCATCTCGTCCGCCCAAGGCTTCAAATTTGTTCGGCGCGCTGACAAACGGCAAGCCAGACAATTCGGCGAGTTTGGCGGCAGCTTTTTCGGCGTATTCAGGATGGCTGTTCAAACCCGTGCCGACTGCGGTGCCGCCCAAAGCGAGTTCACACAAGTCTTTAAGTGCATCGTTCAGACGGCCTAAACCGTGATCGAGCTGGGAAACGTAGCCAGAAAATTCTTGTCCCAAAGTCAGCGGCGTCGCGTCCTGCAAATGGGTGCGACCGATTTTGACGATAGGGGCGAATTCTTTGGCTTTTTTGTCCAATGTATCGCGCAAGGCTTTTACCGCCGGAATAAGGTGGCGGTTGATTTCAATCGCGGCGGCGACGTGGATGGCGGTCGGGAACGCGTCATTGGTCGATTGCGCGTGGTTCACATGGTCGTTGGGATGGACGGGCTGGTACGCCGCCAAACCCGTACCGGCGATTTCGTTGGCGCGGTTCGCCAGCACTTCGTTCATGTTCATATTGGATTGCGTGCCGGATCCGGTCTGCCACACTACCAATGGGAACTGCCCGTCGAGCTTGCCGTTCAACACATCATCCGCCGCCTGCGTAATCAAATCCGCCTGCTCAGGCTTAATCCTGCCGAGGGAAACATTGGTGGCGGCGGCGGCTTTTTTCACCAGCGCCAAAGCATAAATCAGCGGCTGCGGCAGGGTTTCGCCGCCGATTTTGAAATTGTTGCGGCTACGCTGGGTCTGCGCGCCCCAATAGGCTTCGGACGGGACTTCGACATTGCCCATGGTGTCGTGTTCGGTACGGGTGCTCATGCGTTTCTCCTTTTTAAATGTGAATAAGAGCGATTCGCAAATATTATAATGGAGATTGGTGGGATGAGAAAGCATCATGGCAGCGAGAATATAAAAATGCCGTCTGAAGCCCTAATTGGTTTCAGACGACATTTGTTCAGGTGTGGGGTTACAGCACTGATTTCACAGTATCGACCACATTGTCCACGGTAAAGCCGAATTCTTTGAACAGCAGATCAGCGGGGGCGGATTCGCCGAAGCGGTTGATGCCGACGACTGCGCCGTTCAGACCGACGTATTTGTACCAACCGTCGGCGTGTCCGGCTTCTACGGCAACGCGCGGTAGGCCTTCGGGCAGAACGGCGGCTTGATAGGCGGCGTCTTGGCGGTCGAAGACGTTGGTGGACGGCATGGAAACGACGCGTACGGCGATGTTTTGCGCGGCGAGGGCTTTTTGCGCCTCCAAAGCCAGCTCGACTTCTGAGCCGGTGGCAATGATGACGGCTTGGGCGTTGCCTTGGGCTTCGCTGATGATGTAGCCGCCGCGTTTGATGTCGTTCAGTTGTTGTTCGTTGCGCGCTTGGAATTTCAGGTTTTGACGGCTGAAAATCAGGCAGGACGGGTGATCGGCTGCTTTAACGGCTTCAGACCATGCTACCAAAGATTCGGCGGTGTCGCACGGACGCCATACGTCCATATTCGGAATCAGGCGCAGGGTGGCGGTTTGCTCGATGGGTTGGTGGGTCGGGCCGTCTTCGCCCAAACCGATGGAATCGTGGGTGAAGACGAAGACGGGGTTGATTTTCATCAGTGCCGCCATGCGTAAGGCATTGCGTTCGTATTCGCTGAACATCAGGAAGGTCGCGCCAAAGGGTTTCACGCCGCCGTGCAGGGTAAGGCCGTTCATGATGGCGCCCATGCCGAACTCACGCACGCCGTAGTGGATGTAGTTGCCGCCTTTGTCACGGGTAACGGAGACGCTGTTTGACCAGTCGGTCAGGTTGGACGGGGTCAGGTCGGCAGAACCGCCTACCAGTTCGGGCAGTGCTTTGGCAAGAATTTCGATACTGTTTTGGCTGGCTTTGCGGGTGGCGATGGTTTCGGCTTTGTCGCATACTTCTTTCAATGCGGCTTGAACGTATGCATCAAAATTGTCCGGCAGTTTTTTATCCAAGCGGCGCACGAATTCTGCGGCTTCGGCAGGATATTTGGCTTGGTATTGCGCAAACAGTTCGTTCCAGTCGGCTTCCAGTTTCGCGCCTTGTTCTTTCGCGCTCCATGCGTCGTAAATCTCTTGCGGGATTTCAAAGGCGGGGTAAGCCCAGCCCAGATGTTTGCGTGTGGCTTCGATTTCGTCCGCGCCCAAAGGTGCGCCGTGGGTTTTGTGGCTGCCTTCTTTGTTGGCACTGCCTTTGCCGATTAAGGTTTTGCAGCAGATGATGGACGGTTTGCCGGTTTCGGCGCGGGCGGCTTCGATAGCGGCTTGAATGGCGGCGGTGTCATGACCATTTACGTTGGGAACGACGTGCCAGCCGTAGCTTTCAAAGCGTTGCGGGATGTTTTCGGTAAACCAGCCGTCCACTTTGCCGTCGATGGAAATATTGTTGTCATCATATAAAACAATCAGTTTGCCCAGACCCAAAGTGCCGGCGAGTGAGCAGGCTTCGTGCGATACGCCTTCCATCAGGCAGCCGTCGCCCATGAAGACGTAGGTGTAGTGATCGACAATGTTCAAACCGTCTTTATTGAACTCGGCGGCAAGGATTTTTTCGGCTAATGCCATGCCCACTGCGTTGGCAATGCCTTGTCCCAACGGGCCGGTTGTGGTTTCCACGCCGTCGGTGTAGCCGTATTCGGGGTGGCCGGGGGTTTTGCTGTGCAGCTGGCGGAAGTTTTTCAGGTCTTCAATGCTCAGGTTGTAGCCGGTCAGGTGCAGCAGGCTGTACAACAGCATGGATGCGTGGCCGTTGGAGAGGATGAAGCGGTCGCGGTTGTAGAATTTGGGGTTGGCGGGATTGTGATGCAGGAATTTCGTCCACAATACTTCTGCCATTTCCGCCATGCCCATAGGCGCGCCGGGGTGGCCGGAATTTGCTTTTTGAACGGCATCTGCGGAGAGGAAACGGATTGCGTTTGCCAGTTGAGACATTTTATATCTTCCTTGCTGGTGTTTTGGATAAGCGGATGGTTAGACGGCGTTGATTATCGCCCGATTCGCATATGCTTTCAAGAAAAGGAGGGGTAGGCGGTACTGCTGTGCCGGAAGGATATATGCTCCGGGTATCGGGATGTCGGTTTCAGCCTGAATGTGAAAGGTGGTTCTATACTTTTGAAAACAAAGTGTTACAAATTATTTATTGAATAAATAGAGTTTGTTTATGATGGGGTATCGACGTTTTTTGCAGTCATTTGCCTATTTATTTCTTACCCGTTGTTTTTTAATTATATTCAAATAAGGAAGTTTTCAGCACATATAGTTTTGTCCGTGAAGGGGCGGCGTATTTGGGGGCGGTATTGTTCGGATATTTATCTTTTTGCGTATCAAAATAAGTGCATAAAGTTGTACAATAGCAAGAATGTATTTTGAGAAAAATATATTTTCTGAGAATATTAAAACGTAAAGATATCAAAAAAAAAGCAAAATGCCGTCTGAAAAGAAAACAGTAGCCATGACGGACAAACCATTAATCAAAAATCAAGGAACGTAGCATGACCACGGAAAATCAAGCCGGTAATCCGGAAACCGAGCACAGCCCGTCCGAAAAAACAAAAGCTGCACCGAAAGTGAAAAAAACGTTTGATCCGCGTGCCAGCGTGATTCAAATCCATCCCGAAGGCGAACGCATCCATCCGAAAAAAGCGGAAGGGCGGTTCGCCAAATTGCGTATCGCCGCAGTGTTGGCGACGCAGTTTGTGTTTTACGTCATTCCGTGGTTCAACTGGAGTGGCCGTCAGGCGGTTTTATTTAATATCCCCGACCGTCATTTCTTCATTTTCGGATTGTCGTTGGGTATGGGCGATTTGATTTACCTCGCTCTGCTGTTGATGATTTGCGCATTCGGATTGTTTTGGTGGACAACCATTGCCGGTCGTTTGTGGTGCGGCTATTCTTGCCCGCAAACGGTTTACACCGAAATCATGCTTTGGATCGACAACTTGGTTGAAGGCGACCGCAACAAACGTTTAAAACTGGAAAAATCGCCTTGGAATTTTACTAAAATCCGCATTAAAGCCACCAAATACCTACTGATTTTCCTTGTCTGTGCGTGGACAGGTATCACTTTTGCGGGCTGGTTTGTCCCTATCCGCCAGTTTGTTCCCGATTTATTCACCGGAGCAGCAGGTGGCGGCGCGATGTTTGCCGCGGCATTTTACGGTTTCATGACCTTCTTTTTTGCCCACATTATGCGCGAAAAAGTATGCCTGCATATGTGTCCGTATGCACGTTTCCAAAGCGCGATGTTCGACAAAGACACGCTGATTATTTCCTATGATACGGAACGCGGAGAACCGCGCGGAGCCCGCAAGAAAACGGTTAATAAGGAAGAGGCCGGTTTGGGCGACTGTATCAACTGTGCGATGTGCGTTCAAGTCTGCCCTGTCGGTATCGATATCCGCAACGGCCTGCAATATCAATGTATCGGTTGTGCCGCATGTATCGACGCGTGTGATGAGATTATGGATAAAATGGGCTATCCGCGCGGATTAATCCGTTATACGACAGAAGGTGCGTTGGAACACGAGTATTCCGAAAAAGATATTAAAAAACGGCTGCGCAGGCCGCGCGTGGCGGGTTACGGTGCGGTGTTGGCGTTAGTTATCATTGCCTTCCTGGTCGGTTTGTCCACGCGCAAAATGGTCGAAGTCGATATTCTGAAAGACCGCGGCGTAATGGTGCGCGAAAATGCCAAAGGTTGGCTGGAAAACGCATATAGCCTCCGTATCATCAACAACAGTGAAAAAGAACAGCTGATTACCGCAAGTGTCAAAGGATTTGACGAAATAGCCCTGACCGGGCTGCCCGAAGGCGGTATAAAAGTGGCTCCGCGCGAAACGGTAACCCTTCCTGTACAAGTGTCTACCATTCCGGAATACGCGGACAAAGGCAGTCATCCTATCGAGTTTATCTTCCAATACCGGGAAAGCGGTGCATCAGACGGCAAGCCGGTTGTTTTGGAAGAAGATGCAACCTTCATCGGAGAATAACAGTGTCTCAAAACAGTCGAATCAAGCCTTGGTACAAACACGTCTGGCCGTGGGTCTTGATGGCGGGTCCGATTTTTGTCGTCATCGCCAGTGTCGCCATGTTTTTTGTCGCACAGCAGCACGCGACAGATTTGGTTACGGACGATTATTATAAGGACGGCAAAAATATCGACATCCAGCTCCATCGGGATGAAGAGGCTGTCAGACGGCATATCCGGGTACAGGTCCTCATTTCCCCCGATATGAATGCGGCAAAGGTGTTCGTCAGCGGCGAATTTGACGGGAATCAGCCGTTGAAGCTGCTGTTGATGCATCCGACCCGCAAGGCGGACGATCAAACCGTAAACCTTAAGCCTGTCGGCGGCGTGCAAAACGATAGGGCGGAATATGAAGCGGTGTTTAAAACCCTTCCGCCGACCAACCACTGGTATTTGCGCGTAGAGGATGCGGCAGGGATGTGGCGCGTGGAAAACAAATGGATTACCAGCCAAGGCAATGCGGCCGATTTGACCCCGATGGATAAACTCTTCAATAATACTGAAAGCAAATAAAGAGATGCCGTCTGAAAATTTTCAGACGGCATTTTTCTACGGTATCGGCTGTTTTGACATCAGCGTCCTACTGTTGCAACAGGTTCGCTCCCCGTCAGCAGATATTGTATCGTCTCACGGACGGTGCGGATGGCATTGCCGAAGGGGAGAGGGTCTTTACCTCTGAAGAACAGGCCTTTATCCACTTCTCCACGGAATGCGGCAGCAAGCTGGATATCAATACAGAATTGCCCTGCTTTGGCAAGCCCGTCGCGCAGGCCGCAGCTGGTCAGGCAGTTTAAACCTTGGGTACAGCGGCGCGGGTCGGCTTTGGCGTTTGCCTGAAGTTTGCTTTCACGCTTGATGTAGCTGTCTAGGAATTTGGTACGTACGCCGCGTGCCGGCAAACCGGCAACAGACATAAATTCGACTACTTTTTCAGTTTCCGCACCGGCAAGCGTTTTTTTGAAGTTAAGATGTGCATCTCCTTCTTCGGTAACGGCAAAAGCGGTACCGATTTGAACGGCGGAGGCTCCCCAGTTCTTTAGGGCGGTTTTGACTTTTTCAAAATTTGCCATGCCTCCCGCAAGAATAAGCGGGATTTTTTCGCTTTCCAGCCCTAAACTTTTGAAGACTTCAAACGTTTCCTCAATCACGCGTTTAAAGTCGAATTTAGCATCGTTTACGCCTTCAACGGTTGATGCACCCAAATGTCCGGCCGCGTGGGCAGGATGTTCGACTACAATCGCATCGGGCAATATGCCTTTTTTCATCCAACGTTTCAAAACGATATTAATACCGCGCGATTCGGATAGAATCGGTAGCAGGGCAACATCTTTATGATAGCCCTCGGTCATTTCCGGCAGGTCTAAAGGCAGACCGGCACCCATCACGACTGCATCCGCCCCTGATTCGCAAGCCTGGCGGACATACGCGGCGTGGTCTTTGACCGCCTTCATCACGTTGACCGCAATCAGTCCTTTTCCCTCTGAAGCACTTTTGGCTTTTTGGATTTCCCTGTCTAATGCGGTACAGTTCAAAGACGTATATTTCTCCTCGCTCGGATTGATTTGGGATTCGGCGAGCAGGTCTTCGTGAAGGTGACGTAAATCCACACTGGCAATCGTTCCGATACCGTTTTCACGCGCCACCGCGCTAGATAAACCCGATGCGGAAACACCGACCCCCATGCCGCCTTGCACGATAGGGATAAGGGATTTTCCACGAATAATCAAAGGGTCAAAAATATTCTGCATCAGTTTCTCCGAGTATACGAATCAGTCAGGCTCATGAAAAATGGTTCTAACTGTTTTAGAACCATTGCTCAAATTTGGTATTATACTCTAAATATTGCAGCGGTAAACAGAAAAGCAGAAGGAGCTTTGGAATATGCTGTTATATCTGTACCAATCGGATAAAGTGTTTAACGGACACTGCATCCGGTTATGGGATATCAGTTTACACAGCAAAGGTTTGAATATGATTCGATTATGTCTGAGATTCTGATGAAGGGGTAGGTAAAGATATGGTAACGAGTTGCCGAGGCAATAAAAATCCCCGAGGTATAACCTCAGGGATTTGGAATTTGGCACGCCCACGGGGAATCGAACCCCGGTTACCGCCGTGAAAGGGCGATGTCCTAACCGCTAGACGATGGGCGCATATTGTATTTTCTTACTGGCGCACCCGGAGCGATTCGAACGCCCGACCCTCTGGTTCGTAGCCAGATACTCTATCCAACTGAGCTACGGGTGCGCTGCAAGAAAGATTTGAATTTTAGGGTAATCATCGGATTCTGTCAATTGTTTTGTTGGATGAAATGCCTTAAAAGTGTAAAATATCGGTTTGTTGTTTGAATTTAAAGAGAATAAAATGATTGTTGCTTCTCGCTGGCCCTTGCTGGAAAAGGTATTTTTACGGTTTGGAATGCCTGTTGCCGTGGTTGATTTGGAATCGACGGGCGGCAATCTGTATGAAGACAGGGTAACCGAAGTGGCTTTGGTCAAGTTTGAGCAGGGAAGGGTGGTGAGGCATGAGTGGCTGGTTAATCCTCAAAAACCTATTCCGCAGTTTGTGGCGGGGCTGACGGGGATTTCAGACGGCATGGTTGCCGACGCACCTGTTTTTGCAGAGATTGCCGGCGAGTTGTTTTCGGTATTGAAGGGTTGTGTGTTGATTGCACATAACAGCCGTTTCGACTATACGTTTTTAAAGCATGAGTTTCATCGTGCGGGTATCGGATTTTCATCGCCTGCTTTGTGCAGTGTGCAGCTGTCCCGGTGTCTGTATCCGCAATTTTACAAGCACAGCCTGGACAGTATCATCGAAAGGTTGGGGATTGTTGTGGAAGACAGGCATCGTGCGATGGCGGATGTATCGGCATTGTGTGATTATTTGGAATACAGCCTGTCGGAACATGGGGTTGAGGCATGGATCAGGCAGTGTTTCCGTTTGATGAATCCGAAACCGCTGCCTGCCGCGCTGCCCGAACGGTTGAGGCAACAGTTGTACGGTTTGCCTGACGGTATGGGGGTGCTGGCTTGTTTCGACGGCGGAGGGAAAGTAAATTACATCGGTACGTTTGAACGGGTATATAGCGAGGTTTCGGCTTTATTGGATTCCGGAAAAGCCCCGTTTGATTGGTGCAATACGGAGGAAGTCCATTTTTTTCCCGCATTGGGCAGCCTGCATGCATATAAGATTAAAGCGGAATTGGTCGGGCGTTATCATTCGGGTTGTTATGTATCTGCCAAAAATCTGCTTAAAACATTTACGACCGTCAGGTTTGAAAAAGGTTCAGACGGCATGTTGAATGCGAAAACAGCGGCTTTGAAAAACGGTGTGACGGATAATCCGCCTACCGGATTATTTGCCAATAAAAAGGCGGCGAGACGGGCTTTGTCGTCGTGGGCGGAAACATACGGATTGTGTCCTGCCGCAGCCGGTATCCTTCCGGACGGTTATGCAGAGGATGAGCCTTGTCCCGTATATGTTTCAGGCCGATGCGATAAGGCGTGCGGCCGTTCTGACGAACAGGTTTTGGCGTTTGCACACAAGTTGCCTGTTTTGGATTGGGGAAAAATGCATGAGGTGGAAATTACCGAAACCGATCCTTTAACGGGGGAAAAAGTCGTTCTGCATGGAATGGGCGGCGCATTGGAAATGGATGACGGGCTTTGGTATTTCGATAAAGATTTACCGGATGCGTTTAAGACGAAGTTTAAAACGGACAGGAAAAATATTAAGGAAATCGGTTAAATCGATACCGGTTGGTGAAAGCCGACAAGTATGTAAACAGCCGTTCGTATTGATTGCCTAATCGGTTTGGGTTGGAATGTGTTGCCGTTTGCAGGTAATGTGTCCGAAGATGCCGTCTGAACTTTTTCAGACGGCATTTTTGCCGACGCGGTTTTCGTGCCGTGTCGGTTTGCCCGTCCATCCGAAGGCATCGGACAAGCAGGGTGGTTTTTAGAAGCCGTTTTCCATCATGATTTGACCGGGAATGCGGTTGCGGTGCATGGCGTAACCCATGTCAAGCAGCGTTTGGAAAGTGTCTTTGACCATTTCCGGGTTGCCGCAAATCATAAACCGTGTGGATTCCGGGGTGAACTTGGTATGCAGCGCCTTTTCGATGCTGTTGTTTTTTAAGAGTTCCGGAATGCGTTTTCCGCTTAAGCCCGAGGGGTTGGCGGCACGGGTGGTAACAGGGACGAAACGGAACGAGTGTCCGTATTCACCTACCAGGGGATGTTCGGACAATGCGGCGAGCCGGTCGTTGAAAATCAATTCTTCGGGAAAAGATACGGAATGTATCAGGTTGACGGTATCGAAACGCTGTCGGATTTCAGGTTGTTCGAGAATGGAAAGGAAGGGGGCGATGCCGGAGCCGGTGCAGAGCATCACCAAATCCTTGCCGTCGGGGAAGCGTTCAGGCAGGAGGAAGCCGGTGGCATTTTTATCGAGCAGGATGGTGTCGCCCTGTTGCATTTTGGCGAAACGGGCCGACATGGGGCCGTCTTGGATGAGTACGGCAAAATATTCGAGCGTGTCTGCATATTCTGCGGAAACGATGGAGTAGGCACGCCAAATAAAGCCTTCACCTTCGTAGAAACCGAGTCGGGAGAACTGTCCCGCTTTAAAACGGTAGGATTCGGGACGGCTGATGGCGAAAGTGATCAGTTTCGGCGTGTGGTGTTTGACCCACAAAATCTTTTCTTCAGTGAATTTTGCTTCGGGCGAGGCTGCCATGTTGTTGTCCTTAAGTGTGTTTGTCGGGATTATAGCCAATTTGGGTGTTTTTTTCCGCATTGACGGTCTGTATTTAAATTCGGATATTTTTCAATACAATGTTATCGTTTTTTGAAATAAACGGTAAGGAGCGGTTTGTTTTTTGTCAAAATGGGAATACAATCCGCATCTATAAATTTAATTGAGAATTATTTTTTTCAATTAATATAAAAAATCAAAACAGTTGTGAGGGCCTTTGGACGATTTGCACACTTGCATATTACAGAGGTCTCTATGAATCAAAATCATTTTTCACTTAAAATTCTGACCGTTATGCTGTTATCGGCTTACGGTGGTTCTTTTGCAGACGGTGTTGTGCCTGTTTCAGACGGCAATACCGTCAGTCTGGATACGGTCAATGTACGTGGCTCTCATGCTTTGTCGGGCAAGACCGAAAAGACCCGTTCTTATACGATAGATCGGATGTCCACCGCCACAGGTATGAGGATTGCGGGCAAGGATACGCCGCAGTCGGTCAGCGTCATCACGCGCAGTCGCCTTGACGATAAGGCGGTGCATACGCTTGAAGAGGCAATGAAAAACACGACGGGTGTCAACGTTGTGCGCGATTCAGGCTTGCAGACGCGGTTTTTGTCACGCGGTTTCTATATTGATCAGATTGGTGAAGACGGTATTACCGTCAATGTTGCAGGCCGTTCGGGATATACAGCGAAAATTGACGTGTCTCCGAGTACCGATTTGGCGGTTTATGACCATATTGAAGTTGTACGGGGTGCAACGGGGTTGACCCAATCTAATTCAGAGCCGGGCGGAACCGTCAATTTGATCCGTAAGCGACCTACCGCTTCTTTCAAACATACCGGAGAGCTGACCGTCGACCATCGTGGCAGCCGGCGTGCAGTGTTGGATGTTTCAGGCAGCCTGAATAAGGCGAATACCTTACGCGGAAGGTTGGTGGGTGCGGAAGAGTATAAAAAATCGTTTAAAGACCGCGTTTGGGGCAGGAAACATATGGTTTACGGCATTGCCGAAGCCGATGCGGGCGACAGCAGTGTGCTTACTTTGGGCGGTATGTATCAGAAGAGTAGGGAGGTCCCTGATTTTTCGGGTATTATTTTGCCCTGTGAAAATCAGAAAACCGCCCCGTTCAGTTCAACGCTTGCCTGCAACCGACCTTTGCAACTGCCGCGCAACACTTATTTGGGGGAGGATTGGTCGCGGTTGAGTGCCGACAAATACAACCTTTTCTCAGGTTTCAAACATGTGTTTGACAACGGTTGGCAGCTCAATGCCGAAGTGTCTTATACCAAGAATGAATCCGATGCGAAGGTGGGGCAGTTTTTTCTGAAAAACGAACATGCGGCAGGTTTGTCGGGTGAGGATGCGGTAGGCTTTTTGACCGAAAAAAACGAAGTCATCCCGTTCGAGCCGAAAGATAAGGCATTGGAGAAACTGAAAGCATATCGTGACGAAACCGCCAAGGAATACCGGGAGCGCAAAGACGATTTTGTTAAAAACCGTTTCGATAATACTGCTTTCGAACAGTATCGCAGCCGCCGTGCCGCAGAACGCAAAGCCGGTTTTGACGAGTGTATGAGTGCCCCTTTTGCGCTGGACTTTATCTGTCAAGGTTCTTGGGGGGATCCGGGCGTTGATGCCGATAAGTCGGAATTTGTCGATAAAGCCCTTGCAAAGGAGGGCATCTTTAATAATGCGGCACAACGTTTTCCAAACAGCCTGTATGACTCTTCCTTTAATCGGAAGGCTACCGCCAACCGACGATACAGTTATATGCCGTTGCGGCATACCAAAGACGACCGCCAATGGGGAATCAAACTTGACCTGACCGGCACATACGGGCTGTTCGGGCGGGAACATGATTTCTTTGTCGGCTATGCCTACGGCGATGAAAAGATACGTTCCGAATATCTGGAAATCTACGAACGCCGCCACAGAGTACGTCCGAATACGGGGGCAACGCACGGCGTGTATGCGGGAAGTTGTCAGGAGGAGCCGGACGGCGATTTGTCATCTCCTTTGGTCAGGGGGCATAAAGAACCCGATTGGCAGGCGTACGATGAAAAAGGCAACCGTACCGTTTATGCCGAAGAATGCAGGAACGCCAAGAAAATAAAAACCGAGCCCAAGCTCGATGCCGAAGGCAAGCAGGTGTATTACTATGACGAATACAGCGGCAGCCGGACACCGGTATATGTCGATGTATATGAGCTGGACGAAAAAGGCAACAAGATTCAGGAGACCAATCCCGACGGCACGCCTGCCTTTACCGGTTTTTCCGGTACGGTGCCGGTTTGGAAAACCGTCAAAGTGGCCGACGACCATGTTCCTGCGCTGTATAACTACGCCAAATACCTCAACACCAACAAAACCCATTCGCTGACTGCCAGCACGCGTTTCAACGTAACCGGCCGACTGCACCTTTTGGGCGGGCTGCACTACACGCGCTATGAAACCTCGCAAACCAAAGATATGCCTGTCCGCTATGGGCAGCCGGCAAGCGATTTTCAGACGGCATCGAGCATTAAGGCGGATCAGGACCATTACACGGCCAAGATGCAAAGTCATAAATTGACGCCCTATGCAGGCATCACCTATGACTTGACACCGCAACAGAGTATTTACGGAAGTTATACCAAAATCTTCAAACAGCAGGATAATGTCGATGTCAGTGCCAAAACCGTTTTACCGCCTTTGGTCGGCACAAACTATGAGGTAGGCTGGAAAGGCGCGTTCTTGCAAGGACGGCTGAATGCTTCGTTCGCATTGTTTTACCTCGAACAGAAAAACCGCACGGTCGTCGATTTCGGCTATGTTCCCGGAGCAAGCGGTAAGCAGGGGTCGTTCCAAACCGTTGCCAAACCGATAGGCAAAGTGGTCAGCAGGGGTGCGGAATTCGAGTTGTCGGGCGATTTGAGCGAAGATTGGAAAGTCTTCGCAGGCTATACCTACAACAAGAGCCGGTATAAGAATGCAGCCGAAGTCAATGCCGAACGCCTTGCCAAAAATTCCAGTGCAGAGCCGTACAATTTCAGCAATTTCACACCCGTGCATATATTCCGTTTCGGAACGAGCTTCCATATACCGAATACGGGGCTGACCGTTGGCGGCGGCGTGTCCGCACAAAGCGGCACAAGCAGTCTGTACAACATCCGTCAGGGCGGTTACGGGCTGATAGACGGTTTCGTCCGTTACGAATTGGGCAAACACGCCAAATTGAGCCTCATCGGTACGAACTTAAACGGACGCACTTATTTTGAGAACAACTACAACCGTACGCGCGGCGCAAACAACTTCTATGGAGAGCCGCGTACTGTCAGCATGAAACTGGATTGGCAGTTTTAATTGAAAACCGTAGTTTTGCGGATGCCGTCTGAAACAGGGTATGTTTCAGACGGCATTTTTATGGAGGCAAGCCTATCGGGGCGTATATTTGGAATTTGCCCGATGCCGGCAGTAGAATATCCCTTTTATCCTCAGCAGAGCCGATGTCTTCACGCAAAATCATCCACATCGACATGGACGCATTCTACGCATCGGTAGAGCTGCGCGAACAGCCGCATTTGAAAGGGCGGCCGGTGGTCGTCGCGTGGGAGGGCGCGCGTTCGGTGATTTGCGCCGCATCGTATGAGGCACGGCAGTTCGGGCTGCATTCTGCGATGTCGGTGGCAACGGCGAAAAGGCTGTGTCCGCAAGCGGTGTATGTGCCGCCGCATTTCGACTTGTACCGTCAGGTTTCCGCGCAGATTCACGCCGTATTCAGGCGTTATACCGATTTAATCGAACCCCTGTCGCTGGACGAAGCCTATCTTGACGTTACCCGTAATTTCAAAAACATCCCTTACGCCAGCGAAGTTGCCAAAGAAATCCGTGCCGCCATTTTTGCGGAAACGGGTTTGACCGCATCCGCAGGCATCGCGCCGAACAAATTTCTGGCGAAAATCGCGTCGGACTGGCGCAAGCCGAACGGGCAGTTTGTGTTGCCGCCGCACAAAGTCATGGCATTTTTGGAAACCCTGCCTTTGGGCAAAATCCCCGGAGTGGGCAAGGTAACGCTGAAAAAAATGCAGTCGCTGGGTATGCAGACGGCGGGCGACTTGCGCCGTTTCGAGCGCGGCGAGCTCTTAAACCATTTCGGACGCTACGGTTACCGCCTCTATGATTTGGCGCGCGGTACGGACGAACGCCCCGTCAAAGCCGAACGAGAATGCCTCCAAATCTCCACAGAAATCACCCTGCCCGAAGACCTGCCGCTCGAGCATGCTGCCGGACACCTGCACCATCTTGCCGAAGACTTGTGGCGGCAAATCACGCGCAAAAACGTCGAAGCCCAAAGCGTAACGCTCAAGCTGAAGACCTACGATTTCCGCATCATCACGCGCACGCTGACTTATTCCTCCGCATTGCCCGACTGCGCAGCTCTGCTGCAGGCTGCGCAAATGTTGATGGCGCGCGTCCCGCCGCAGACGGAAGACGCGTTCCGCCTCATCGGTATCGGTGTCGGCCGCCTTGTGCCGAAAAATCAACAGCAGGGCTTGTGGGCGTAAACCGATTTACCACGCCGTCCAAAAAACATGCCGTCTGAACGGTTTTCAGACGGCATGGCTGCTTTATAGTGGATTAAATTTAAATCAGGACAAGGCGACGAAGCCGCAGACAGTACAAATAGTACGGCAAGGCGAGGCAACGCCGTACTGGTTTAAATTTAATCCACTATACATTGTCTCCGGCTTCGTTTCCCTATCTTGGTTTAATCCGACGGATTGCCTTTTTTCATGCTGTCGAGCCTTCCGATTATATCGGCAAGGTTGCGTCTGCCTTCTTCCTTGCTGACAATCGGCTCTCCGCCTTTGCGCCCCAGGATTTTCAAATCTTCCTGCGGCATTTCGTCTATGAAGCGGCTGGGTTCGGGGAACTGCCATGTGCCTTGTTTTTTGCGTTTGACGCAGTGGGTCAGTGTGAGTTGGCGTTTGGCGCGGGTGATGCCGACGTACATCAGGCGGCGTTCTTCTTCGACGTTGCCTTCTTCGATGCTGTCGTTGTGCGGCAAAACACCTTCTTCGCAACCGATAAGGAAAACATACGGATACTCCAAACCTTTGGCGGCGTGTAGCGTGGATAGTGAGACGGCATCGGTTTCTTCTTCGTCTTTTCCTTCCAAAAGCGTCATCAAGGCGACGGTTTGGGCGAGTTCGATGACGTTTTTGCCGTCTTCCCCGCCTTTTCGTGCAAACCATGATACCAAATCGCCGACGTTGCGCCATTTGATTTCGCCTGCTTTGCCTTCTTCGTTTTGCATCAAATGGTTTTCATAGTCGATTTCTTCGAGCAGGCTGTTGATGAACTCGCCCGCTTCGCCTGTTTCGGCTTTGGCGCGGTAACTGCCGAACATATCCATAAAGGCTTGCAGGTGTTGGCGGTTGGTATTGTTCAGCGTGGCAAGGGCTTCTTCGGTTTGCGCGGCTTCATACAGGCTGCATTCGTGTTCGTGCGCGTAAGTGTTGAGCTTGCCCAGCGTTACATCGCCGATGCCGCGTTTGGGCGTGGTAACGGCACGCAGAAAGGCGGGATCGTCGTTGGGGTTGGCAAGCAGCCGCACATAAGACAACACGTCTTTGATTTCGGCTTTGTCGAAAAAGCTTTGTCCGCCGGAGAGCCGGTAGGGGATGCGCGCGCCGCGCAATGCTTCTTCGAAAATCCTCGCCTGATGCTTTCCGCGGTATAACACGGCGAAATCGGCATATTGGGTTTTGTCGCCGCCAATGAGTTTTTGTTTGACGATTTGGCTGACGACCCAGTCGGCTTCGTGCTGCTCGTTTTGGCAGGCAACGACTTTAACCGGCTCGCCTTCGCCCAATTGCGACCAAAGTTTTTTGGTAAACAGCTTGGGGTTGTTTTCGATGACTTTGTTGGCGATTTTGAGAATCCGCGCGGTGGAGCGGTAGTTTTGCTCCAGTTTGATGACCTTCATCTGCGGATAGTTTTCCTGCATTTTGCGCAGGTTTTCCATGTTTGCACCGCGCCATGCGTAGATTGACTGGTCGTCGTCGCCGACGGCGGTAAACATCCCTTCCGCACCGGTCAAGAGTTTCATCAGCGCAAATTGGCAGGTATTCGTATCTTGGCATTCGTCAACCAGCAGATAACGCAGCCGCCGCTGCCATTTGTTGCGCACTTCGCTGTTTTGCTGCAACAGCACGGCAGGCAGGCGGATTAAGTCGTCGAAGTCCACTGCCTGATAGCTTTGTAAGGTTTCCTGATAGCTCGCATACACACGCGCGGTTTGTTGTTCCCACGCATTAGAGGCCGTCTGAACGACATCTTCAGGCGTTTTTAAATCGTTTTTCCAAAGGGAAATTTGATGTTGCGCTTTGAATATGGCTTCTTTGCCCGTACCGCCTAAGAGTTCGCCGATGATTTTGGCGCTGTCGGTAGAGTCGAAAATGGAGAAGTTTTTTTTGTAACCGATATGGTTCGCCTCTTCGCGCAGAATCTTCATGCCCAAAGAATGGAAAGTGCAGATTATTATTCGTTTAGCTTGACCTTTTGATAGCATTAAACTGATACGTTCCCTCATTTCTTTTGCGGCTTTATTAGTAAAAGTAATAGCTGCAATTTCATGGGGTTGGTAACGTGATGATACAATCAAATGCTTGATTTTTCGAGTAATCACGCCGGTTTTGCCGCTGCCCGCGCCGGCAAGGACGAGCAGGGGGCCGCCGAGGTAGCGGACGGCTTCGAGCTGTTGGGGATTGAGTTTCATCATGTTTTGATGCCGTCTGAAATCAGTCTGCGCCGCTTTCGAGGCAGTCGAGTGCCGCACGGAGGGCGGATACGCCGATTTGCCCCGGCGCGGAGTTTTGCGTTCCCGAACCGAACGTGATGCTTGAGCCGAACACCTGTCCGGCAAGCCGGCTGACCGCCCCCTTTTGACCCATTGACATCGTAATAATCGGTTTGGCGACAAGCTGTTTCGCTTTGAGCGTGGCAGAAAGCAAAGTCAGCACATCTTCCGCGCTTTGCGGCATCACCGCAATTTTGCAGATGTCCGCGCCGCAGTCCTCCATCTGTTTCAGACGGCATACGATTTCTTCTTGCGGCGGTGTGCGGTGAAACTCATGATTGCAGAGCAGGGCGGCGATGCCGTTTTTTTGAGCATTTGCCACGGCGCGCCGGACGGCGGTTTCGCCGGAAAACAGCTCGATATCGATAATGTCGGGCAGGCGGCTTTCGATCAGCGCGTCGAGCAGTTCAAAATAATAATCGTCCGAACACGGGAACGAGCCGCCTTCGCTATGCCGTCTGAACGTAAACAGCAGCGGTTTGTCGGGCAGCGCGTCGCGGACGGTCTGCGCGTGGCGCAATACTTCGCCGATGCTGCCCGCGCATTCCAAAAAGTCGGCGCGGAACTCGACGATGTCGAAGGGTAGGTTTTTGATTTGTGGCAGTACGGCTGCAAGTTCGGCAGCAGTGCGGGCAACCAGGGGTACGGCGATTTTGGTGCGTCCGCTTCCGATAACGGTATTTTTGACGGTAAGGCTGGTGTGCATGGCGGTTCAGGCGGCTGGCGGGAAAAGTAAGGGCGCCATTATAGCAAAGGAGGGGCAATGTTTCAGACGGCATTCGGTCTGAAGCGGATGGTAGCCCCCGAAAGGCAAACATGCGATAATGACCGACCGATTCATATTCCGCGCCGCAGCCCGTGCTGTGCCGCATATTACATACCGCATTTGTTCCGGAGGAACCCCCATGTCAGACGACAAAAGCAAAGCCCTTGCCGCCGCCTTGGCGCAAATCGAAAAAAGTTTTGGCAAAGGCTCCATCATGAAAATGGACGGCAGCCAGCAGGAAGAAAATCTCGAAGTCATTTCCACCGGTTCATTGGGTTTGGACCTGGCACTCGGTGTCGGCGGCCTGCCGCGCGGCCGTATCGTCGAAATCTTCGGTCCGGAGTCGTCCGGTAAAACCACCCTCTGCCTTGAGGCGGTCGCACAGTGTCAAAAAGACGGCGGCGTGTGTGCCTTTATTGATGCGGAACATGCCTTCGATCCCGTTTACGCGCGCAAGCTCGGCGTTAAAGTAGAAGAGCTCTACCTTTCCCAGCCCGATACCGGCGAACAGGCTTTGGAAATTTGCGATACGCTTGTACGCTCCGGCGGTGTGGATATGGTGGTCGTCGACTCTGTCGCCGCCCTCGTCCCCAAAGCCGAAATCGAAGGTGACATGGGCGACAGCCATGTCGGACTTCATGCGCGGCTGATGAGTCAGGCTTTGCGCAAGCTGACCGGACACATCAAAAAAACCAATACCCTGGTCGTATTCATCAACCAAATCCGCATGAAGATCGGCGTGATGTTCGGTAGCCCCGAAACCACCACCGGCGGCAACGCGCTCAAATTCTATTCTTCCGTCCGCCTCGATATCCGCCGTACGGGTCAGATTAAAAAAGGCGAGGAAGTTATCGGTAACGAAACCCGCGTCAAAGTTATCAAAAATAAAGTTGCCCCCCCGTTCCGTCAGGCAGAATTCGACATTTTGTACGGCGAAGGCGTAAGTTGGGAAGGCGAGTTGATTGATATAGGCGTGAAGAACGACATCATCAACAAGTCCGGAGCCTGGTACAGCTATAACGGTGCGAAAATCGGTCAGGGCAAAGACAACGTCCGTGTTTGGTTGAAGGAAAATCCTGAGGTTGCCGATGAAATCGATGCGAAAATCCGTGCATTGAACGGCGTGGAAATGCACATCACCGAAGGAAAATTGGACGAAACCGACGGCGAGCGTCCCGAAGAATAAAATTTGAAATCCCGATAAACGGTACTTCTGTTGCGTAGTACCGTTTTTTTGTGCCGCCTGCCGGCTTGGTTTATTTTGTCCGGATTCGGTCGGTATTGGTTTTCAGGCCGGATGGTGTTTGAATATGCGGGGGGTATCGGCATTGTTTGATATGGAATCCCGATTAATATCGTTTCCGTTCGACAGTGCGCGTTGCCAGCCAGCAGACGGATGAACCGAGGCAGACCATTGCCGCGCCCTGCCAAAACTCGACGGGAAGGGGCGTTTGCAGTAGGAAGGATGAAATGCAGGCAGAAAAAATTGGGATGAAATAGGATGCGCCGGCAAGAACGGTCATGTTGCCGCGCGAAATGCCGATGTTCCAAACGGCATAACCCAAACCCAGACAGGATGCGGCGGCGGTTGTGTAGAGCAGCGATGCGGTATCGAAATTCAGGCTGCCTGTGTCGTCTGAAAAGTATTTTGCCCACAAGATGCATGAAACGAGCAGGAAAAAGAAGCCGACGGCGTTGCCCTGTGCTTTGACGCGTGCGGTCAGTGTGCAGTATGCCGCCCAAAACAGCGCGTCCGAAAGCGCCATGATGTAGCTTGTCGGATTGGTGCGTATGTTGGCTATCATTCCGGAAACGGAAAATCCACCTTCTCCACCCAATACGATGGCGATACCTGCGAAAGACAGGATAAAGCCTAAGGCAATCCACCATTTCGCAGGCTGCCTGTTGAACAGGACGGCGCCGATAATGGTAAAGGTCGGCCATAGGTAGTTGACCATGCCGACTTCGACGGTTTGGCGCGCGTTTCGGGCGTAACCGACGGACAGTGACAGGCACAGTTCGCATCCGACGAAGAAAAGGCTTGCCCAAAACAGGTAGCTCTTGCTGAGGCGGCTCAGATTCGGCCTGCCGAAAATAATAAAAATCAATACGGCAGCCATGCTGTACATCATCGCTGCACCGCCGACCGCGCCCATATGCAGGCTGACGGTGCGGATGAGTCCGATGACCGAACTCCAAAAGGCGATGGCAAGCAGCCCGACGGCGGTCGCCTGTTTGGGTGTAAGGTTTTGTTGTAATCTGGAAAGCATGGTGCTTAAAGGAAAATTTTGTTTAATATACCAACAGTATCCGCACGCGTATTCTCTGTCAAACGGAAAATGCCGTCTGAACAAGGTTTCAGACGGCATTTATATTTTTGCAGCGTCAGTCGGATCAGCGGAAGAAGTCGCCCATGCCTGCAGGCAGCCCTTGGGTGAAAGCGCCCATGGTTTTGCCGGTGGTTTCTTCAGCTTTGTCGGAGGCGGCATTGAACGCGGCAAGGACAAGGTCTTCGAGCATTTCTTTGTCGTCTGCGGCTTCCTGAATCAGCTCGGGGCTGATGTCGATTTTGCGGACGACATGGGAACAGGTCATCACGACTTTAACCAAGCCGTTGCCTGCTTCACCTTCTACTTCGGTTTCGGCAAGTTTCGCTTGCGCTTTTTTCATGTTTTCCTGCATTTGCTGCGCCTGTTTCATCAGGCCGCCCAATCCGGCTTTTCCGAACATACTGAATACTCCTGTTTGTGTTTGAATGAATGAGGGAAACGGCAATGCCGTCTGAAAGTGTTCAGGCGGCATTATATCTGTTTACGGTCGGTTTGCAGCCAATTCCAGAGATTCAGGTTCCCATACGGCTTCAAAAACCTGCAAAAGCCGACGTGCGGTTTCGTCGGCTTCGAGCAAATCCTGTGCCTGCCGCCTACCTTCAAGTTGGATGCGCCGGCGGCGCATGTCCGGAGTTTCCCAGCCTGCGTCGTCGCGCCAGGACTCGGTTTGCAACTTCAACGGCAGCCCGTAGGCTTCGGCAAGCGTGGTTCTGATTTTGTCGAGCCGCTCTTTGTTGGTCGTGGCGCGGGCTTCGTCGGTCAGCGAAAGCATCATCAGATGGCTGCCTGCATCGTATTGTGTCCATGCGGCGTGTTGCGCCAGCATTTGCGCTGCGCCGAGTTTGCGGGCGAAATGCCGGACGATTGCTGCCCAGTTTTCGGTGGAAAACTCAGGAGGCGGGGCGAATTGCGTACCGTCTTCGTCGTTGCTGCCTTCGTCGTCGTTGTTTTCTTCTTCCGCCTCTTCTTCTTCCGCATCGGCAGGGACGGCGTATTCCCAATCCGGCGGTGGAGGCATTTCTGCGCCGTCTTCTACGGGGTAGCCATCATCCGGAAAGCCGTAATCGTAGAAAGGTTCTGCTGGGGCTTCGTGCGCAAATGCTTCCGTTTCAACGGCTTCATCATTCGGTGTTGTCTGAATGGAGTTTTCAGACAGCACTTCGGACAAGGAAGCTCCGGTTTCGTTGTCGGCTGCTTCGTTCTTGGAAACTTGATTTTCAGCCGATGTTTCTGCTTTGTTTGCGGAAGGGCGGTTTGCCTCTGTTGTTTCAGAGTTTGTTTGAATGCTTTCCGCTAACTCTTGCACGGGCACGTCCGATACGGTTTCTGCATCGTTCGGCGCATTTTCCCAAGGCGGAATATCGTTGTTTTCCTGAGCGGAAGCCGATTCGGCAACCTTGTTTTCAGACGGCATTGCAGGCGTGGATGCCGTCTGAACGGATGTTTGGACGGTTTCTGCCTTAGAGGGAAGCGGCTTTTTTGCGGCCGTCTCCTTTTCGGCGGCTTGTGCCGACGGAGATTTTAATTCTGTATTTTCAATCACGGCATTTGCATCGCATGAAGCTGCCGCTAACGGTGTAAACGCCAGCATACGCAGCAGGGTCATGACGAAGCCCGCGTATTCGTCGGGCGCAAGGCTCAAATCCTGTTTGCCGCGGATGGCGCATTGATAATAAAGCTGGATTTGTTCGCCGCTGAGTGTCTGGCTCAGCGGCAACAGCACACCGCGATCAGGGTCGTCGTTCGCCAAAGCGGAGGGAACCGCCTGTATCAAGGCGAGGTGTTGCAGCAGCATGGCCAGTTCGCCCAAGGCATTGTCAAAGCCGACGGCACACGCAGCCATTTCCTGCGCTTTTACCAGCAGGGCTTCGCCGTCTTGGTTGATGATGCCTGTCAGCAGTTCGTACAGGTATTGTTTATCGACCGCACCGATCATTTGGCGGACGTCTTGTTCGGCAACGCTGCCCGAACCCATGGCGATGGCTTGGTCGAGCAGGCTCAGGGCGTCGCGCATCGAGCCTGCGGCGGCACGTCCCAAAAGTTGCAGGGCGGCGGGTTCGTAGGCAATTTTTTCGCTGTCGAGGACGTAGGCAAGGTGGTCGGCAACCTGCTGCGAAGTCATGTTGCGCAAGACAAATTGCAGGCAGCGGCTCAAGACGGTAACGGGGACTTTATGCGGATCGGTCGTGGCAAGGATGAATTTGACGTGTTCAGGCGGCTCTTCCAGCGTTTTGAGCATGGCGTTGAACGCGCTTTTGGAAAGCATATGCACTTCGTCGATGATATAGACTTTGTATTTGCCGGCAGTCGGTGCATATTGGGCGTTTTCCAATACTTCGCGGATGTTGTCGATGCCTGTGTTGGAGGCGGCGTCGATTTCCAGCAGGTCGACGTAGCGCCCGGCATCGATCTGCGTACAGCTTTCGCATACGCCGCAAGGTTCGCCGTGTTGCGCGTTTTCGCAGTTGAGGCTTTTGGCAAGGATGCGGGCGATGGTGGTTTTGCCCACGCCGCGCGTACCGGTCAGCAGGTAGGCGTGGTGCAGCCTGCCTTCGTCCAGCGCGTTGCGCAAGGCTTTGACGACGTGTTCCTGACCGACTAAGTCGGCAAAGGTTTTCGGACGCCATTTTCGTGCAAGAACTTGATAAGCCATATTTTTCTCTTTGATTAAGCGTTTTGTCCGTTCGGGACGTATCCGGGCGCGTATTCTAGCATTTTTCGAACCGGCTCACGAAGGGGTTCACTGTCCGCGTAAAAACAAGGCATCCAATTCTTTTAAAGTCAGTTTGACCCAAGTCGGACGGCCGTGATTGCACTGGTTGCTGCGAGGCGTGTTTTCCATATCGCGCAGGAGCGCATTCATTTCCGGTAGGGTAAGCCGACGGCCGGCACGGACGGAGCCGTGGCAGGACATGGTGGCGAGGATGTGGTTTTCGTGTTCCTCGATGGTTTGGCTGCTGCCGACTTGGGCAAGTTCGCCCAATACATCTTTGGCCAGTGAAACAACGTCGGCTTTGCCGAGCATAGCGGGAACTGCACGGACGGCAAGGGTATTGCCGCCCATGTCGGACAATTCCAAGCCGAAGCCTGCCAGTGCATCAGCATGGTCGGAGAGGGCGGCGCATTCTTCGTGGGACGCGGCAAAGGTTACGGGAATAAGCAGGCGTTGGCTTTGCAGCTTGCCGTTTTCCTGACGTTGGCGTTTCATTTTCTCGTAGTTGACGCGTTCGGCGGCGGCGTGCATGTCGATGAGCAGCAGGCTGTCTTCAGCTTGGGCAAGGATGTAGATGCCTAGTAATTGGGCAATGGCAAAACCGAGCGGCGGCAGTTCGGATTGGGATGGGATGCCGTCTGAAAGCGGCGTATCTGTTTTGGGAATAGGCATTTCAGACGGCATATTGCCGAAACGTGCCTGCTCGAATTGGCTCAATTCAAGGTCGATGTCGTCGGTTTTTTTGTAAAGCTCGGCGTAAGTATTCATGGCCGCGCGGCTTTCGCGCAGGGACAGGCTGTGTTGTTGCGGCGCACGCGCGGCTTGGTAAGGCATGGGCGCGGTTTTGCCTGATGAGCCAAAGGCATTGCGTGTATCGGGTTTGTTGCCTGTCGGGTAGTTGGATGCGCTATCAAACAGATTTTCGCCGTCGTTTTCAGACGGCATTGGGGCAGACGTAACGCCGGTAATGTCATGCAGCACTTCGCCTGCGTTGCTGACGCTTTCGGTCAAGTCGGCACGCGTATCGGCAAGGGCTTTGTTGAGCGTGTGGAACACAAGTTGATGCACCTGCTGGCTGTCACGGAAGCGGATTTCGGTTTTGGTCGGGTGGACGTTGACATCCACGGCTTCGGGCGGCAGGTCGAGGAAGAGGACGAAAGCAGGCGTCAGTGCGTTGTGCAATACGTCGCGGTATGCCTGCTTGACGGCATGGAGCATGACTTTGTCGCGGACAAAACGATGGTTGACGAAGCAGTATTGTTTGTCGGTTTTGCCTTTGGCGAAAGTCGGTTTGGCAATCGCGCCATAGAGCCGCAGCGAGCCATTGCCGCTGTCAATTTCCAATGAGGCCGTCTGAAAATCATCGCCGACAATGGCGGCAATCCGTTCATGCAGGCTTTGTGCAGGAAGTTTGAATACTTGCTTGCCGTCGCGTTTGAGTGAGAAGGCAATGTGCGGATGCGCCAGCGCAAGGCGTTCGAGCATGGTGGCGCAGTGGGCGTATTCGGTGTTTTCAGATTTGAGGAACTTGCGGCGCGCGGGGGTATTGAAGAAGAGTTCGGCGGCTTCGATGGTGGTGCCGATGGGGTGGGCGGCTGCTGTAGGGCTGCTGAGTTTGCCGTCTTCGGCTTTGACTTGGGTTGCGTGCGTGCTGTCTTCTTGACGGCTGGTCAGGGTCAGGCGGCTGACGGAGGCGATGCTTGCCAAACCTTCGCCGCGAAAGCCCATGCTGGCAACGTGTTCTAAATCGTTTAAGGTTTTGATTTTGCTGGTGGCGTGGCGATGAAGTGCAAGCTCGATGTCGTCCGGATGGATACCGCTGCCGTTGTCGCTGACGCGAATCAGGCGGATGCCGCCGCCGGCCAGCTCGACATCAATCGCCGTTGCGCCTGCATCGATACTGTTTTCAACGATTTCTTTTAAAGCGTTGGCAGGGCGTTCGACTACTTCGCCGGCAGCGATTTGGTTGACAAGATGGTCGGGCAGGGCGGCAATTCGGGACATGGCATGGGCTTCCGTTTCAAAAAACGCTTCATTCTATAATAAAACCCCTTACCTTTCTGCCTGTATTCTTGATAAAAGCCATTTATCCCGTTTGAAAAATACCAGTATAATCACGCCATATTCCGTAAAATTGGAGAACAAAGATGTATCACTACCAATCCGATGCCACACAATTCCTCAACCGCTTGATTGAAGAAAAACCTGAGTTGGAACAGCAGCGTTTGGAAAACAGGGGGCTTTTGTGGGATGTCGAACTTAGTTCCGAAGAACAGGAAAACTTCGAGGCGGCAAAAGTAGCGAAAAAACCTTATACCTATTACCAAGACTGAACCCGCCGAAATGACGACCAATCTGTCCAATGTCGCACCGGACCTGCAAAACTATTTGAACGCCATCGGCGAACCCGAACATCCCGTTTTGACGCGGCTGCGTGAGAAGACCGGGCATCACCGTATGGGCAAAATGGCGATTGCGCGCGAACAGGCGGCGGTTTTGGTTTGGCTGGCAAAGCTGATTCGCGCGGAAAAATATCTGGAAATCGGCGTATTTACCGGATACAGCAGCACCGCGCTTGCATTGGCACTGCCCGAACATGGGCGGATTACCGCCTGCGACATCAATGTAACCTTTACCGATACGGCGCGTCAGGTTTGGAACGAGGCTGGTGTGGCACATAAAATCAGCCTGCATCTGCAACCTGCATTGCTGACATTGGATGATTTGATTACACAGGGTGAAGCCGGAAGCTACGATTTTGCACTGATAGACGCAGACAAACCGCCCACGCCGCAATATTTCGAGCGTTGCCTCAAACTCGTCCGGCAAGGCGGCATCATTGCCATCGACAATATTTTGTTGAACGGAAGGGTGATGCGCGAGGAGGCTTCCGATGCACCGCCCAGCGTCGGCATTCTCAAAGATTTCAATCAAAACCTGCCGAACGATACGCGGATTGTCCCCATCACCCTGCCCGTCGGCGACGGTTTGACCCTGCTTCTGAAAAAATAATGAAGATCAAATTACCGCTTTTTATCATTTGGCTGTCCGTATCCGCCGCCTGTTCTTCCCCTGTTTCCCGCAATATTCAGGATGTGCGACCCGAACCGCAGGCAGAGGCAGGCAGTTCGGACGGTATTCCCTATCCCGTTCCGACATTGCAAGACCGTTTGGATTATCTGGAAGGCAAAATTGTCCGGCTGTCGAACGAAGTGGAAACGTTAAACGGGAAAGTCAAAGCACTGGAGCATGCGAAAACACACCCTTCCGGCAGGACATACGTCCAAAAACTCGATGACCGCAAGTTGAAAGAGCATTATCTTGATACAGAAGGCGGCAAGGTGTCCGCATATGCCGGCCCGACTGCGCAAAGCCTCTATAATCAGGCGCTCAAACACTATCAGAACGGCAGGTTTTCTGCCGCAGCCGCCTTGTTGAAGGGGGCAGACGGCGGAGACGGCGGCAGCATCGCGCAACGCAGTATGTACCTGTTACTGCAAAGCAGGGCGCGTATGGGTAACTGCGAATCCGTCATCGAAATCGGGCGGCGTTACGCCAACCGTTTCAAAGGCACTCCTACCGCACCGGAAGCAATATTCAAAATCGGCGAATGCCAATACAGGTTGCAGCAGAAAGACATTGCAAGGGCGACATGGCGCGGACTGATACAGGCTTACCCGGGCAGCCTGGCGGCAAAACGCGCCGCCTCAGCCATACGCAAACGATAGTTTTTCCATTTTTCCGCTTTTTACCCCATCCGCACCAAGGAGGATTTATGATACAAATCGGCATCATCATGGGCAGCAACAGCGATTGGCCAGTTATGCGGCAGGCAGCGCAGTTTCTTGAAGAGTTCGGCGTAGAATATGAGGCGCGCGTCGTTTCCGCACACCGCACTCCGGATTTAATGTTCCAATACGCTGAAACCGCACGGGAGCGCGGCATCAAAGCGATTATCGCGGGTGCGGGCGGCGCAGCGCACCTGCCCGGCATGGTTGCCGCTAAGACCACCGTCCCCGTTTTGGGCGTACCCGTCCCCAGCAAATACCTGCGCGGCGAAGATTCGCTTTTATCGATTGTACAAATGCCCAAAGGCGTACCCGTCGCTACATTCGCCATCGGCGAGGCAGGCGCGGCCAATGCGGCATTGTTTGCTGTTTCCATGCTGGCCAATGAAAATCCCGAACTGGCGCAAAAACTGGCAGATTTCCGAGCCAAACAGGAACAGGCTGTTTTGAATATGGAATTGGAACAGGTTTAAAACCCGCCGTCTGCGAATATACAAATGCCGTCTGAAGCCCTGTTTCGGGTTTCAGACGGCATTTTTCCATCTTATTCCGCTGTTTCGGTCAGCGATGAGAACACTTCAAAATAAGTCGGGAAGGTTTTATGGGTGCATTTCGGGTCGTTGATGACGACGGGTACGCCCAACAGGGAAACCAGCGAGAAACACATCGCCATGCGGTGGTCGTCGTAAGTGTCGATGACGGCGTCGGGTGTCAGCGTTTCAGGCGGGGTGATGTGAATTGCTTCGGCTTCTTCGACGACTTTTGCACCGAGTTTGCGCAACTCGTTGGCCATCGCGGCGATGCGGTCGGTCTCTTTGACGCGCCATGAACCGATATTGCGCAGCGTACAGGTTTGTCCGCTGGCAAGCGCGACGATGGCGAGGGTCATGGCGGCATCGGGGATATGGTTTGCATCCAAATCAAAGGCTTGGACGGCACGTTCTTTCGGGCGCGAGACTTCGACGAAGTTTTCACCCCAAACTACGTCCGCCCCGATTTTTTCCAGCTCGCGGGCAAAGGCGACATCGCCCTGTATGCTGTTTGCGCCGATGCCGGTAACGCGGACGGGCGTGGCGGCAATCAAACCCGCTGCGAGGAAATAGGACGCGCTGGAGGCATCGCCTTCGACATGTAAGTGTTCGGGCGCGTGGTAACGGGCATCTGCGGGGATTTTGAAGACGCGGTAGTCTTCATTGGCAACCTGTACGCCGAATTGCGCCATCAGTTTTAAAGTAATGTCGATATAGGGCTTGGAAATCAACTCGCCGACCATACGGATTTCAAATGCCTGTCCGGTCAGCGGCAGCGCCATTAAGAGGGCGGTCAGAAACTGGCTGGACACATTGCCTTTAATCGGAATCACGCGCTCGCCGCGGTCTTGACGTTTGCCGATATGAAGCGGCGGATAGTGTTCGTTGCCGAGATATTCGACATCGGCGCCGGCAATCCGCAACGCATCGACCAAATCGCCGATGGGGCGTTCATGCATACGAGGCACGCCGTGCAGATGATAATCGCCGCCCAAAACAGCCAGCGCGGCGGTCAGCGGACGGAACGCCGTGCCCGCGTTGCCTAAAAACAAATCGGCAGTCCGATTGGGGAAACGCCCGCCCGTGCCGTGTACTTTCAGACGGCCTTCGGCAAGATATTCGATTTCAACGCCGAGTTTATCGAGTGCTTCCAACATACGGCCGGTATCGTCGGATTTGAGCAGGGAATGGATTTCGCAAGCATTGTCGGACAGTGTGGCGAGCAGCAGGGTGCGGTTGCTGATGCTTTTGGATCCGGGCAGGGCGACGGTAGATGGTTTGAGCGAGGCGGCAGGGAGGCGGAGGGATTCGGTCATAGCAAAACGTAAAACGTAAAACGGAAATAGGAAAGCAGCCATTATACTGAATACGGATGCCGTCTGAAAAACCGGGATACCGGCATTTTTAAGCAGAAAACCGGGAAACTTGGTTTTTTGTGCCGAAAATTTATTATTTGTGAATTTTTTGTTTCTAAAATTTTTTTGCCGGCATATTTTCGGCTTTTGTTGCGGGCAGATGGCGTTTGTGGACGGTACGGTACGATTGCCAATTTCATAGAATTTGGTAGAATAGCCGCTGTTCAACGACAGACAAGCCGCCGATTTTCCGGGCGGCTTGTGTTTTTATTTTAATATCCGAACACACAAAGCAAGACGGTACGCGGGATGCTTCCTGCCGCAAACCGGTGTGCCGGAACATGGAGAATACGATCTTATGCAAAAAATCCCCCTGACCGTACGCGGTGCGGAATTGCTGAAACAGGAATTGCAGCAGCTTAAAAGCGTGGCGCGCCCCGAAGTGATCGAAGCGATTGCCGAAGCCAGATCGCACGGTGATTTGTCCGAAAACGCCGAATACGAAGCCGCCAAAGAACGCCAAGGTTTTATCGAGGGCCGCATTTCCGAGTTGGAACACAAACTTTCCGTTGCCCATATTATTAATCCGACCGAAATCCATGCCGAAGGAAAAATCGTGTTCGGTACGACGGTTACGTTGGAAGATTTGGAAACGGAAGAACACGTTACCTATCAAATTGTCGGCGAAGACGAAGCGGATATCAAACAGGGCAAAATCTATGTCGGCTCTCCGATTGCACGCGCCCTAATCGGCAAGGAAGAAGGGGATACGGCGGAAGTTCAGGCTCCGGGCGGCGTACGCGAATACGACATTATCGAAGTCCGGTATATTTGATTCGGCGGTAAAATGCCGTCTGAAGGCCGACCTTCGGTTTCAGACGGCATTTTCCATGCGCCTCCCCCTTTTCATGCTTAGGTTAAACATGCTATATTTCCGAATCTTTTAAACTGTTTTCCACGAGGTGGCGAAATGAGCGAAACTGCTAAAATCAAAGTCAACGACTTGCCTGAAGATGCAGAAAAACCAAACGAAGAAGTCGAATTGCCCGTTGCCGGCGACGATAAAAAAGGCGGACACAGCGAGGGCGGCTGCTGCGGTGCGTGCGGCGGTTGATTCGAATCCGTTAAATCGGGGCATCTGAAAAGTTTTGCAAAATTTTCAGGTGTCCTTTTTTATTTCCAAAGTAAATGAATGAAATAATGCGGGTAGAAGATTTATTTGACCATGGGCTTGTGGTAGATTCGGTACTGTATTTGATATGATTTTAACAAATCGGGAGGGGCAATGTTTTGGTATGTAGTCGGCTTTTTCGCCTTTATCGTTTCGCTGCTGTCGCTGTGGGTCAATGCCAGCGCATTCGGCATGCAGGAAGACGATACCCCCCAATCGGATTATGAAAGACGTTTGGGCTTGGGTGCGAAGCTGAAAAACAAAAATACGCCGGATACGGAAGAAAAGCAGCAATAAAGATATGAAATGCCGTCTGAAAGATTTTCAGACGGCATTTGCTTTGAAGCATGGGAGACAGTCAAACATGCATCTCATGCTCAAATGCGTTCAGGATTCGGCGGACTTCATCCGCATCCTTAACCGTTCGGACGCGGTCAAACAGCGTCTGCGCCGGGTCGAACGTTTTTTTCATCATGCCCAGCCATTGCTTAAGACGAGCGATCGGGTATTTGTTGTTTGCCTCTTTTGCCAGGCATAAATCGAAAAAGAGCCGTATCCATTTGGAAATTTCGGCAAAATTGGTATCCGTAACGGGCAGGCCGCTTTCATATTGCTTGATTTGGCGCGCCAAATCGGGGCAGATGACCGCGCCTCGCCCCAGCATGACGCTGTTGCAGCCGCTGATTGTTTTGATGCCGATATAGTCCTGTAGGCTGAAGACATCGCCGTTGGCGGTAACCGGGATATCGACGCTGTCTCGGATTTTCCTTATCCATTCCCAATGCGCCGGCGGTTCGTAACCCTCGGCTTTGGTACGGGCGTGTACGGTCAGTCCGCATGCGCCCCCTTCGGCAATCGCACAGGCGCATTCCAAAGCAGGGCTTTTGTCTTCATAGCCGAGCCGCATTTTCCCCGTCAGCGGAATATGTGCGGGCAAACGTTCGCGCAGCGTTTTGACGATATGGAATATCAGTTGCGGCTCTTTTAAAAGTATTGCGCCGCCTTTGTGCCTGTTGACGGTGGGTGCGGGGCAGCCGAAGTTCAAATCGATTTTGTCCGCACCGAAGCGGACGGCTTCCAGCGCATTCTCCGCCATATTGTCCGCATCGCTGCCCAAAAGCTGGACGGTGCAGGGCGTGCCGGAAAACGTTTTGTTTCCGTTGGCGATTTCGGGGATATATTTTAACCATGTGGCGCGGGAATGCACGGTATGGGTAATGCGTACAAATTCGCTGACGCATTCGTCGTAGCCGCCTATCCGTGTCAGCAGGTCGCGCATCACATCATCTATCAACCCTTGCATCGGGGCAAGAATGATTCGGTTTTTTTGTTTGGGTTCGGTTGTTTGTCCGTCAATCATGATTTGGGTAGGTATTTGGTTTAAACAATGCCGTCTGAAGGCTTTCGGCGTTCAGACGGCATTTCCATGTCCGTTGTTACAGCAACACTTTCTCTACGCCACCGTTGTTGGCTTTTTTCACAAACTCGTCCAGCCAGTTTTCGCCGAGGATGTGTTTCGCCATTTCGATAACGATGTAGTCGGCAGGCATATTGTTGTCGTCGGCGTAGCGGCTCAAGCCTTGCAGGCAGGCTGGGCAGGTGGTGAGCATTTTCACAGGTTCGCCCTGCGGCAGCTCTTTGAGGTTTTTCTCGATTTCTTCCTGCTTGCGGAATTTGACTTGGGTGGCGATGTCGGGGCGTTTGACGGCAAACATGCCGGATTCGCCGCAGCAGCGGTCGCTTAAGACGACTTTCTGCCCCATGAGGCTGCTGGCCATTTGGGTGGCGTTCATGGTTTTGATGGGCGTGTGGCAGGGGTCGTGATAGAGGTATTGCTGACCTTTCACGCCGTTTAGTTTCACGCCTTTTTCAAGCAGGTATTCGTGGATGTCGATGATGCGGCAGCCGGGGAAGATTTCTTCGAAGCGGTATTTTTCGAGCTGGTCGTAGCAGGTGCCGCAACTGACGACGACGGTTTTAATATCGAGGTAGTTGAGGGTGTTCGCCATGCGGTGGAAGGCAACGCGGTTGTTGGTGCTCATTTGTTCGGCTTTTGCCTTGTTGCCGCCCGCGTCCTGCGGATAGCCGCAACACATATAGCCCGGCGGCAGGACGGTTTGTACACCGACATGCCAGAGCATGGCTTGGACGGCGAGTCCGATTTGGCTGAACAGACGCTCAGAGCCGCAACCTGGGAAGTAGAACACGGCTTCGGCATCTTCGGGCGCGGCGGGGTTGCGGATGATGGGGATGCTTTTGTCGTCTTCGATGCCGAGCATGGAACGCGGTGTTTTGGCAGGCACGCTTTTGGGCAAAGGACGGTTGATGAAGTGGATGATTTGTTCTTTGACCGGAGCGGTGCCGACGGTGGCTTTGGGTTCGGCTTTTTGTTTTTTGGTGCCGACGGGCAGCAGTTTGCCAATTTTGTAAGCGAAGTTCTGCGCAGGGAAACCGGTTTGTATCATGGCGGCGCGCAGGGCTTTGATGGTTTTAGGACCGGTGGCGTTCAGAAATGCCATACCCATTGAAGCCGCAGGCGCAAAGCGTTTATGACCGGAATCGGCAAGGTAGTTGCGAATGGCTACGGTTACGTCGCCGAAGTCGATGTTGACAGGGCAAGGTTTAACGCAACGGTGGCACACGGTGCAGTGGTCGCCGATGTCCATGAGTTCTTCAAAGTGTTTGATGGAAACGCCGCGGCGGGTTTGTTCTTCGTATAAGAAGGCTTCGGTCAACAAGCCTACGCCGAGAATTTTGTTGCGGGGACTGTACAGCAGGTTGGCACGCGGAACGTGAGTAGAGCAGACGGGTTTACATTTGCCGCAGCGCAGGCAGTCTTTGACAGAATCGGCGATGGTGCCGAGGTCTGATTTTTCCATAATCAGCGATTCTGCCCCCAAAAGCTCGAAGGACGGCGTATAGGCGTTACGCAGGTCCGAGCCTTTCATCAGTTTATGACGATTGAAGGTATGTTTCGGATCGACTTGGTTTTTGTAGTTCCAAAACGGTTGCAAATCTTCATCGGTCAAAAATTCGAGCTTGGTAATGCCGATGCCGTGTTCGCCGGAAATTACGCCGCCGAGCGAACGGGCGATTTTCATAATGCGTTCGACCGAACGATAGGCCGTCTGAAGCATTTCGGCATCGTCTGAGTTAACAGGAATATTGGTATGAACGTTGCCGTCGCCGGCGTGCATGTGCAAGGCGACGAAGACACGCCCGCGCACGGTTTTGGCATGGATTTTGCCCAAGCCTTCGATGATTTTGGTGTCGGTTTTGCCGCTGAAGATTTCGGCGAGCGGTTTCATTACGTCGTCTTTGATGGAAACGCGCAGACGGAAATCACGGAATGCGGTGAAACAGCTCTCGTCGTCTTTGGCTTCGGGCGTGGCATGGACGGCTGCGCCGTAGCGGGCTTTGTAGTCGGCAAGCGGCGTATCGAGATGGGCGAGCAACCAGTCCCAACGCTCTTTAACGGCGGAAACGTGGGCAAGGGCGTGTTTGCCGCGTTCGCCCAAAAGTTCGGCGGTCGGCAGGTCCGTGCCCATTTTGTCGATGGGAAGTTTGCCCGAAAGATATTGCTCCAATGCGGCGCAGAGTTTGAGTTTGTTTTGGATGGAAAGCTCGATGTTGATGCGCTCGATACCGTCCGAATACTCGCCCAGCCGTTCCAGCGGAATCACCACGTCTTCGTTGATTTTAAAGGCGTTGGTATGTTTTGCAATGGCGGCGGTGCGGCTGCGGTCGAGCCAGAAGGTTTTGCGCGCTTCGGGCGACACGGCGATAAAGCCTTCGCCGTCGCGGGCACGGGCAAGTTCGCAGATGTGTTCGGCGGCTGCCTCTACGGCGGCTTCGTCGTCTGAAACGACATCCGCCAGCAAGACCATTTTCGGCCGCCCCTTACCTGCCGCTTTGGTGGCGTAGCCGACGGCGCGGACGTAACGCCAGTCTAAATGTTCCAAACCCGCCAGCCGCACGCTGTCGTGGGCAAGCAGAAAATCGCGGATTTCAACGATAGAAGGCGTGGCGGTGGCAACCGTGCCGAAAAACTCCATACATACGGTGCGCGTGTGCTTCGGCATGGTGTGCAACACGAAAGCGACGCTGGTGATGATGCCGTCCGTGCCTTCTTTTTGCACGCCGGGCAGGCCGCTCAAGAATTTGTCGGTAACGTCTTTGCCCAAACCGACTTTGCGGAATTTGTGGCCGGGGATTTCCAAGCGTTTGGTTTTAACGACATTAATGCCGTCTGAATCCAGCGTGTGAACGTCGAACACGGCGGTTTCTTCGTCATGGATTTTGCCGAAATTGTGGCGCACGCGCTCGATGCACAGCCATTCGCCCTGCGGGTTGACCATCTGCCAGTAGGCAAGGTTGTCCAGCGCCGTCCCCCACAGCACGGCTTTTTTGCCGCCCGCGTTCATCGCCACATTGCCGCCCACGCAGGACGCATCGGCGGAAGTCGGATCGACGGCGAACACCAAACCCGCCTGATGCGCGGTTTCTTCCACCCGCCGCGTGACCACGCCCGCGCCGCAATGGATAATCGGATGTTTGCCGTCCAAACCCGCCAGTTCGACAAATTCGACGCCGCGATGTTTGTCCAGCTTTTCCGTATTGATGACCGCGCTATTCGCATCCAAAGGCACTGCGCCGCCGGTATAACCCGTGCCACCGCCGCGCGGAATAATGACCAAATCCAGCTCGATTAAGGCGCGCACCAAAGGCGCGATTTCTGCCTCAGTGTCGGGATTGACGACCACAAACGGATACTCGACGCGCCAGTCAGTCGCATCGGTAACGTGCGTTACCCGCGCCAGTCCGTCAAACATAATATTGTGCGGCTTGGTGATTTTGCTCAAACGCTCCAAAATCTGCCGCCGCTTTTGGCGCGTTTCGTCAAAGCTGCCGTCAAAACGCTCGACCGCCTTTTCCGCCGCTGCCACCAATACATCGACTTGCGGATTGTCGTCGCGGCGTTTGCGGATTTCGTTCAACCGGTGGCGCATTTCCCGCACCAGCGCGGCGCGGCGTTTCGGATGCTCCAGCAAATCATCAACCAGATACGGATTGCGCACGACCACCCAAATATCGCCCAACACTTCAAACAACATCCGCGCCGAACGTCCTGTTTTGCGTTGACCGCGCAGGTCTTGCAGAATCTGCCACGCCTCGACGCCCAACAGGCGGATGACGATTTCGCGGTCGGTGTAGGAAGTATAGTTGTAGGGAATTTCCCGAATACGCTGCGGGGCGGTAGTCGTGGTCATGGCGTGTCCGTGTTTGGTTGTTTTTATTTGAGCGTTGTCCGAACGGTCGGTTGCAGACAAATTTTGAAAGGCAATAATGTAGTTTAATTCTTAATATTTTTCAATGCCGAAACAGGAAATACCCTTATAGAAACAAAATGACGCTTTGAAAAATTGTTGACAATATTATCGGATATAAGTTTTAGACAGTGTTTCCGGCGTATGACCGTATCAAAACGGTTGAGTTTTTCACAAAACCCGTTATAATGCCGTTTCTCTGAGGCGAGTCTCTCCGCATGGTCAGTCGGAACAACGGGTCAGGGGCGGAAGCCAGCAGCCCACTCCGATACGCCAGTGCCGGAGGTTTGGCTCGCCACCCTATTTGAAACGCCGGAATTCTGAAAATTCCGGCGTTTTCCTTTATGTCGCCGCAGCGTATACGATAACGCCCTTTCAGACGGCATTTTCTTTACTTTGCCATAACGTATAACTACAATGTGAAAACAATTCCAATGTGCATATGCACCTGCCGACAATTTTAAGGAAACTGCCATGAGCGCATCACAATTACTGTCAAGCCTGACCCAAATCACCGGCGAAAAATACATTATTACCGACCCCGCGAAAACCGAACAATACCGCCAAGGCTACCGTTTCGGCGAGGGCAGGGCGTTGGCGGTGGTTCGCCCCGGAACCATTCTGGAAATGTGGAAAATTTTGCAGGCCTGTGTTGAAGAGGACGTGATTGTGATTACGCAGGCGGCGAATACCGGTTTGACGGGCGGTTCGACCCCCGATGGCAACGATTACGACCGCGACATCGTGATTGTGAACACCATGCGGATGAACATCATCCAAACCATCAATAACAACGAACAAGTCGTCTGTCTGCCCGGTTCTACGCTGAACCAGCTTGAATTGCTGCTGAAACCTTTGGGGCGCGAACCGCATTCGGTCATCGGCTCATCCTGTATCGGTGCGTCTGTCTTGGGCGGCGTGTGCAACAACTCCGGCGGCGCGTTGGTACAGCGCGGCCCGGCCTACACCGAAATGGCGTTGTTTGCCCAAATCAACGAAGAAGGTAGGTTGGAACTGGTCAACCACTTGGGCATAGACTTGGGTGACACGCCCGAAGAAATCCTGACCAACCTGCAAGGTCATCATTATCAGAAAAAAGACATCAAACAAGACGCGGGCAAAGGACACGACCACGCCTATTGCGAACACGTCCGTCAAGTGGACGAACCGACCGCCGCGCGTTTCAATGCCGACCCTGCCCGCCATTACGAAGCCTCGGGCTGCGCGGGCAAACTGATGGTTTTTGCCGTCCGTTTGGACACCTTCCCGCAAGAAAAACAAACCGCCGTGTTCTACATCGGCACGAATGACATCAACGAACTGACCGACATCCGCCGCGCCGCCTTGGGCGAATTTGAAAGCCTGCCCGTTTCCGGCGAATACATCCACCGCCACGCTTTCGACATTGCCGACGTGTACGGCAAAGACACGTTTTACGTCATCAAGAAATTCGGTACGCACCAACTGCCAAAATTATTTGATTTCAAAGCTAAAGTTGACCGATTCGGTAAAAAGGTCAGCTTCCTGCCCAAACATTTTTCCGACAAAGTCATGCAGTTCGTCAGCAAATACCTGCCCGACCACCTGCCCAAATCCATGCGCGATTACCGCGACAAATACGAACACCATCTGATTCTGAAAATGGGCGGAAAAGGCGTGGATGAGGCGCGCGCGTTCTTAAAAGAATATTTTGCCCACCACGGCGGCTCGTTTTTCGAATGCAACGCCGAAGAAACCCAAGCCGCGATGCTGCACCGTTTCGCCGTCGCCTCCGCCGCCATCCGCTACCGTTCCGTACACGACGACGAAGTGGAGGACTTGGTTGCGCTTGACATCGCCCTGCGCCGTGATGATCGTGATTGGTTTGAAACACTGCCGCCGGAAATCGACAATAAAATCATCCATAAATTGTATTACGGACATTTTATGTGTCATGTGTTCCATCAGGACTACATCATCAAAAAAGGCAACGACTGCATGGCATTGGAACACGAAATGCTGCATCTCTTAGACCAACGCGGCGCGCAATATCCCGCCGAACATAACGTCGGTCATTTATACGAAGCCAAGCCTGCGCTCAAACAGTTCTACCGTAAACTCGACCCGACCAACAGCTTCAACCCAGGTATCGGCAAAACCAGCAAGAAGAAAAACTGGGCGGAATAAGCGCATCCGGCTCGGACTCAAACCATGCCGTCTGAAGGCAAGACACCGTTCAGACGGCATTGTCAGGTTTGAAGTTCCCCGTCGGGCAATCGCTTTTAAGCCGTATGCCGGCACACGGGTGCGCCCCTTTCGGCAGCCGTACTCCGGGATTTTGTCCGAGAGACGAGTTTGAAGCATTAAGGAATAAGATGAAACAATACAAAATCTACACACATCCTGCCCTGCCGTATGAAGCCGTCAAACAAGGCTGGTCATGGCCGGGTCTTTTGTTCGGCACGCTGTGGGCGTGTTTCAAGAGAATGTGGGGTTTGGGGCTGGGACTGACGGGCGCGATGTTTGTGTTGGCAGTGTTTGCCCAACTGGTTTACGGCGACACTCCCGCCACAGACTCGGCGTTTAACGTATTGGGTTTGGCCGTTTCCGTATGGTTTGGGGCGAGAGGCAACAATCTTTATGCCCAACACCTTCTGACGCGCGGTTACACCGAACTGCCCGAAATGGTTGAGGCAGCCAATCCCCAAGCCGCATTGGCGCAATATTTCGGGCGCGAAGGCCGATAAGCGCGTTTTCTTTTCCATCATGCCGTCTGAAAAATGTTCAGACGGCATTTCTTATAACTTTTCGTTTGCAGCACATAACCAATCAGTCTTTCCCATTTCATTCCGAAATGCGTACCATGCGTCCATCCCTTCAATAATATTGCAAACAAGGAAAGAAACATGGCACGTTTAACCGTACACACCCTCGAAACCGCCCCCGAAGCCGCCAAACCGCGCGTAGAGGCCGTACTTCAAAACAACGGCTTTATCCCCAACCTTATCGGCGTGTTGGCCAATGCGCCCGAAGCTTTGGCGTTTTACCAAGAGGTAGGCAAGCTCAACGCCGCCAACAGCCTGACTGCCGGCGAAGTTGAAGTCATCCAGATCATCGCTGCCCGTACCAATCAATGCGGTTTCTGCGTGGCAGGACACACCAAGCTGGCTACCTTGAAAAAACTTCTGTCCGAACAGTCCGTCAAAGCCTCCCGCGATTTGGATGCAGGCGCGTTTGACGATGCCAAACTCGGTGCGCTTGCCGCCTTTACCCAAGCTGTAATGGCAAAAAAAGGCGCAGTATCCGACGACGAACTCAAAGCATTTTTTGATGCCGGCTACAACCAGCAGCAGGCAGTCGAAGTCGTGATGGGCGTGGCCTTGGCAACTTTGTGCAACTACGTCAACAACCTCGGACAAACCGAAATCAACCCTGAATTGCAGGCCTATGCCTAAGCAAACAAAAACCGCCTGAATGCAGGCGGTTTTTTCAAAGCATCATCATCCCCCGACAAAATACAGGCTGCCGTACGGCCGAAAGGAGAAAAATCATGAAAACCCAAACCCTGCTTACCAATGTTGCCGAATTGGTCAAAACCAAGCTCAAACCCCTTGTTGACGACATCGACCGCAAAGGATACTACCCCGAAGCATTTATGCGTGAACTCGGCACTATCGGCGGTTATGCCTCGGTCGGCACACAGGAGGAAGGCGGCAACGGCTTGGGGCTTGCCGCACAAATCGCCGTATTGCGCGAAATCAGCAAAGAATGCGGCGCCACCTCGTTCAGCGCGTGGTGTCAGGCGGCTTGCGCGTGGTATCTGCATCAAGCACCCAATCGAGCCGTCAAAGACAAATACCTTGCCGACATCCTGCAAGGCAAAGTATTGGCGGGTACGGGTATGTCCAATACCGTCAAACACCTCGCCGGCATTGAAAAACACAACCTTCAAGCCGAGCGCGTGGACGGCGGCTACACAGTCAACGGTGCGTTGCCGTGGGTGTCTAATATCGGCGAAGAGCATATTTGGGCAAATACCGCCCAGATCGGCGACGGCTACGTCATGTTTATTACCGGCGGACAATGGGAAGGCGTAAGCCTGCAAAATTGCCCCGAATTTTGCGCCTTTGAAGGTACGCGCACCTTCAGCCTGAATTTCAAAGACGTATTTATTCCCGACGAAGACATCATCGCCACACCCGAACAGTTTGCCGACTATATCCAAAGCATCAAAGCAGGTTTCATCTTGCTGCAAATCGGCATCGGTGCGGGCGTGATTGACGGCAGCCTCAGCATCATCCGCATAGCCGATGTCGTCAACGCCGAGGTCAACAGTTACCTCGACGACGGTTATGACAGCCTCAAAGCAAGGTTGGACGGCGCATGGGTAGAAACCGAAAGGCTCGCCGACTTGGCATGGAACAACACGCCGGACACATTGGCGACCCTCAAGCTGCGCGAAGCCGCCGCCGTACTTGCCCTTGCAGCCTCGCAATCTGCCGCGCTGCATGCAGGCGCAAAAGGCTACCTTATGCGCAGTCCGGCACAACGGCGCGTCCGCGAAGCAATGTTCGTTGCCATCGTAACCCCCGCAATCAAACACCTCCGCAAAGAGATAGCGGCAATCGAAGCCGCAAAATAAACAGGCGGAAAATGCCGTCTGAAGCGCAAACCGCACGCAGGCAGGATAGATGCGGCCGTATGCTTCAGACGGCATCATAGAATCAAAACCATAACGACATGGTGCAAACCACAAGGAAATACAGATGGCGCAATATATGTGCGGCCCTTGCGGCTGGATTTATGATGAAGAATTCGGCGATCCGGAACACGGACTTGCTCCGGGTACAAAGTTTGAAGACATCCCCGACGATTGGAAATGCCCCGAATGCGGGGTTGGTAAGGAAGATTTTTACCTGCTCGATTTTGTCATATAGTCCGGTCTTTTCCCGTTAAGTTTACGTACCCGATATGAAAAAACCTCGCTTTTGTCTGTAACGAAAATGCCGTCTGAAAAGGTTTTCAGACGGCATTGCTTTAAAACGGCAGGTCAGAAACGGTAGTTCAGACCGAAGATAAACTCTCTGCCACGTTCGTAGAACGGTACGCGAGCCACACCGTCGGGGAAGCGCTGGCTGTGTGAACGGTATTTTTTGTTGCCGATATTGTTGACGGCAAAGTTGACGTTCATATTGTCTTTGCCCAAAGGCTGCCAGTTGGCGTAGAGGTCGTGTACGCCGTAGCCGTTTTTAACGGATTTAACCGTACCTTTTTTCCGTGCTGCATCGGTAAAGCTTGTGCTTTGGGCATAACGTCCGCGCCAGCCGATTTCCAATTTAGGCTGTTCAAACCGGTAGGACAGGCCGGTCAGCCATTGACGACCGGTATTCCAGAAGGTAAACGAGCTTTCGTGGTCTTCTGCCAGTATCGGGCTTTCGCCGTAGTACATTTCGCCTTTCAAACGCGGTTTGACGTAGGATACCCCTAAGCGTGCGGTCAGACCGCCGTTTCGATAGGATGCATCGATTTCGTAGCCGTTGGTAGTCAGTTTGCCGCCGTTGAAGATGCGTCCGCGCTCGTTAATGACAGCCTTTTTGTTGTCAATTTTTGCCCATTGGTAAACCACCAAGTCTTTAATGTTTTGATGGAATACGCTTCCGCTCAGGTTAAAGCCGTTTTGCTGCCATTTGAAGCCGATTTCGGCACGTCGGGCTGTTTCTGCTTTCAAATCTTTATCAACATCGACCGCATTGCCCGCGCGTTCGTTGGCAAGTAGGGCTTCATTCAGGCGGGGGGAGCGGCTTGCCTGATTCAAGTTGCCCAAGAGGGAGAAGTTGTCGTTGACATCCCAAATGATACCCACACTCGGATTAAGTTGACCGTCGGCAGCGTTTTGACCGTTGGCTGCGGTGTATTTGAAATGATCATAACGCAAACCGGTAGTCAGGGTTACGGGATGCAGATTCCAAATGCCTTCGGTATAGATGCCATAATCGGTTTTTTTCTCGTCATTGACATCGTTGAGTTTCAGGATTTTCAGCCAAGGGCTTTTGTCTGAAGATTTGGCACTTTCATGACGGTAATTGAAACCGTACTTGACGAGATGGCCGTCGCCCAAGGTGCTGGCAAGGTTAAGATTGGCACCTTTTGCTTTGATTTTGCTCAATTCGAGTTCGTTGCTTTTTTGTGTGCCGTCCGGCGCGCCTTTAGGCGGTTTGTAGTCGTCGGTATGGATTTGGAAGAGGTTGGCATCGATTTTGTCTAAGAATCCGACGTGACGGCCTTTATATTCCAAATTATATGACTGTTCTTTTTGGGCAGTACCGGCAAAGCCTTTATAAGCAGTATCAGTTTGGAATTCGGCTTTGTCCGTGCGGTTGCCTTTTTGATATTCTTGGCGGTAGCTCAGGCGGATGCCGTGATCTTCGTTGAAGTCATAACCCAGTTTGCCCAAATAGCTGTGTTGTTCCAGTTTGCTGCCCTGATTGATTTTGCCCGCACCGTCTTTGTAGTCGCGGTTGTTCAGGAAGTTGCCGGCAAACAATGCATCAAAACCGTCTTGGTAGGCATAGACGGCGGCATTGCCGCCTGTACCTTTGTTGGAGCTGACTGTCGAACCCAATTTGAAGCCGAATGGTTTTCCGTCAACCAATAAGTCTTTGGCGTCAACAGTGGTTACGCGGATGGTGCCGCCTACTGAACCGATACCTGAACTTGCCGCACCGGTACCTTTTTCTACGTTAATGCTTTTAATTAATGCCGGATCGAGTTGGAAGCGGCTTTGGTGGTGGAAAATTTTAGTAGATTGGCTGGTTCCGTCCACATCCAAATTGATTTTGTCTTCGCCTACGCCGCGAATACTGTAAAACTGTGCCACGCCGTTGCCGCCGCCGACATCCATACCAATCTGGTCTTTCATGACCTGTTTCAAATCGGTTGCAGTTTCACGGTCGAGTTGGTTGCGGTTTGTACGGGTACTGACGGCGGTACCGCTGACTTTAACTTCCGACAGCTCGGCCGTATGGTTGTAACCGAAATTTCCGTCCGCATGGGAAAACCCGGCAGACAGAGCAAGTGCCATCAGGCTGTATCGGAATACAGGTAAGTTGTTACCTTTCATTTTTCATCCTTAGGTTAGTTAGTGAGGATATTTTAATTATTTTAATAATGATTATCAAAACTTGAATTTTATATGTATTATATGTTTTTCTAATTATTAAACAAGATATTGTTTTTATTAAAAATTACTTATATTTTCACAATGTTGTTTTCTTACAACGTTGAAAAGGATGCGATATGTTTTTGATGATTTGAAGACGGGAAGCTGTTTCCAAATTTGATTGTGAGAAGTGGGGTGGATGGATGATGGATAAAATAAATGCCGTCTGAATCTTCAGACGGCATTGGGATATGATGTTTAGTTCCCGGTTTCTGGTTCGGTTACACTGGAAATTACAGAGGCGTCGGAGAGATCGGATTCGGACTCGTCTTCGGCAACACGTTCCAGCGATACTAAGGTTTCACCTTCGTCCAAATTGATCAGTTTCACACCTGCAGCGGCGCGGCCGGTTTCGCGGATTTGTTCGACTTTGGTACGAATCAGGACACCGCCGCTGGTAATCAGCATCAGATCATCGGTTTCGCTAACCAAAGTCGCGGCAACCAAATCGCCGTTGCGCTCGCCGGTATTGATAGCGATATTGCCTTGTCCGCCTTTATTTTTACGGCTGTAATCGGCAATCGGGGTGCGTTTGCCGTAGCCGTTGGCGGTAGCGGTCAATACTTGCAAATCGCTTTGCTCGGCTTCGGGGGAGAAAGTAATCAGGCTGACGATTTTGCCGTCGGCAGGCAGGCGCATACCACGCAGACCGCCGCTGCCGCGACCGGACGGACGCACGCCGTGTTTGCCGCTTGGCAGGGCGTTTTCATTGTCGGCAGTTTCGTCTTCGAGGTCGTCTGAAATTTCAGTTTCGATGTCGGTATCTTCCGCTTCGTCGTTGCCGGATTTTTCCCAGTATTCATTGAAGCGGATGGCTTTGCCCAAGTTGGAGAACAGCATGATGTCGTCCGAGCCGCCGGTTTGCGCGGCGCCGACGAGGTAATCGCCTTCTTTGAGCGCGATGGCTTTGATACCTTGGCTGCGGACGTTTTTAAACGCCGAAAGCTGGACTTTTTTCACCATACCTTGTGCGGTGGCGAAGAAGACGTATTGGTCTTCGGGGAATTCCCGCACGGCGAGGATGGCGCTGACTTTTTCGCCTTCTTCCAACTGGATGACGTTGTTAATCGGACGACCGCGGCTGTTGCGGCCGCCTTCGGGCAGTTTGTAAACCTTAATCCAGTGGCACTTGCCGAGGTTGGTGAAACACATCAAATAGTCATGTGTGTTTGCAACGAACAGGGTTTCGATGAAGTCTTCGTCTTTGGTGGCCGCCGCCTGTTTGCCGCGCCCGCCGCGACGCTGAGCCTGATAGTCGGTGGTCGGCTGGGTTTTGATATAGCCGCCATGAGTTAGGGTAACGACCATTTCACGTTGAGGAATCAGGTCTTCATCGGCAATGTCGCCGCCGAACGGGTTGATTTCGCTGCGTCTTTCATCACCATAGTTGGTTTTGATTTCTTCCAGTTCGTCGCGGATGATTTGGGTAATGCGTTCGGGTTTGGAGAGGATGTCCACAAAGTCGATGATTTTACCCATCAGGTTTTTGTAGCTTTCGACAATTTCTTCCTGATCGAGGCCGGTCAGGTTTCGCAAGCTCATGCGTAAAATAGCATCTGCCTGAATCTCGCTCAGGTAATAACCTTGTTCTTTCAGACCAATGTTTGCAGCCAATCCTTCCGGACGCATCATTTCTAAATCCAGACCGGAACGCGTCAGCATTTCTTCAACGAGGCTACTGCGCCAAGGACGCGCAAGCAGTTTTTCTTTGGCCTCGGCTGCGTTGGGAGATTCTTTGATGAGCCTGATGATTTCATCGATATTGGACAGTGCGACGGCTTTGCCTTCGGCAATATGCCCTTCGTGGCGAGCCTTCTTCAGCCGGAAAAGCGTACGTCGGGTAACGACTTCGCGGCGGTGGCGCAGGAATTCGGAGAGAATCTGTTTCAGGTTCAACAGGCGCGGTTGTCCGTCGACCAAAACTACCATATTGATGCCGAAACTGTCTTGCAGCGGAGTCAGTTTGTAGAGTTGGTTTAAGACGACTTCGGCATTTTCGTTGCGTTTCAGCTCGATAACGACACGCATGCCGGATTTGTCGGATTCGTCGCGGAGCTCGGAAATGCCTTCCAGCGTTTTTTCTCGGACCAGCTCACCGATTTTCTCAACCAGTTTGGCTTTGTTGACCTGATAGGGGATTTCGTCGATAACGATGGCTTCGCGTTCCCCATTTTTGCCGATAGGTTCGGTATGGGTCTTGGCGCGGATGACGACGCGGCCGCGGCCTGTTTTATAGCCTTCGCGCACCCCGCTCAAGCCGTAGATGGTTGCCCCGGTCGGGAAGTCGGGGGCTTGGATAATGTCAATCAGTTCGTCGATTTCGGTTTCGGGAGCATCGAGCAGGCGCAGGCAGGCATTGATGGTATCGGAAAGGTTGTGCGGCGGGATATTGGTCGCCATGCCGACGGCGATGCCGGACGAGCCGTTGACGAGCAGTGTGGGGAAACGGGTTGGCAGTACAAGCGGCTCGTGTTCGCTACCGTCGTAGTTCGGGCCGAAATTAACGGTTTCTTCCTCAATGTCTGCCAGCATTTCATGTGAGATTTTCGCCATGCGGATTTCGGTATAGCGCATGGCTGCGGCGGCAAGCCCGTCTATGGAGCCGAAGTTGCCTTGACCGTCGACCAAGACGTAACGCATGGCGAAGTCTTGTGCCATACGGACGATGGTGTCATATACGGCAGTATCGCCGTGGGGGTGGTATTTACCGATGACGTCGCCGACAATACGCGCCGATTTTTTGTAGGCGGAATTCCAGTTGTTTTTCAGTTCGTGCATGGCATACAGCACGCGGCGGTGTACCGGTTTGAGACCGTCGCGAACGTCCGGCAGCGCGCGCCCGACAATGACGCTCATGGCGTAGTCGAGATAGCTTTTGCGCATTTCGTCTTCAAGGCTTACCGGCAGGGTTTCGAGGGCGAATTTGTGGTCGTTGCGGATGGTTGCGTCGGTCATGGTTTTAATATTTCGTGCTGGCAAAAATAGTGGCTTATTTTAGCATATTTCAACGTAAAACTGTGTTTCGGGTTGCAGGTATGCCGTCTGAAAGATGGGGGCACTTTCACAAATTTGTTTTGGAGGTATTTGGGACGGTATCGGTACATAATAGGTTCTGCTGGTAAAATGAAATGGAGGGAAAGGTGCTGTGTCGTGTTGTTGATGTGAAATAATTTGGCCAGCGGACGTAAGTCTATGGTTTTTTATATCGGTTATGCGCTTTCGCTGTTTGGACGAAGGCAGGATAGGATGTCTCATATTTTGGTGGAAGAAGTTTTTGAAACGCATCCTGAATTTTTCTACCCTCCGAAAAAACCTCATTTTTTGAACACGCGTCCGTACGGCATGGCGGATGCTTCCAAGGCGCAGGTTATGTTGGCTGAAATTCCGTTTGTGCGGATGAGGAAGCGGTGTGAAGATTGGGCTTTGGGTGAGGATTGGACGTTTTCTCAAGCGGTTTCCCGGACTCAGGAAATGTTGGACGATGTGGATGTGGAAATTGATGCGGCAAATGGTGTTTTACGTTTCGGTTCGGTCGTTGTCGACGGACTGTCGCCCCGTCAGTTCTCGATTTACCTGGTTATGGCACGTTTGTGTTTGGAGGGAAGGAAGATAGACTGCGGCAGTCAGTGCGAATTTGCCGAAATGGTATGGGCGGACTATGCGGGTCGGCGTGACAGGGTGTCGGACGATGTCAGTCTGAGGAAATGGTTGGAGGAGGATCCCGTAAAGCCTCAGTATATTTTCTTCTGGAACCGCTTTCTTGAGGAACGCTCTAAAATTACGAAGGTTTTGCTTCGGGTATTGGGCGAGCATGGGCGGAGATTCGGTATTGTTTCCCGCAACAAATGTTATTTTTTGGATGTTCCTCCACGGCTTTTGTCTGTTGTGGACAGGTAGCCGGTATGTTCAGACGGCATGGCGTATGGAGCGGGTATGCCGTCTGAAACACGGTACGGATTATAATGCGGAGGAGATTTCGTTGCGGAGTTTGTCGAGAAACCTGCCTTGGCGGACTTGTTGTGCGGCGGTGTCGTAGTCTTGGTGCGCGAATGACTGTTGCAGGTCGCAGAACAGTTTTTCTTGTTCGGCACGGATTTCGTCATTCAGATTTTCCAGGGTTTTCAGGTCGCTTTCTGCCCGTGCCTCCATCAGCGTTTCGCGCCATTCCATTTGCTGCATGAGGAAGTCGGGAGCGAAAGAGGTATGCTCCGGCGCGTCGGCGTCTATCCCCAATGTCTTCAGCAGATATGCGGAGCGGTCGATGGGATTTTTCAAGGTACGGTAGGCATCGTTGATGGTGGAAGACATCATTACTGCCTGTTTCTGCTCGAAAGCGGAAGCTGAAGCGAATTTATCGGGATGGAAACGGGCAGCCAAGGCACGGTAGGTTTGCTCCAAGTTTTCGGCGTCGATATCGAAAGCGGGTTCAAGCTGGAAGAGTGTGAAATATTGAGACATGGCGGGATAATGAATGTGAAATGTTCGGCAGAAACCTGATTTTGCCTTATAATCCGCTGCTTCTTAAGCAAAAGGACTGAATATGAGCGGTAAAGTGCAGCACAATAAAGGTAAAATACGCGACAATGCTTTAAAAGCCTTAGTGAAATCCGATTTGTTCCGACACAAGGTGGAACGGAAAAGAAAAGGCAAAGGCAGCTACAACAGGCAGGAAGCGAAAAAATGGCGGGACGGTTTTGATACGGTCCCGCCATTTTTATGTCTTAAACGTGGAAGCTCTCGCCGCAGCCGCAGGAGTCTTTGACATTCGGGTTTTCAAATTTGAAACCTTCCTGCAAACCTTCTTTGGTGTAATCGACTTGCGTGCCGTCTAAATAAACCAAGCTTTTCGGATCGATATAAATGCGCGCGCCGTGTTCTTCGAAAATCAGGTCGTCCTCGTTCGCTTCATCGACAAATTCAAGGTTGTATGCCATACCCGAGCAGCCGCTGGTTTTCACACCTAAGCGTACGCCCAAGCCTTTGCCGCGTTTGGTCAGGTAATTGTTGATGTATTTGGCTGCATTTTCTGTGATGGTAATCATGCTTCTTTCCTCATTTCGCAATTATTTTCTGTTTTGCCCATGTTATCGCGGTAGAAACGGCGGCTTTTGCCTGCGGACTGTTTTTCCAACAGGTCGATCCGGTCAATTTTGTACCTTGTTCCAAAACATCGTCCACATCCGCTGCCGCCAGCGTGGCAACATCATCCAAACCCATTTGCTGCAAACGCTGCAATACAGTTTTGCCTATGCCTTTGACGGCAAGCAGGGATTGGGCTTCTTCATCGCTAAAAGGCATTTTGCCTCCTTTGATTTTGAAGGGGTAAGCGCGCTTATATGGCAGTTGGTACCTATCAAGCCGATTTAGGCATTAATGTCCGCAAACTAAGTATCTGGAAAACAGGGTTATTTGTTTTCCTGACGTTTACGGTAGTCGGCAACGGCCGCTTTTACCGCGTCTTCCGCCAAAATGGAGCAGTGGATTTTTACCGGCGGCAATTCCAACTCTTCGGCGATTTCACTGTTTTTGATTGCCAGTGCATCATCCAAGCTTTTGCCTTTGACCCACTCGGTAATCAGGCTGGACGAAGCGATGGCCGAGCCGCAGCCGTAAGTTTTGAATTTGGCATCTTCAATAATACCTTCATCGTTTACTTTGATTTGCAGACGCATCACGTCGCCGCAGGCGGGAGCGCCGACCATGCCGGTGCCGACGGACTCGTCGTTTTTGTCGAAAGTGCCGACGTTGCGTGGGTTTTCGTAGTGGTCGATTACTTTATCGCTGTATGCCATGATGTGGTTTCCTTAATGTTTTTGATGATTTAAGTGGTTTGTTTGCCTGTTTTCAGACGGCCTGAGTTAGATTTTGCACGCGCCGCCTTCGCAGCCGTCGTCATTTTCCGAATCAACGCCGCCTTCCACGGTAACGCCGTCGAAATCGTCCAGCAGGTTGTCGAGGTTGTCTAAATCGAAATCTTGATCTTTCATATTTTTCTCTTGATTGGATTGGAACGGTCTGTTTTCCTAGATGCCGTCTGAAATTTCAGACGGCATTGCAGGGTAGCGGGTTAATGTGCCGCCCATTCAATCGAGTTCAAATCAATCCCGTCTTTGAACATTTCCCACAGCGGCGACAGTTCACGCAGTTTACCGATTTTGGATTTGATCAGTTCTGCCGCGAATTGCACTTCTTCTTCGGTGGTCATGCGGCCGAAGGTGATGCGCAGGGAAGAGTGCGCCAGTTCGTCGTTACGGCCGAGCGCGCGCAGGACGTAGCTGGGTTCGAGCGAGGCGGAGGTGCAGGCGGAGCCGCTAGATACAGCGAGTTCTTTGACTGCCATAATTAAGCTTTCGCCTTCGACGAAGTTGAAGCTGACGTTCAGGTTGTTCGGAGCACGGTGTTCGAGGTCGCCGTTGATGTAGACTTCTTCGATGCCTTCGATGCCTTTGAGGAAGATATCACGCAGTTTCAGGTAGTGAGCAGTGTCTTGTGCCAATTCTTCTTTGGCAATGCGGAAGGCTTCGCCCATGCCGACGATTTGGTGGGTCGGCAAGGTACCGGAACGGAAACCACGCTCGTGGCCGCCGCCGTGCATTTGGGCTTCGAGGCGGACGCGGGGTTTGCGGCGGACGTACAGGGCACCAATGCCTTTAGGACCGTACACTTTATGACCGGACATGGACAGCAGGTCGATTTTGGCTGCTTCTACGTCAACAGGCACTTTGCCGCAGGCTTGGGCAGCATCAACGTGGAAGATGATTTTGCGTTCGTGGCAGATTTCGCCGATGGCGGGAATGTCTTGCACCACGCCGATTTCGTTGTTTACCCACATTACGGAAACGAGGATGGTGTCGTCGCGGATGGCGGCTTTCAGTACGTCCAAATCAACCAAACCGTTCTCTTGTACGTCCAGGTAAGTTACTTCGTAACCTTGGCGTTCGAGTTCGCGCATAGTATCGAGCACGGCTTTGTGCTCAGTTTTTACAGTAATGAGGTGATTACCTTTAGATTTGTAGAAGTGCGCCGCGCCTTTGATGGCGAGGTTGTTAGACTCGGTTGCGCCGCTGGTGAAAACGATTTCTTTAGAGTCGGCGTTAATCAGGGCGGCGATGTCGGCGCGGGCTTTTTCGACGGCTTCTTCTGCTTCCCAGCCGAATGCGTGGCTGTTGGAAGCGGGGTTACCGAAGGTTTCGGTTAGATAGGGAATCATTTTTTCGGCAACGCGTTTGTCAACGGGGGTGGTGGCGGCGTAGTCGAGATAAACGGGGGTTTTGACGGCCATGGTTTGCTCTTTCTTTTTCTGTAATGTACTTAATGGATATGTGTAAATTGGATGACGTGGCTGCCGTCATCGCTGTTTTTCTGTTCGATGATGCTTTGCAGGGTAACGCTACTGAGGTAATCGTTGATGGTTTTGTTCAAGTTTTCCCAAAGGTCGTGCGTCAGGCAGGGAGCACCGTGGTGGCAGTTGGCTTTGTTGCTGCATTGGGTGGCGTCCAGTTTGTCTTCGGCGGCGGAAATGATTTGGGCGATGTTGATTTGTGCGGGAGGGGCGGCGAGGATGTAGCCGCCGCCGGGTCCGCGCAGGCTTTCAACCAGTCCGGCACGCCGCAGTTTGCTGAATAATTGTTCGAGATAGGAAAGCGAAATGCTTTGGCGTTCGCTGATGGCGCTGAGTTTGATGGCGCCAGTTTGCGCGTTCATCGCCAAATCAATCATGGCGGTAACGGCAAAACGCCCTTTTGTGGTCAGTCTCATGGTAGTTGCCTGTGCCGGCGTTCTTATAGTTAGTGGCTTGATTGTCTAATATCTGAGTGATTCGGTCAAGTATATTCAAGAATCTTCCGATTGTTTGTTTAAATGACTGTGCGAACTGATTTTTATCCGTCTAAAGATTTCTCTTTTTTATCTGTAACTTGAATCAGAGGCCGTCTGAAAATTGCTATCGCCCCACTTTTGGCAGGGTTAAAACCATTTGCTTTATAATTGAGATTGATATAGATTATCTAATTCATACTAAATCATTATGGTATTGTAAAAGTCTGTCTTAAACCAACCTGCCTGTTTAGGCGGCGCAATCCATAAGCAACCCCTTAACAGAGGCAATCAATAATGAAACGCGATTTGAGCAAAATGACCTGTATCGAAGACCTGCGCCTTGTCGCCAAGCGCAAGATGCCGCGCATGTTTTACGATTACATCGATTCAGGTTCTTGGACGGAAACCACCTACCGCGAAAACACTTCGGATTTCAAAGATATCCGATTTCGCCAAAAGGTATTGGTCAATATGGAAGGCCGTAGTTTAGAGACCAAAATGATTGGTCAGGATGTAAAGATGCCGGTGGCGATTGCGCCGACGGGCTTTACCGGCATGGCGCACGCCGACGGTGAAATTTTGGCGGCGCGGGCGGCGGAGAAGTTCGGCATTCCATTTACGCTTTCTACCATGTCCATCTGCTCGATTGAAGACGTTGCCGAGAACACCAGCGCGCCGTTTTGGTTTCAGCTTTATGTGATGCGCGACCGCGAGTTTATGGAAAACCTGATTAAGCGCGCGAAAGATGCCAAGTGTTCGGCGTTGGTTTTGACCGCCGATTTGCAGGTTTTAGGTCAACGCCACAAAGACATCAAAAACGGCCTGTCTGCACCGCCGAAACCGACCATCGCCAATTTAATCAATCTGGCGACCAAGCCTGAATGGTGTATGAAAATGCTGAACACGGAACGCCGCACGTTCCGCAATATCGTCGGTCATGCAAAAAACGTCGGCGATTTGTCTTCGCTGTCTTCATGGACTTCCGAACAATTCGACCCGCGCCTGAGCTGGGACGACGTCGCCCGCATTAAAGATTTGTGGGGTGGCAAGCTGATTATCAAAGGCATTATGGAACCCGAAGACGCGGAAAAAGCAGCGAAAAGCGGCGCGGACGCATTGGTCGTTTCCAACCACGGCGGCCGACAGCTTGACGATACCGTATCGGCCATCAAGGCCTTGCCCGACATTGTCAGCGCAGTGGGCAGCGACATCGAGGTTTGGATGGACAGCGGTATCCGCAGCGGTCAGGACATCCTCAAAGCATGGGCTTTGGGCGCGAAAGGTACGATGATAGGCCGGGCGTTTCTGTATGGTTTGGGTGCGTATGGTGAAGAAGGCGTTACCCGTGCGCTGGAAATCCTGTATAAAGAAATGGATATATCTATGGCGTTTACGGGACACCGCGATATTCAAGATGTCGATGCCTCGATTTTAAGGGGTAAAGATTGGGGTAAGGAAACGGTTTAGATACTGAAAAATATGATGCCGTCTGAACACAGGGTTCGGACGGCATCATATTTTTAATTCCCACTCAGGCTGCGGATACCGCAGTATTCATCAGCCGCAACGTTTTCAGACGGCATATTTCCTTTTGATATTCTGCCAAACCGACAAACTCTCCGGTTTCAGTGTAAACGCGTATCGGCGTGTCGGAAGGTAGGTCTTCCTCGAAACGCGGACGTTGTCCGTAGCGGAGCATATGGACCGCATAATCGTTTAAAATGGTTTGGGGAAAGTGTGAAACCAATACGTCGCAGGGTAGCAGCAAGCTGTCGCGTTCTGTTTCGTTCAAATTTGCCAAGGCCTCAAGCGTGTGGCTTTGGGCGATGGTAAAGCCGGCGGTTTCGGTGCGGCGCAGGGCGGTCAGGTGGGCGAACGTGCCGATGTGTTTGGCGATGTCTTCGCTGAGGGTGCGGATATAGGTGCCTTTGCTGCAACGCACGCTTATCACGGCTTTGGGCGCGTCAAACTCGGTAATATCGATGGTGTAAATGGTGATGTCGCGCGCTTTGCGTTCGATGACGATGCCTTTGCGGGCGTATTCGTACAGCGGTTTGCCTTCGTACTTGAGGGCGGAAAACATCGGCGGCACTTGGCGGATGTTACCTGTCAGTGCTTGGCAGGCCGTCTGAAATTCGGCTAAGGAAATATCGGCACGGGCGGTGGCAACGATTTCGCCTTCGGCATCACCCGTGCTGCTGGCTTCGCCGAGTTTCAGCGTGGCGGTGTAGGCTTTGTCGGCATCAATCAGATATTGGGCGAACTTGGTCGCTTCGCCGAAGCAGACGGGCAAAAGTCCGGTTGCCAAAGGATCGAGTACGCCAGTATGCCCGGCTTTTTCGGCATGAAACAAACGCCTCGCTTTTTGCAGCGCGGTGTTGCTGGAAAGGCCGGAGGGTTTGTCCAAGAGCAAAACACCGTTGACGGCACGTTTTTGGGGTTTGCCTGTATTCATGGTTCGATGTTCGGACGGCATGGGCATATCCGTCAGTCTTCGACGGGTTTTTCCGCCGCCACTTGATCGATAAGGGCAGACAGGTTCATACCGCGCTCCAAGGATTCGTCGTATTTGAAATGGAGTTCGGGGATTTTGAACAGTTTGATGCGTTTGGCCAATTCGCTGCGGAGGTGTCCGCGTGCGTGTTCCAGCACTTCTTCCGTAATTTCGCGCGCGTCTTGGTTTAACACCGTATAGAACACGGTGGCATGGCTGTAATCTCGAGTGACTTCGACTTCGTTGATGGTGATGAAGCCGGCGCGGGGGTCTTTCAGTCCGGTACGGACGAGTTCGGCAAGCTCGCGCATGATTTGTTCTTTGACACGGTCTTGGCGGGCATAGCCGCGTTGGGGTTTTCTCATGGATGTCCTTAGGTTTGACTTCAGACGGCATGATTGCCGTGTGAAAAATTCAATTTAATTGTATTATAACAAATTGAGTTTTTTTCTGTGCGATAACAGAATATACTTGGCAACCCGATTACGGCGCATGCCGTTTCCGTAACGAATTATTGTAAAGAAAACTTATGTCCAACGAAAACCGTACCTGTTCCTTTTGCGGAAAATCCAAACAACACGTCAAACATTTGATTGAGGGCGAAAACGCCTATATCTGCGACGAGTGCGTCTCAAACTGTATTGAAATATTGTATGAAGACGGAAATGACGGCACGCCTTCGGAAAGTGTCGGACAGACATCGGAAGAGCCCGGCAAGCTGCCCACACCCGCCGAAATCGTCGCCAACCTTAACGACCACGTTATCGGTCAGGAACAAGCCAAGAAAGCTTTGGCGGTGTCGGTGTACAACCATTACAAACGCCTGCGCCATCCTAAAGCCGGCGGTAATGTCGAATTGTCGAAATCCAACATCCTGCTTATCGGCCCGACCGGATCGGGTAAAACCCTGCTGGCGCAATCTTTGGCGCGCAAACTGGACGTACCGTTCGTGATGGCGGACGCAACCACGCTGACCGAGGCAGGTTATGTCGGTGAAGACGTCGAGCAAATCATTACCAAGCTTTTGGGTAAATGTGATTTCGATGTCGAAAAAGCCCAGCGCGGCATTGTCTATATCGACGAAATCGATAAAATTTCACGCAAAAGCGACAACCCGTCGATTACCCGCGACGTATCCGGCGAAGGTGTGCAACAAGCCTTGCTGAAACTGATTGAAGGTACGGTAGCCAGCGTTCCGCCCCAAGGCGGCCGCAAGCATCCGAATCAGGAATTTATCAACGTCGATACCACCAACATCCTGTTTATCTGCGGCGGTGCGTTTGCAGGCTTGGAAAAAGTGATTCGCCAGCGCACAGAGAAAGGCGGTATCGGTTTCGGTGCGTCCGTTCACAGCAAGGACGAAAATGCCGACATTACCAAGCTATTCGGTATTGTTGAACCGGAAGATTTGATTAAATTCGGCCTGATTCCGGAATTAATCGGACGTTTGCCCGTGATTGCAACACTAGAAGAACTGGATGAGGACGCGCTGATTAATATTTTGACCGAGCCGAAAAATGCTTTGGTCAAGCAGTACCAAGCTTTGTTCGGCATGGAAAACGTCGAGTTGGAATTTGAAGAAAACGCTTTGCGCAGCATTGCCCGTCAGGCAATGGAACGTAAAACCGGGGCACGCGGTCTGAGGTCCATCGTCGAACGCTGCCTGTTGGATACCATGTACCGCCTGCCTGATTTGAAAGGTTTGAAAAAAGTGGTTGTCGGCGAGGCGGTTATTGAGGAAGGTAAAGAGCCGGAATTGATATTCGAATCCTAGTTCCGAGCGGGTATTAAAACCGTTTTTACCACACGGGAATAAGTATAAAAAGCGGTTTGCTCTTTGATGCCGTCTGAAGGCTTCCTGCCTTCAGACGGCATTTTGTTACAGATGATTGGGTGTGTGGGCAAATCCGTCGGTATCTTCAGGCCGTTTGTAGGATTTTTGCCTTCAGCAATGAAAACGGAGCGGGCAAGGTATCACGGTCTTCCGCTAAAATGAGCATATTGTGTTTCAGTATGATACAGGGCTTTCAAACGGAATATTCGGACGCGGGCTGAGGTTTCATTCCGACCGGCGTATTGTTTGAGTAAGGCAAGGTCGGGTTATCGGTGAAATCGGTGGTTTGTTTGAGGGTGGTAGCAGTTTAATAAAATAAATTATATTTAAATCAGTGAATTAATTATTTTTTTGTAATGTTTTAGGTGGCGTTGTTGAAAAAGGGGGGAACTTTGTTTACAATGCGGGAATATCAAATTTCCAGATATCTAAATTTATCATGCAAATTCAAGCGTTTTCATCTGTTTGTTTTTATTGGTGCCACACAAACGTGCGGTACTTTTTTGCGCTTGCTTGAAACACTTAGTATATTTACGCAAAACAGGCCGCTCGGAACAGGGCGGCTTTTTTGTTACCTCTCAAAGGCAGGTCGCCCGATTCGGACTACAGACGACAGAATCAGGAATATGACCATGAATGCAATGCCTCAAACCGCCGAACAAAGTGAAATCCTTCATACTTGCAGCATTATTGTCGATGATGCGCAAGATTTTTCCCCTGCGTTTCTTGATGCAGGTCAGGGTGGGACGCTTATTAGCGAATCAATGATTCCGCAAGTCCGTACCGTTGCAACCATGATTGCCGCCGAACGGCATGATTTCAGCAGTACCAGCCCTGCCGAATTTACCGATGCCGCCGATTTTTTTGCCGCACGGATTTTGGTTTTAGGCGTACGCTGCTTTCATTTGGATGTATCTCTGTCCCAGGTTTTGAAAACTGCAAATAACCGTGCCCGCCGTTTTGCTGAAAAACACCATCTGTTTTTTACTCCAGCCCAAGCCGAATTAAGCCTGAATAAGTGTAAAAACAGTCATCTACTGACTGTCGAAACCGAAATTAAGGCAGAAAACAAGGGCAGCCTTGTCGCAAACAGTATTGAGTTTGCCCGCAGGCTGAAACTACTGCCTCTGTAACGGTTTTATATAAATAAATTTTCCTGTCTGCATACTTGATAAATATGTCGGCAACGATACAATAAAACCGAATTCACAAATAAACAGGACATACATGAACAAACTGACCGCAGCCGCACTTATCGCGATATTGACACTGACGGCCTGCAAAGACGATATGCAGGCGCAACTCGAACAGCAGCAGAAACAGATTGAGGCCCTGCAACAGCAACTTGAGCAACAGGCAGACGATACGGTATACCAATTGGCACCGGATGCAGTGAAAGAAACCATCCCAGCCGATGCATTGGCAAACGGAAACAATGGGCAGCCTGTAACCGGAAAGGACGGGCAGCAATATATCTATGATCAATCGACAGGAAGCTGGCTGCTGCAAAGCTTGGTTGGTGCGGCGGCGGGCGCGTTTATCGGGAATGCATTGTCAAGTAAATTTATGCAGGCAGGCAATCAAAACAGTCCTGTCGCCCGACGCGCACGTGCAGCCTACCATCAATCTGCACGCCCCAATGCACGCACCAGTAGGGATTTGAACACGCGAAGCCTACGGGCAAAACAACAGGCGGCGCAACCACAGCGTTACCGTCCGACAACACGCCCGCCCGCCAATTACCGTCGTCCGGCCATGCGCGGTTTCGGCAGGAGGAGGTAAATCCGTTGCCGCAATGCCGTCTGAAGGGTTTCAGACGGCATTTTTGTATCGTTTTCGCCGTCGTCTGCCGGTAACTGTATGTTTAATCTGTCGGGTAAGAACAGCTGCCGAATGGTGCATCTACTGGGGCATGACACAAAGCAAAGCTGCCCAAAAAGCAGGTATCAGCCAAGCCGCGTTAAGCCAAACCGAAAAACAAGGCTCACGCCCTCAAACATAAACGCACGAATAATTCGCCAAAATATACGGTTGCAATTCCGACCAATTGGCCGGCTAGTAAAATGCCGTCTGAAACGGAAATATGTTTCAGACGGCATCTTGTTTTCAGTAAGAAAGTATCAGGCGGGTTCAGCGGTCTTTATAGCGGCTGCTGCCTTTTCCAGTAAAAGAACCGTTGTTTGGGCGTTTGCTTTTGAAGCCTTCGCCGCTTTTTTTGAAACCGTCAGATTTCTTGAAACCGTCCTTCTTAAAGCCGTCTTTTTTGAAACCGTCTTTTTTATGGCCTTCGCCGCGTGAATTTCCGCCGAAGCCTTCTTTACCCGGTTTCTTATCGCCGCGCCAGCCGCCGGATTTTCTCTCGCTCCAGCCGCCTTTGCCTTTCGGCTTGCCGCTTGCGGATTTGCGCTTGCGGGTCGGTTCCATGCCTTCGATGGTCAGCTCAGGCAATTTGCGGCCGATGTATTTTTCGATTTTGTGTACTTTGACGTATTCGTTTACTTCGGCAAAAGTAATCGCGATACCGGTACGGCCTGCGCGACCGGTACGGCCGATGCGGTGAACGTAGTCTTCCGCCTGTTTCGGCAGGTCGTAGTTGATGACGTGGGTAATGGTCGGTACGTCGATACCGCGGGCGGCAACGTCGGTGGCAACCAAAATTTTGCAGCGGCCTTTGCGCAAATCCATCAGCGTGCGGTTGCGCCAGCCTTGCGGCATGTCGCCGTGCAGGCAGTTTGCGGCGAAACCTTTTTCGTACAATTCATCCGCGATGACTTCGGTCATGGCTTTGGTGGACGTGAAAATCACGCATTGGTCGATGTTGGCGTCGCGCAGGATGTGGTCGAGCAGGCGGTTTTTGTGGCGCATATCGTCGCAGTACAGCAGCTGCTCTTCGATTTTGCCTTGATCGTCCACGCGTTCGACTTCAATGACTTCAGGGTCTTGGGTCAGTTTGCGCGCCAGTTTACCGACCGCGCCATCCCAGGTGGCGGAGAACAATAAAGTCTGACGGTCGGCCGGGGTGGCTTCGACGATGGTTTCGATGTCGTCGATAAAGCCCATATCCAACATGCGGTCGGCTTCGTCCAGAATCAGCACTTCCAAGCGGGCGAAATCGACTTTGCCGCTTTGCATCAAGTCCATCAGACGGCCCGGCGTGGCGACAATCAGGTCAACCGGTTTGCTCAGGGCGCGGGTTTGGTAGCCGAACGATGCGCCGCCGACGATGCTGACGGTGCGGAACCAACGCATATTCTTGGCATACGCCAGCGCGTTTTTCTCGACTTGCGCCGCCAATTCGCGGGTCGGCGTCAACACCAATGCGCGCGGGCCTTTGCCCGGTTTTTCGCTGCGTTTGGTCAGCCGCTGCAACGTTGGCAGCAGGAAGGCGGCGGTTTTGCCGGAGCCGGTTTGTGCCGAAGCCATGATGTCGCGGCCTTCCAAAGCAAACGGAATGGCTTGCGCCTGAATCGGAGTCGGGCTTTCGTAACCCTCGCTGCTCACGGCGGACAAAATGTTTTTATCAAGGTTCAAATCGGCAAATTTAATAGACATGGCTATCCTAAAGAGACAACAACGCGCACGTCTGAACGGTTTTCAGACGACCTGAAGCAAAGGAAAGTAACGATACGGAAAATGTGAAGTTACAGGGTTGTCGCAAGCATCTTGCTTGTGGTTAACATCGACGACAACCTGCACAGAAAGGCTTGGCAAATATGCAAGCAATAAAAGAAACGCGCCCGAAACGGCGGTTTAGGTTGGAAGACGATGGCTTCGTATAAAAAGGCGAGTGGCGGATAATATCGATTTTATGAACAATGGTCAAGAAAAAAAGCATCAAGTGCGTTAAAATCCAAATCCTTCCCAATACTCATTCAGGCTGTCTGAAACCATGACCGACATCACACCCTTCGCCAACCGCATGGGCAAAAACATCAAACACCTCATGAAATGGGCGAAACGCAACAGCATTGAAGCCTGGCGCATTTACGACCGCGACATTCCCCAATTCCCCTTTGCCGTCGATGTTTACGGCGACCAAATCCACCTTCAGGAATACGATACCGGCTGGCTGATGCAGCCCGAAGAATACGAAGCGTGGCTTACCGAAGTATTGGAAGCCCTCGCCTTCGTTACCGGCTTTGCGCCCGAACAAATCCACCTCAAACGCCGCGAACGTCAAAAAGGTTTGCAGCAATACGAGAAAACCGGCAAAACCGGCGACGATTTCGTCATCACTGAAAACGGCCGTAAGTTTTGGGTCAACCTCGACAAATACCTCGATACCGGCCTTTTCCTCGACCACCGCAACACACGTAAAAAAGTCGGCGAAACCGCAGCAGGCAAACGCTTCCTCAACCTGTTTTCCTACACCGGCAGCTTCACCGTCTATGCCGCAACCGGCGGCGCGGTATCCAGCGAAACCGTCGATTTATCCAACACTTACCTGGACTGGGCAAAACGCAATTTCGAACTCAACGGCATCAGCCCCGAACAACACCAAATCGTCCGCGCCGACGTGTTCCAATACCTGCAAAACGCCGCCGCCGAAGGCAAACAGTTCGATCTCATCGTCATGGATCCGCCCAGCTTCTCCAACAGCAAAAAGATGCTCGATATTCTCGACATCCAGCGTGACCATAAAAAGCTGATTGAAGGCGCAATGAGCCTGCTCGTTTCAGACGGTATTTTGTACTTCTCCAACAACCTGCGCAGCTTTGTGTTGGACGATTCGGTCGCGGAACAATACGCCGTCAAAGACATTTCCAAACAGTCCGTTCCCGACGATTTCCGCAACAAAAAAATCCATCAATGCTGGGAAATCCGTAAAAAGGCTTAAAACAAAAAAAGCCGCCGGATTAAATTCCGGCGGCTTTTTTTCATATTGCCGTTAGGCGATGGAAGCCTCAACAAAGGCAGTCAGCTGACCTTTTGCCAATGCGCCGACTTTGGTAGCGACGACTTCGCCGTTTTTGAATACCATCAGGGTCGGAATACCGCGTACGCCGAAACGGGACGGGGTGGCTTCATTGTCATCGATATTGAGTTTGACTACTTTCAGACGGCCTTCGAATTCGGCGGCGATATCGTCCAAAATAGGGGCAATCATTTTGCAGGGGCCGCACCAAGGAGCCCAAAAGTCCAGCAGGACGGGGATATCTGCATTTAAAACGTCTTTTTCAAAAGCGGCATCGCTGGTGTGTACAATCAATTCGCTGCTCATCAAATTTTCCTTTTAGGTTTGGATTAGTGGGATAGTGTGCAGAATAGGGCTTGAACGCAAAAATTTCAAGGGGGATGTTCGGATAATAGTTTTTTTGTACCGCCCCCATCGTCTTTGCAAATTCAGTCGATGGAACGGGTTGCATTATATTTCTGAAAATTACTTTTATTATCAAAATGTAATAAATATGTTTGAGGCTGTACAGAAGCGCGCGGGCGGTGTATGCTTTGTTTAAATAGATTCTTAAAATATGAATGTTAAAAATAAACCCTAAAACCCTATAAAAGGAACCCTGCCATGACTGATTTTTCCGTTTGGGAAACTGCTCCCTTTAGTGCGACTGTCGATCATATCCTGCAACGCTACCACAATGTACACCGTGCACAATTTGAAGAATTGGTGCCGCTGGCGCAAAAAGTGGCCCAAGTTCATGCCGATACCTTTCCGGCGGAAATTGCCGAGCTGCTTGCCTATATGCAGAACGAACTGCTGATGCATATGATGAAAGAGGAAAGGATGCTGTTTCCGATGATTAATCAGGGTGTTGGTCGGGGTGCGGCGATGCCCATCAGCGTGATGATGCACGAACATGAAGAACACGACCGCGCCATCGCACGGCTCAAAGAGCTGACCGATAATTTCCAAGCGCCCGAAGGAGCTTGCGGAAGCTGGACGCGGCTTTACGCTTTGGCCAAAGAAATGGTAGAGGATTTGAACGACCACATTCATTTGGAAAACGATATTCTGTTTGCCCGCGTACTCGATTCTTAAGGGATAGGAGTCGGATATTTCAATGCCGTCTGAAATACGGTTTTCCGTTTCAGACGGCATTTTCATATTTCAGCCCAGCAATTCGGGCGGAATGCGGCACACGGGAATTGGGTTGATTTTGTGCTGCATAGCGCGGTGAAGCCGCGTATAGATTTCTAGAACTTCGCGCTGCCGCCCTTCAAAATCTTTGGGTTTGCGCGTACCGTACACGCCCATTGCCCACTCCAGTTCGGGATAGCTTGCGCCCATCTGTTCCTCGTCGGTGCGTTCCGTATCCCACAGGCCGTCGGTCGGAGGGGCTTTTTGAATCGCCTCGTCCACGCCCAATGCTTCGGCAAGCTGGTAAACCTGCGTTTTGGTCAGGTCGGCAATCGGGCTGATGTCCACGCCGCCGTCGCCGTATTTGGTAAAAAATCCCACGCCGAAATCTTCAATTTTATTACCTGTCCCCGTAACCAGCAGTCCATGTATCTGCCCGTAGTAGTACAGGGTTAGCATACGCAGGCGGCTTCTGGCGTTGGCGAGGGAAAGCGGTTGATTGTCAAATGCCGTCTGATGAACGCCGACGGTTTGTTCAAAGGTCTGGAAGGTGTCGGTCAGATCGACCGTTTGTGCGCTTACATTGGCATATTGCCGTTGCAGATTGCGGATGTGTAGCCTTGCCCGCTCAAGCTGGTCGGGGTGTTGGCGTATCGGCATATCCAGAAGCAGCGTGGTGCGGCCGGTGCGGGCGGCGAGTGTGGAGACGACGGCGGAATCGATGCCGCCGGAAACGCCTACGACGAATCCTTTTACATTTGCCTGAGCGGCGTATTCGTCCAACCATCGGGCGATATGTGTGATAACCGCTTGCGTATCCATGGTTCCTCCTGTCGGAAATACCTGCATCATAGCTTGTCGGCGGTTCAATTTGAATAGATTGCAGGCAAATTTATGAACATTTTTTCTAGCCTCCGCTTAAAAAAGTCATATGGAAAAAAGCGGCCGCCAAGGTGGTGCATGTTATAATATTGTTGACAATTTAGACGGTTTAATACCGCCTTAGGCTTCAAAATATATTCATATTTTTTACTATTTGATTGATTCGATGTCTGATTTTCTTCATTCTGACGTGTTGTCCGTTTCCGAGTTGAACGCATTTGCCAAAAGTCTTTTGGAAAACCACCTTGCCGGTTTGTGGATTGCCGGCGAGGTATCCAACCTAACCCGTGCTGCCAGCGGACATTATTATTTTTCGCTCAAAGACAGCCGCGCGCAGGTGCGTTGCGCGATGTTCAAAGGTGCGGCGGCGCGTTTGGCGAAGCCTTTGAAAGAAGGCGACCATATCGAAGTATCAGGAAAAATCAGTATTTATGAAGCGCGGGGCGAATTTCAAATTACCGTAAACGAAGTACGGCTCAAAGGTTTGGGGCAGCTTTACGAAGCCTATGAGCGGTTGAAGGCGCAGTTGCAGGCGGAAGGTGCGTTTGCGGCGGAACGCAAAAAACCGTTGCCTGCCCGCCCTCAATGTATCGGCATCGTAACCAGCCTGGCGGCGGCGGCTTTGCGCGATGTTGTAACCACCTTGAAACGCCGCGCGCCCGAAATCCCCGTTATCGTTTATCCGACACCCGTTCAAGGCACAGGCAGCGAGTTACAAATCGCACAAGCGATTAAAACCGCATCGCAACACGCCGAATGCGACGTGTTGATTGTCTGTCGCGGCGGCGGCAGCATTGAAGACTTGTGGGCATTTAATGAAGAACCGGTCGTACGCGCCATTGAAGCCTGCGCGATTCCGATCGTCAGCGGCGTAGGCCATGAAACCGATTTCACGCTTGCCGATTTTGTTGCCGACGTGCGCGCACCGACACCGACCGGTGCGGCAGAATTGGTCAGCCCCAACCGCCAAGAATCGCTACATCGTCTCGCCCAGGCGCAAGGCCGTCTGAAAACCGTTTTGGAACAACGCTATTTCGATGCCAGCCAAAAACTCGACTGGCTGGCGCGGCAAATCCGTCATCCGCGCCAAAAACTCGACGAACAGCGCACCTACATCCACAAACTGGCGCAAACCCTGTCCTACTCGATGACGCAAAACCTCCGCGCCCACACTGCCCGTTTCGAACGCCAAACACAAGCCCTGCAACATTGCCGTCCTAATGTTTCCGTTTACCGGCAAGACATCGACCGCTTTCAGACGGCCCTGTCGCACGCCTTCCGCCAGCTGCTCGCCCGTCGCCGCCAAAGTTTGGCTGCCCAAGCTTCCCTGCTTGAAGCCGTTTCGCCGCAGCACATTCTGGAACGCGGCTTCTCCGTCGTCAAAAATACACGCGGACAAGTCATCCGTAACGCCGATGTTTTGAAACAGGGGCAGAAGCTGCACATTACCTTCGCCGACGGAGAAACCGACGTGCGCGTAACCAAAGAACAAGGGCAGCAGGACTTGTTCGACTTCGCCTGAACCGTTTATTTTAGTTTTCACCGTGTTTTACTGACAGAAAGAGGATGTTATGAAGTTTTTAGACCGTGAGGCAAGCATTGCCAAGCCGGGTTTCAACCGCTGGCTCGTGCCGCCCGCAGCATTGGCGGTGCACCTTGCCATTGGGCAGATTTACGCCTATTCCGTATTCAACGCGCCACTGACCAAACTTATCGGTATAACCGAATCGGCGGCCGGAGATTGGAAGCTGACGACCGTAGGTTGGATTTTCAGTATCGCACTCGCGATGCTGGGTGCGTCGGCCGCCCTGTTCGGCACATGGATGGAACGGGTAGGGCCGCGCAAAGCCATATTTGCCGCCGCCTGCTGCTTCAGCCTGGGCTTCTTCGTATCCGCATTCGGCGTGAGTACGCACAACCTCTTCCTGCTTTATTTGGGCAACGGCGTCATCGGCGGCATAGGCTTGGGTTTGGGCTACATCGGGCCGGTTTCCACATTGATGAAATGGTTTCCCGACAAGCCGGGTATGGCGACCGGTTTGGCGATTATGGGTTTCGGCGGCGGCGCAATGCTGGCCTCTCCGCTTTCCGTATCACTGATGAACGCCTTTTCAAACGCCACTTCAGTCGGGGTTGTTGAAACCTTTGCCGTATTGGGCCTGCTTTACCTCGCACTGATGATGTTCGGCGCGTTTACCATCCGCGTACCTGCCGACGGCTGGAAACCTGAAGGCTATACCGCGCCGAAAACGCAAAACAAGCTGGTCAGCAGCAATCATGTCAACGTGTCCCAAGCCATGAAAACGCCGCAATTTTGGCTGTTGTTCTGGGTATTGTGCCTGAACGTAACTGCCGGCATCGGCGTATTGGGTCAGGCATCCGTGATGATTCAGGAACTCTTTTCCGAAACCTCCGTAGGCAGGCAGGCGGCAGTCGGCGCAGGTGCGGCGGCAGGCTTCGTCAGCCTCCTTAGCCTGTTTAACATGGGCGGACGCTTTTTATGGTCGAGCGTTTCCGACAAAATCGGACGCAAAAACACCTACACCATCTTCTTCGTACTTGGTTCGCTGCTGTATTTCGCCGTTCCCTCCATCGGCGAGGGTGGCAGCAAAGCCCTGTTCATCATCGGCTTTTGCGTGATTATTTCCATGTACGGCGGCGGATTTGCCGCCATTCCCGCCTACCTGAAAGACCTGTTCGGCACCTATCAGGTCGGCGCGATTCACGGGCGCATCCTGCTGGCCTGGTCAACCGCCGCCGTCATTGGCCCGGTATTGGTCAATTACATACGCCAAAGCCAAATCGACAGCGGCATACCGGCGGCACAGGCATACAGCGTAACCATGTACATCATGGCAGGCCTGCTGATTATCGGTTTGTTGTGCAACCTCGCCGTTAAATCCGTACACGAAAAACACCACGAAAAAGACATCAAGACAGCCGCACACAGCGGCAACCCCGATGACGAAACCGCCATATCCGACGCTTACCTTGTGGGCGAAAAAGTTTCCGGCGGCGGCATATCGGTCTGGTGGCGTTGGGCATTGGCCGTCATACCGCTCACCTACGGCGTGGTGATGGTCTTTGTCAAAGCACTCGACCTTTTCTCCTGAAAACGCCCGAATAAAATGCCGTCTGAAACAGCAGATGTTTCAGACGGCATTTTGTTTCAGGTCGGGTTGTCTTGGTTGGGAAGGGAATGTACCGTGTTGTCGGTGATGCCGTCTGCGTTTTGGCTTTCTTGGGGGATCTGGGGTTTGAGGAGGCGGAACAGTGCTTGTCGGACGGCGGTTTCGATGCGCTTGCGTACGGATAGGAGGATGAGGAAAATCAGGATGAATAGGGCGGTAAAGATGAAGAGGCCGTACAGATAGCTGCCCAGCAGTTGTCCGATAAGCAGGGAAAGGCTGAGCAAGGCGAGGATAAGGGTGAAAATGCCGGTCAGTCCGGCAGTCAGCCAAAACAGTATGGTCGCGGCCCGTTCGGCGGTTTTGCGGGCAAGTGCTTCCTGTTTTTCGTGAACCATGCCGGTAATGGGGTTGACGGCGTAGGTTTTGATTTTGTGCTTGAGGTAGTCGAACACGGGGCATCCTTGGCATTATGGGGAAATTATGCCGTCTGAAGGTGTGGCGTTTCAGACGGCATTTTTACTTTCAGGCTTTTTTGCGGCGGCGTTCGCCCGGCAGCAGCATGTCCGCCCATTTGATGATGTTGGCGACTTCGGCGGGGTTGAGTTCGTAGAACTGTCCGCGTTTGAGGCGGTTGGGCAGTCCGATGGGGCCGAAGCCGACGCGCACGAGGCGGCTGACGGTGAGGCCTTGGCTTTCGAATATGCGGCGCACTTCGCGGTTGCGGCCTTCTTTAATTACGACGTTGTACCATTTGTTCGCACCTTCGCCACCTTGTTCGTAGATGCGTTCGACTTTTGCCAAGCCGTCTTCGAGCATCACACCTTCTTCGGTGAGGCTGCGCATTTGTTCGGTGGTCAGCCCGCCCAGTACGCGCACGGCGTATTCGCGTTCAACTTCGAAGCTGGGGTGGGCGAAACGTTGGACGAGTTCGCCGGAGGTGGTGAGGATGAGCAGGCCGCTGGTGTTGATATCCAAGCGTCCGATGGCGACCCAGCGGCTGCTGGCGGCCTGCGGCAGACGGTCGAAAATGCTGACGCGGCCTTGCGGATCGTCGCGGGAAACGATTTCGCCTTCTTGTTTGTAATACAGGATGATGCGCGGCAGGCGGTCCGCCCATTTGAGCTTGATGATGCTGCCTTTGACGGTAACGTGGTCGTCGGGGGTGACTTTGTCGCCCAGTTGCGCGGTTTTGCCGTTGACGGTTACCCAGCCGTTGTTAATCCACTCTTCCATTTCGCGGCGTGAGCCGACGCCGGACGCGGCAAGCACTTTTTGCAGGCGTTCGGGTTCCATGCGCGACAGGTCGCTGCGGCGTTCTTTCAAATCGCGCGCGTGTTCCATAATTTTTTGGTTGGGATTGCGGACGACGAGTTTTCTGGCTTTGGCAGCACGCTGTTTGGGGGCGTTTTGCGGCTTGATGCCGTCTGTAGCTTTTTGTCCGTAAGGTTGGGATGCGGTTTTGCCCGTTTCGTCTTTGGGACGGGCTTTGCTTTTGAAAGGTTTGGCGGTTTTCTTGGCAGACGGGGCTGCGCCGTCTCGCCATTGGCGTTTGCTGGTGGGCTGTTTGGACATAATTTTTCCTAACTCGCCTGATAAGGCGGTTCTTCTGCGGCGTGTGCGGCAGGACGGGTTGATAAAATGCCGTCCTCAGTCGGACGGTTCGATATTGTACCTTATGCGGCGTGTTTGTGGATGAAATCGTTGTGTCCTGAGGTTTGGAGAAGCGGGATAAAGTTTGTGCAACGGTTGAAATCGGTTTATGTGCGGGAGTAGAATCTTTCAAATGATAAGAGGAGCGGTAAATGGATTTGCACAATATTCGGGAAGATTACAGCAAACGGGAATTGTCGGAAGGCGATTGCGCCGACAATCCGATCGAGCAGTTTGAGCGGTGGTTGGACGAGGCGGTACGTGCACAGGTCAACGAGCCGACGGCGGTCAATGTGGCAGCGGTCGACGGATGCGGCAGACCCAATAGCCGTATGGTGCTGCTGAAGGAAGTTAATTCTGAAGGTTTTGTTTTCTTTACGAATTATCACAGCCGCAAGGGGCGTTCGCTGGATGCTCATCCATTTGCGGCGATGACGTTTTTTTGGCCGGAGCTGGAGCGTCAGGTGCGCGTGGAAGGGCGTGTTGAAAGGCTGGCGGAGAAGTTGTCGGACGAATATTTTGAGAGCCGCCCGTATCAGAGCCGTTTGGGTGCGTGGGCAAGCGCGCAGAGCGAGGTTATTCCGAACAAGGCAGTATTGGTGGCAAAGGCGGCGGCGGTCGGACTCAAACATCCTTTGCATGTGCCGCGTCCGCCGCATTGGGGCGGCTATATTGTGATTCCCGATTTGCTTGAGTTCTGGCAGGGCAGGCCGAGCAGGCTGCACGACCGCATCCAATACCGTTTGCTGGACGGCGGCTGGATACGCGAGCGGCTGTCGCCTTGAATAGGAAAAAAACATATGCCGTCTGAAAACCGGAATCAGGTTTCAGACGGCATTTTTTCACGGGGAAAATACGGACGGGAAGTTTTTTGTGTTCCGAACGGAAAGCCCGAATCTTCTTTATACCGGGGAATTATGATGAGGACGGCGTGAATGCGTCGGAGAAAAACAAGTTTTCCGGCAGCTTATGCTGTTGCACAAACAGATTCTTTGCTTGTTCGGTCATAGCCGGAGAGCCGCAGGCAAACACTTCGTATTCCGACAGGTCGGGGTAGTCTTGTGCCGCGATGTCTTGTACGTGCCCTTTTCTTCCCTGCCAGCCCTCTTCGGGGCGGGACAATACGGGGGTGAAGCAGGCGTTTTTCAGACGGCATGCCAACCCTTGTGCTTCTTTGAGGGCATACAAATCATCTTGATGACGCGCGCCCCAGTAGAAATGGACGGCGCGGCTGCTGTTTTGGCGGATAAGGTCGAGCAGGATGCTGCGGATGGGGGCGTAGCCTGTGCCGGTTGCCAGCAGGATAACGGGTTTGCCGCTGTCTTCCTGCAAGGTAAACGAACCGAGCGGGCCTTTAACGCGGACGATGCCTTTTTCTTTGACTTTGGGTTCGCTGCCGAAAATCATTTCCGAGCAGACACCGTTTTCGCGCCTGCGGATGTGCAGTTCCAAAATGCCTTCTTGGTCGGGCGAATTGGCGATGGAGTAGCTGCGGCTGACGTTGCCCGGCAGCAGTAAATCAATGTATTGCCCGGCGTAGAAGGCAAACGGCGGGGCTTTGGGCAGGGCAAGTTTCAAGAGGGCGACATCGTGTTTGAAAACCATACTTTCGATGCGTGCGGGCAGGGTGCGGACGGGTAGGGCATCGGCTTTGTAGCCGGGGATGTTGATGCTGATATCGCTTTGCGCAGTGGTGCAGCACATCAAAATCTTGCCTTGCGCTTTTTCTGCTTCGGATAAAGCCTGTTCGGAGTGTCCGCCCATTTGAATATCGCCGCTGACCAGTTCGGCTTTGCATTGTCCGCAAACACCGCTTTTGCAGGAATGGGGCAGATTGAGGTTTTGACGGGCGGCAGCGGCCAAAACGGTTTCACCGTCGCCGGCGGCAAAGGTGGTTTGGTCGGGCAGTGTAATGGTGTGGTTCATGTCTTGGTATGGTTTGAGCAGATTAAGTTAAAAGGCCGTCTGAAAGCTTATTTCCTGTTTTACCTTCGTTGGAACTTTGCTTTCAGACGACCTGTGTGATAACGGATTAAGCCAGTTTGGCTTTAATCAGTTCTTGAACTTGTGCGGGATTCGCTTTGCCTTTGCTGGCCTTCATCACTTGCCCCACAATCGCATTCAGGGCTTTTTCGTTGCCGGATTTAAACTGTTCCACGGCTTTGGCGTTGTTGGCCAGCACTTCGTCCACCATGGCTTCAATCGCGCCGGTATCGGTCATCTGTTGCAAACCGTGTTTTTCAATGATTTCGGCAATGGTGGCTTCGGGTTCTGTCCACATGGCTTCAAAGGCTTTTTTCGCCAATTTGCTGCTTAATGTGCCGTCGGCGATTTTGCATACCAGCGCGGCGAGGCGCGGGGCGGTAATCGGGCTGTCGGCAAGTTCCATGCCTTCTTTGTTTAGCGTGGCGGCGAGTTCGCCGTTCATCCAGTTGGCAGTCAGCTTGCCTTGTCCGCTCTCTTTGGCAGCTTCTTCAAAATAGGCAGCCTGCACGCGGCTGGCGGTGAGCAGGCGCGCGTCGTAGTCGCTTACACCGTAGTCTGCTACGAAACGCGCTGCCATTTCTTTCGGCAGCTCGGGCATTTCTGCTTTGGCTTTTTGCAACCGGTCGTCTGAAATGATAACGGGCAACAAATCTGGGTCGGGGAAGTAGCGGTAGTCGTGCGCGTCTTCTTTCAAGCGCATCACGCGGGTTTCGCCTTTTTCGGGATCAAACAGCATGGTTGCCTGCTGTACTTTGCCGCCGTCTTCCAAAATCTCGATTTGCGCTTCCACTTCGTAATTAATCGCCTGCTCCAAGAAACGGAAGGAATTGAGGTTTTTAATCTCGCGGCGCGTGCCGAACTCTGCTTGGCCTTTCGGGCGAACGGATACGTTTGCATCGACGCGGAACGAACCTTCCGCCATATTGCCGTCGCAAATGTCCAGCCAGGTTACCAAGCTGTGTAAGGCTTTGGCGTAGGCAACGGCTTCGGCGGCGGAGCGCATTTCGGGTTCGGATACCACTTCCAACAGCGGCGTGCCGGCACGGTTCAGGTCGATACCGGTTGCACCGTTCAAGCCTTCATGCACGGACTTGCCTGCGTCTTCTTCCATGTGCGCACGGGTTACGTTGATGGTTTTCACATCGTCGCCAACTACGATTTCCAATTTGCCGTGTTCGACAATCGGTAAGTCCAACTGACTGATTTGATAGCCTTTTGGTAAGTCGGGATAGAAGTAGTTTTTACGGTCGAACACGTTTTTCTGATTGATTTTCGCATCTAAAGCCAAACCCAATTTGATGGCTTTTTCAACGACTTCCCGGTTCATTACCGGCAGTACGCCCGGCAGCGCGCACTCCACTACGCTGGCGTGCGCGTTGGGTTCTGCGCCGAATGCGGTCGATGCGCCGCTAAAGATTTTGGATTTGGTGTTCAATTGGACATGGATTTCCAAGCCGATTACGGTTTCCCAGGTCATGTTGAAGCTTTCTCAAACAAATTTCTGATTAATGGAATTCTCGATATCATCGAGCATTTGATGGCGTTTCCTATACATCGAACGTTTTTTGCTCTCTATTTCTGCTTCTGATTTCCTAGGGAAGCTTTGCGGAAGAGACCAATAACCGTTGCTTAGTTTTTGTCCTTGGACAGATTGCCAAAACTCATTGTAATTAATTAACACCCTTTTTTTTAATTTCCAGCGGATTTTAACATGATGTTCCTGTGAAATCCCAAGCAGGCTGTTAATCCCAAAACGTGCAGCCAGCAGTTGTAAAACAATGATCATGAATTGCTGCGGGCGCAGGCCGTGCATGGTTTTGGTTAAAGAGCGCACGATGTCTTTTGCGTCTTCACCGGCGGGGCCCTGTACCGAAGTAATGAGCAGCCCGTTGTCTTTTGTGAAAGTAAATGTCGACGTGTAAAGGCGTTTTCCTGACTCGTCCCTTAAGGAAACAGCCCAAAAACCTTCATTGCTGCAGAGGTCGTTGCGATTCAGCTGCAAGGTTAAATGATCGGTTATTTGGGCTAAAACATAAGGTTGTTCCTGGTTGAATTTCTCAATTACAGAAGAACCGAATAATTTCTCCGCCCTTGTCAAATCGGTGATTAATGCCTCCAAACGGTCTGATGCAAAGATAAACCTCTTGTCCAAGTAGGTATGTATCAATGGATAGCTTACTGCTGCAAACTTTTGGAAAAAAGTGCGCCAGCATGGGGAGGCATTGATGAAATTTTCAAATTGTTTAATTTGGGGAAGCGCGGCCAAGCAGCGTATTCTGAATTTTAAATGCTTAAATCCATAATACGAAGAGGTTGTAAATATTTCCTTAAAACCGGGAAAGGTATAGGGTGTCGTCATAGGTGTCCAACATAAGCATAATTGTTTACGGAGTATTACAGCGTGCAAGCGATATGCACGGTGTAAGAATTATTCCATATAACCTTTTCAAATTGTTTTGAATTCCGGAGGACGGAATTTTTTAAGATGATTTTATTTACAGGTTTTTTGATGCCAATCGCTGTTGAGTTGGATTTGGTGTGCCGCACCGAGTATTCGGGCTTCGGAGAAATAGTTGCCGATAAGCTGAACGCCGATGGGCAGTCCGCCGCCGCTGAAACCTGCAGGCAGGGTCAATGCGGGTAGTCCGGCGAGGTTGACGGCGATGGTGTAGATATCGCTCAAGTAGGTTTCAACCGGCGAAGAATCCGCTCCGATTTTGGGGGCTGCAGTGGGTGCGGTCGGCGCGAGGATGAGGTCGCACCGTGCAAATGCCGTCTGAAAATCATCGGCAACGAGGCGGCGCAGTTTTTGGGCTTTGAGATAGTAGGCATCGTAGTAGCCGTGCGACAGTACATAAGTGCCGATCATGATGCGGCGTTTGACTTCGTTGCCGAAACCTTCGGCACGGGTTTTGCCGTACATTTCTTCCAAATCGCTGAATTGGGCGGCACGGTGTCCGTAACGTACGCCGTCGTAACGTGAAAGGTTGGTGCTGGCTTCTGCGGAAGCGAGGACGTAGTAGGCGGGGATGGACAGCTTGGTTTGCGGCAGGGAAACTTCGACCAATTCCGCGCCTTGGGTTTTGAGGAGGTCGATGGTATGTTGCAATGCCGTCTGAACATCGGTGCTGTTGCCTTCGCTAAAGTATTCTTTGGGCAGGCCGATTTTCACGCCTTTGAGCGGTTTGTCCAAATCGCGGGTGTAGTCTTCTTTTTCGCGTTCGAGGCTGGTGGAGTCTTTGGGGTCGAAACCTGCCATCGCGTTTAACAGAATTGCGCAGTCTTCGGCAGTTTGCGCCATCGGGCCGGCTTGATCGAAGCTGGAGGCGTAGGCGACCATACCGAAGCGGGAAACCGTGCCGTAGGTAGGTTTGATACCGGTGATGCCACAGTGTGAAGCAGGCTGGCGGATAGAGCCGCCGGTGTCCGAACCGAGCGCTGCAGGGGCAAGGCGTGCGGCAACGACGGCTGCGGAACCGCCGGACGAGCCGCCGGGGACGTGCTCAAGATTCCACGGATTTTTAGTTGCGCCGTAGAACGAAGTTTCGTTGGTCGAACCCATGGCAAACTCGTCCATGTTGGTGCGGCCGAGCGTTACCATGCCTTCGTCGAGCAGGTTTTGGACGACGGTGGCTGTGTAGGGGGAGACGAAGTTGTCCAGCATTTTGGAGCTGCATGCGCTGCGCCAGCCGGTTTGGCAGAAAATATCCTTGTAGGCGACGGGTACGCCGGTAAGCGCGGAGGCGTTGCCCTGAGCGATACGTTCGTCTGCGGCACGGGCTTCTGCAAGGGTTTTATCTTGGTCGATGGTGATATAGCCGTTGAGGGCGGGATTTTTTTCGGCGATGGCGGCAAGGTATGCGCTTGCCAGTTCGACGGCGGAAATCTGTTTGGACTGCAACAGGACGCTTGCCTGTTTCAATGTGTATTGTGTCATAAATCTTCCATCCCTAAAGGGTTTCAGGCGGTATTTCTGATGCCGTCTGAAGCATATTCGGATTATTCTTCGATAACTTGCGGTACGATATACAGACGGTTGCGTACTTCCGGTGCGACCGCCTGATATTCGGCGGCGCGGTCGGTTTCGGTTACTTCGTCTTCACGCAGGCGCAGGGCGGCTTCGTAAGGGTGCGCCATCGGTTCGATGCCGTCTGTATTGATGTTTTGCATCTGTTCGACCATAGAGAAGATGTCGTTCAATTCCTGAAGAGACTTTTCTTTTTCTTCGGAACTCAGGTGCAGTCGGGAGAGTCGGGCGATTTTGTCTACGTCGGCAAGTGTCAGTGCCATGAAAAGAATCCTTGTCTGATGGCAAAGAAACCATCGTTCGGGTATGATGGGGTGTATTGTTCGAATGTTTAATTATAACGGAAAAATCTGTTGTAGCGGCAATTCGCGGCATAGAATGCCTGCCACACATGTGTGAAGACGGAGAAGAATTATGGGATTAGGTGTGGAAATCGGCAAGCTGATTGTGGCTTTTTTGGTGTTGATCAATCCTTTCAGCGCATTGTCGATTTATCTTGACCTGACTCATGGACACAGTACGAAGGAGCGCAGAAGGGTTGCGCGGACGGCTGCCATCGCCGTGTTTGCCGTGATTGCGGTATTTACGTTGACCGGCGGTATGTTGTTGAAGGTCTTGGGTATCAGTGTCGGTTCGTTTCAGGTCGGCGGCGGAATTTTGGTGTTGCTGATTGCCATTTCGATGATGAACGGCAATGATAATCCGGCAAAGAAAAATATCGGCGAACAGCGTGATGCGGAACATACCCATGTCGGACGCAATGCCAAGGCGATTGCCGTCGTGCCCATCGCCATACCGATTACCATCGGTCCGGGCGGTATTTCAACCGTGATTATTTATGCGTCGGCGGCTAAAACATACGGCGATATCGCGCTAATCATTGCCGCAGGTTTTTTGGTCAGTGCCATCTGTTACGGCATTTTGATCGTCGCAGGCAAAATCAGCAGGTGGATGGGGGTGACGGGGCTGACGATTTTAAACCGTATTATGGGTATGATGCTGGCGGCGGTATCGGTGGAGATTATTGTGTCGGGACTGAAAACGATATTCCCGCAACTGGCAGGTTAATCAGATGTTTCACAGTGTTAATGTATTTACAGGAGAAACGCTTTACAGCCGCCCCGCTCAAGATTATGCGGAGTTTGAACGGCAACTGGCGGATTTGAAAATGCGCGGCAGGGCGTTTGCACAATTGGGCGTAACCGAACGTGCCGCGCGTCTGAGGCGGTTTGCCGACCGTTTGGAGGAGGAGAAAGAGCGTTTTGCGGAAATGGTGTGCGAGGAAGTCGGCCGCAGCCTGCACGAATGCCGCGCGGAAATCGGCAAGTCTATCGAGCTGATACGTTATTACGCCCGCCTTGCCCCCGAACTGCTCGCCCACAAAACCATTGCGACGCAGGCGAGCCTGAGTCAGGTAAGGTTTGAGCCTTTGGGCGTCGTGTTTGCCGTCATGCCGTGGAATTACCCCGTCTGGCAGGTATTGCGCTTTGCCGTGCCTGCCGTTTGCGCGGGCAATGCATGCGCCGTTAAACCCGCACCCAGCGTGGCGCGCGTCAGTCAGGCATTGTTCGATTTGGTTTCAGACGGCATTCCTTTGGCAGGCGCGTGGCTGGATGAGGCGGACACGCTTAAGGCAGTCGAAGATACCGATGCGATGGCGTTTACCGGTTCGACGGATACGGGGCGCATCCTTGCGGCACACGCGGGCGCAAACCTCAAGAAAACCGTGTTGGAGCTCGGCGGCAGCAACGCCTTTATCGTTATGCCCGATGCCGATTTGGCGCGTGCGGCCGCAGAAGCCTGTTATTCCCGTTTCCGCGATGCGGGGCAATCGTGTAACGCCGCCAAGCGCATCATCGTAACCGAAGCCGCAGCCGATCGTTTTATCCCGCTGTTTCTTGCCGAATGTGCCAAATTGAAAATGGGCGACCCCAAACATCCCGATACCACGCTTGCACCGCTGCACCGCGAAGATTTGCGGAACCGGGTTCACGGGCAGGTCGAAGACGCCGTTTCAAACGGCGCGGTGTGCCTGACCGGAGGCAAAGTTCCACAGGGGCCGGGATGGTTCTACCCCGCGACTGTTTTAGACAGAGTAAATCCTGCCTGCCGGGTTTGGCATGAAGAAGTATTCGGGCCGGCCGCCCTGATTTTGCGTGCTGCAAACGAAGATCATGCCATCGCCCTTGCCAATGATTCCCCGTTCGGGCTAGGTGCCTGTATTTATACCGCCGATACTGACCGAGCATGGCACTTTGCCGAGAAAATACAGGCGGGATCGGTGTTTATCAACCGCCATACCAGCAGCGATTTGCGCCTGCCTTTCGGAGGGGTTAAAGATTCCGGTTACGGGCGTGAATTGTCCGAATTTGGGCTGTACGAGTTCGTCAACGTTAAAACCTATTGGCAGAAATAAACAAACCCCGTGCCGTTTCAGACGGCATGGGGTTTTTGATGAGGCTGCTCAACGGCAGTATTTGTCCACATCGTTATTGTATTTCCGAATCAAATCATCCTTGTTTTTTGCATTCGAACTCCCTACCGATTTCAGGTTCATTTTTGAAATCCTGCAGTTTTCTTCTTTGTTTTGCCGCTCGAATTCGGCAACTTTTTTCTTTTCTTCCTCGATCTGCCTGTTTTTCTCGGCGATATCTTTTTCTTGTTCTTTCATGTCGGCAGAAATTTTTTCGGCAGCAGGTTTGACCGGCTTGGCTGCCGGCCTGGTCTGACGCGTCCTCAGGTTTACGATTTGGCTTTGGTCGGGATGGAGTTGTTTCGGCACATCCGAATAACTGTTGCCCCCTCCGTCTTTCCAGGTAAAGACGGCGGCTTCGGCAGGCGGTATGAGCAGGAAAGAGGCGAGGGTAAACATGATGACGGATAAAGAAAAGTTCATCGGGGTTTCCTTAAGGGTTGACTGCCGGGGCAGAATCAGGATTGGTCTGGCGGTGTCTTTTCCGGGTTGGGTGGAAGTAAGGAAGGAACCTCACCTTATGTTTTGTATATTGAAATACAATGTATTCCCATAAATATCATTTGAATATGATTATGCTACCGTATATTTCGACAAAGAAAAAGAAAATTGCAGGATAGTGCGCATAGGAATCGTCTTGATGAGCATGATTCTGTCTTTGACCTGAATCGGTCGGATGTAAGTTGTCTGCAGTATTTGGTATCTTAATTTACGGGATGCCGTCTGAACGATTTTAAGAGGGTTTCAGACGGCATTTTGTTTAAACCGGTTTATTTGCGTTGCAATATAGCGGCAAAGAAGCCGTCGGTTTGGTGTTCTCCGGAGTTGAGGCGCAGGTATTTTCCGGTATCCAAATCGACCTTCAGGCTTTGCAGCAGTTCGGCGCAGTTGACGAGTTCAAATTCGGGATGTTCGGACAGGAAACGTTCAACTTGCAGTTCGTTTTCTTCCGGCAACACGCTGCAGGTGGCGTACACCAAGCGGCCTTGCGGTTTCACCAGTTTGGAGGCGGCATCGAGGATGCTGTGTTGCTGTGCTAAAAGGTTGGCCACGGTCTCGGCGGATTGGCGGTATTTGAGGTCGGGATTACGGCGTAAAGTACCCAAACCGGAGCAGGGTGCGTCCACCAATACACGGTCGGCTTTGCCTGCCAGTCGGGCGATACGGGTATCGTGTTCGCTGCTGATGCGTTCGGGGTGAATATTGGTCAGTCCGGCGCGGGTCATGCGCGGTTTGAGGTTGGCAAGGCGTTTTTCGGCGATGTCGAAGGCGTAGATTCTGCCTTTGTTGGCCATTTGCGCGCCGACAGCCAAGGTTTTACCGCCGGCGCCGGCACAGAAATCGACAATGATTTCGCCGCGTTTTGCGCCCACCAGTAACGCAAGCAGCTGGCTGCCTTCGTCTTGAACTTCCAGTGTGCCGTCCAAAAACAGTTCGTGTTTGTTAAGCGCGATTTTGTTTTTCAGGCGGATACCCCAAGGCGAATAAGGCGTTGCCTCTGCATCGGCACTTTCGGCTTGCAACAGCGGCAGCACTTTATCGCGTTTGCTTTTCAAAGTATTGACGCGGATGTCGAGCGGGGCGGGTTGGTTGATGCTGCGGCCGAAGGCGAGGATTTCTTCTTCGCCCCAATGCTGTTGCAGCTGTTCCACCAGCCATTGCGGCAATTCTGCGGCGGTATTCAGGCCGTCTGAAAACTTGGTTTTACGGGCTTTCAAATTGCCGAGGAACTCTGTTTCTTCTTCATCAAGCAGGTCTTTGATTTGGCTGATGTTGGTACTTCTGCCGAGAACCAGTGCGGCGAGAGCGGCTTTGCGCGGCTGCGCGTGAGGGCGGCGCAGGGCAGTGCTGATTTTTTGATAGTGGCGCAATGCGGCAAAGGCAGTTTCGGCGATTTCGTGGCGGTCTTGGCGGCCGAGTTTTTTGTGTTCGCGGAAATAGGCGGAGAGGACGGCATCGGAAGGCTGTTTGAAAGTCAGCATTTCAGCCAAAACTTTGGCGGTATGGTCGAGTTGTGCGGCGTTCATAATGTAATGGGTTCTCTTAAAGTTGGTAAATAGTTTCAGACGGCCTTCATGATGCGTTCGATTTCGTGCCAAAAGCCGTCCGGCCGTAATTCCAAAACGGCAATCAAGCCTTGGTCGATACGGCGGATTTCGGTTTCGTTCAATGTTTCGGTTTCGGCGACACGAGCAGGCGCGAGGTAGGCCATACGGTCGAGCAAATGGTAGCGTGCTTCTTGGCGTTCAAACCCGTATTTCGACCAATCTTGAATATAGATGCCGCGCCAACCGTATGGATTAAGCGGCGGCTCAAAAGCATGGAAACCTTGTGGGAAAAATCCGATGCCGCGCACGATGGATGCAGGAAGCGGATTTTCAGGCAGACCTTGTGCGGCTAAGGTTGTTTTGCCTTGCGGCGTATGCAGCAGCTGGGATTGCTGCACCAATTTGGCGGCTTTGTCCGTCAGCGTATCTTTAGGATTGAGGCCGCGCAGGTTCTGCACTTGGTCTCCGCCGTAGTATTTACACGCCAGCTCGATATGGTAGGGCTGTTGGTTGAGGGAAGCGACAAAATCCGCAGCCCCCAAAGTTTGGCCGTCTGAAAAAACGGGCAGATTGTATGCGTGCAGTTTGGCGTGCGGCGCGTTGGTAAACCAAAAAGCCAGCAGCTCTTCGGCATAAATGCCGAGACGGTGGCCGAACGGGGCGCGTTGGGCGAGGTAATCCATCAGCGGCGCGGGAACGGCGTCCAATGCCAAAAGGTAGCGGAAACCGTGTTCTCCCAACAATTCGCGCACGCTTAGTTCACAGCCGCTTTGCCACAAAGGCGGCGCAGTCAGCAGCGAGGCAAGGTCGCGGACGGGTTGGCTGGTGAGTTTCCACCATAATGCGTCTAGGGCGTAATTCATGCTTATCCGAATATCAGTCATGCCGTCTGAAAAGCTGGAAATGTTTTCAGACGGCCTTAATCAGTCTTTTTTATGGATACGGTGGCTGATGGTATTGAAAAAACCGCGCAGGATGTCGATGTCTTCGGTTTGCGTGTTGGCGCGTCCGAACAGGCTCTGCATACGGCGCATTAGGCGCTCGCCGTTGCGGCGGTTGAAAAAGCCGATGTCGTTCATCACGCTTTCCATGTGGGCGACCATGCCTTTGATTTGCTCGTGGGTCGCGGCGTGGTCTTCCTGTTGAAGATGGGTCATGGGCGAATCGGTTTGGCTGAAGATTTCGTAGCACACGACCTGCACGGCTTGGGCGAGGTTGAGCGAGAAATAGTCGGGATTGCCGTTGATGGTCATCAGTCGGTTGCAGGATTGGACTTCTTCGATGCTCAAACCGAAAGTTTCGTTACCGAAGACCAGCGCCACTTTCTCGCCGCGTTTGGCGGCCTGTAGTAATTCGGGCACCAAATCGCGCGGGGTTTGCAGCGGCGCGGTGATTTCTCGGCGGCGGCTGGTCAGTGCGCAGGCGATGGTGGTGTCGGCAAGGGCTTCGTCCAAAGAAGCGGCAATGGTGGCATTTTCTAAAACGTCTGCCGCGCCGGAAGCAAGGATGAAACTTTCTTCCGGTAATTTAAACGATTGCAGATGCTCCGGATCGAACACGGGCGGATTCTCCGTCATCGGCGTTGCCATCAGGTTAGGGGCGACGATGGTCAGTTTGTGCAGGCCCATCGTTTTCATGGCGCGCGCGGCGGAACCGATATTGGCGGGATGGCTGGTGCGCGTGAGGATGATGCGGATGTTGTCCAGATAAGCGGGCAGGGCGGGTTTTTCAGAAGTCATGTTTTGTTTTCTGTTTGTACGGGAATCAGGTATAATGCACCATCTTTTTGTATTCAGACGGCCTTTTTCCATGCCGTCTGAAATGTTCTTTAACAGCATCGGAAACGATTAACAGCCTCTTGTGTGCCTTGTTCGGCGCATTAGGGCGTATTTTACCTGAATTAGAAAGAAAACCATGAATCCGTTTTTAAATACCGCTTTCAAAGCCGCCCGTAAAGCAGGGCAAATGATGATTCGCGCCGCCGGCAATCTGGATGCCGTCAAAGTAGACAGTAAAGCATTCAACGACTTCGTTTCCGATGTTGACCGCAGCTCCGAAATGATTTTGGTGGAAGCGCTCAAAGAAGCATATCCGCATCACAAAATCACTTGCGAAGAAGGCGGCTCCCACGGTAAAGCCACCGCCGAGTACGAATGGATTATCGACCCGCTCGACGGCACAACCAACTTCCTCCACGGCCATCCTCAATACGCCATCTCTATGGCACTCCTGCACAAAGGCGTGTTGCAAGAAGCTTTGGTGTACGCACCTGAGCGCAACGACGTATATATGGCTTCCCGCGGCAAAGGCGCGTTGCTCAACGACCGCCGCATCCGCGTTTCCAACCGCATCGAATTGAACCGCTGCCTGATCGGTACCGGCTTTCCTGTTGTCGATCAAAGCATGATGGACAAGTATCTGGCGATTTTGAAAGATTTCTTGGCAAAAACCGCCGGCGGCCGTCGTGAAGGCGCGGCTTCTTTGGATTTGTGTGCCGTTGCGGCCGGCCGTTTGGACGGCTTTTTCGAGTTTAACCTCAAACCTTGGGATATTGCCGCCGGTGCATTGATTGTCCAAGAAGCAGGCGGTATCGTTACCGATATGTCCGGTGAGGAAGCTTGGTTGGAAAGCGGCGATATTGTGGCTGCCAATCCTAAAGTATTGGCGCAGATGCTGAAAATCATTTCCGCGCATGTTTAAATTTCAGCCCTTTCCCGGAAATACGGGAAAACGGGCGGGTATGCCGTCTGAAGTATCGAGCCGATATTTCAGACGGCATTTTTATTGGTAATAGGAGCAGGAAGGTGGAAACGGCTAAATGCCCAAAACTGCCGAGGATGGAAACCCATATCTAATTAAACGGAGAACCCTGTGCAATTTGTCCATTTCCCGCTCAGTCGTTTAAATGCAGTTTGATGGAAGCTAAATCGACTGTGGCAGAAAACAGACAACGGGGTATAAAAAATAAACCAAGTTTTAACAGTCAGATAACTTTGACCCATAAAATTTTTCAGGAATAGTTTTGATTATCAAATATAATTTCTGAACCAAATATCTGACAAGTTTGTTTATTTTTATATTTATTCCTTAATACTGAAAAAGAGAGCGTTTTCATGAACAAAAAACTTGCCTTAATGCCGCTGTTGATTTTGAGCGCGTTTTCATCTGCCGCCGACAATGTTCCGCAGCAGGGCGAACTCGGACAGGTTCATGTCCGTGCCGATGCCAAGCGCGTTAAAGCCGCCCGTTCTTACTCCATTGCCAGCGATGGCGACTTACGCGACCGCGTGAACTTGGGCGTATTGGGTAAAGCCAACGCCTTTACCGCACCGATTACCGTCGTCAACTACGACGAACAAGCCCTCAACAACACCGAAGCGCGTACTTTGGTGGATGCCGTAGCGAAAAAAGACGCTTCCGTTTGGCAGTTCGGCGGCGAAAGCAACACGCTGACCGGTCTGTATTTCCGCGGTTATCAGCTTGATGCGCGCCAATTCAGCGTCAACGGTTTGGCAGGTATGTACGGCACGCAAGGCACGGCCAGCGTGCAAGTCGGTTCTGCGCAACTGATTAAAGGCGCCTCCACCGCCGTAAACGGCATGGATCCTGAAGGCGCGGTATCCGGTTCCGTTAATATCGAAACCAAAAAAGCCTCCGATGAAGGCAACCGCAAAATCGGTTTGGGCTGGTTCAGCAACAACCGCGCCCAAGGTACGTTCGACTTGGGCCAACGCTTCGGCGAAAACAAAGAATTCGGCGTGCGCGCCAATGGCAAACTGCGCCACGGTGATACCCCGCGCCACGGTTACAGCGAGGACAACAAAGAATTTGCCTTGAATGCCGACTATCGCGGCGAAAAATTGCGCGTGGCGTTTGATTCCATCTATACGAAACGCAAAACCAACGGTGGCCGCGCGCGTATGCAGGACATCCAAAACGCCAACGGCCGCTTGTTTGACGCACCTGAAGGCAAAGTGAATTTGGCGCCGAGCTGGCAGGCTCAAAACACGCGCGGTCAAACGAATATGCTGACCTTCGAATGGGATGCATTTGAAAATGCCCAAATTACAGGCGGTATTGGTTATAACAATGCGCGCTATTACGGCAATTTCGCCTCTCCTACCGTTACAAGCAGCGGTTTGACCTACAATTCCGGTCGCGCGCGCCTGACTGATCAGCGTTTCAAAACGCTCAGTATGAATCTGACTGCACGCGGTGAATTTGAAACCGGTCCGGTAAGCCACAACTGGAGTACCGCATTTGACCGTATCGACCGCAAACGCACCACTCATCAAGGTGTACGTCAAACGAAAAGCGAAGAAATCAATCCACGTCTTGATATTGCAGGCAAATTGGCAAAATTGGATTCCAACTTAGGAAGCGCTTGGAATCCGACACCTTCATTGGATACTGTGATCAAAGTAAACAGTTTGGCGGTATCTGACACGCTTGGTTTTGCCGACAATAAATACCGACTCACTTTGGGCGGGCGTTTACAAGCCGTCGAGCAGAAAAACAAATTAAACGGCCGCAAAGCAGATGCGAGTCGTTTCAGTCCGATGTTAATGGCGGCATGGGTTCCGCAGCCTGATTTGGTGGTTTACGGAAACTATATGGAAGATTTGGAGCCGTCGGACATCCGTACCGATGACGACGGTCATGTAACGATGGCAGATCCGCGTGTCAGCCGCCAATTTGAAGTCGGCGTACGCAAAAACTGGGGCGACTTTGTCACCACTTTAAACGCGTTCCAAATCAAACGCCCGGGCTACTGGCGCGGCAATACGACTTCAGGTACTGATTTCGCAGCGCGCAAAAATTCAGGCTTGGCTTATAGCGGCTCCGAGCAAGGTACAGAACGCAGCCGCGGTATCGAGTTCAATACCTATGCCAACTTGTTAAACAAAACCCTGCGTCCGACTTTCGGTCTGATGTATCTGCAATCAACCGTAAAAGATTATCCGAATTTCGCCGACAATTTGGTTAACGGCGTACAAGTCGCCAACCCGCGCGTGATCGCCAAAGCGGGTGTGGAATGGGATGCTCCGTTTGCCAAAGGTTTGACCTTGAACGGCAACGTTTCGTACTTCGGCAAATCTTACCAAAATACGCAAAAACAATACGCCCTCCCGTCCTACACTTTGATTGACGTAGGTGCGCGCCACAAAACCAAGCTGGGCAAAAATACTTTGACCGTCAGCAGCTCGGTGGAAAACCTGTTTAACAAAAACCATTGGCAGGTACAGCGCGGCCAATACGACCGCAGCTTCGCCGTCGTCGGTATGCCGCGTACTTACTGGTTGAAAGCGGAATTGGATTTTTGATTTCCCCTCATCCGGAAAATGCCGTCCGAACAGGTTTCAGACGGCATTTCTTTTAAAGAAATATGGCGGGATATGCTTAAATAATGCTATTCTAGTACCTTTGAAACCTGCTTGTTTGAAGTGATGAAAAAACCTTTAATTTCAGTTGCGGCAGCATTGCTCGGCGTTGCTTTGGGTACACCTTATTATTTGGGTGTCAAAGCCGAAGAAAGCCTGACGCAGCAGCAAAAAATATTGCAGGAAACGGGCTTCTTGACCGTCGAATCGCACCAATATGACCGCGGCTGGTTTACCTCCACGGAAACGACGGTCATCCGTCTGAAACCCGAGTTGCTGCATAATGCGCAGAAATACCTGCCGGATAACCTGAGAACAGTGTTGGAACAGCCGGTTACGCTGGTAAACCATATCACGCACGGTCCTTTTGCCGGTGGATTCGGCACGCAGGCGCACATTGAAACCGAGTTCAAATACGCGCCTGAAACAGAAAAAGTTCTGGAACGCTTTTTTGGAAAACAAGCTCCGGTTTCCCTTGCCAATACCGTTTATTTTAACGGCAGCGGTAAAATGGAAGTCAGTGTTCCCGCCTTCGATTATGAAGAACTGTCGGGCATCAGGCTGCACTGGGAAGGCCTGACGGGGGAAACGGTTTATCAAAAAGGTTTCAAAAGCTACCGGAACGGCTATGATGCCCCCTTGTTTAAAATCAAGCTGGCAGATAAAGGCGATGCCGCGTTTGAAAAAGTGCATTTCGATTCGGAAACTTCAGACGGCATCAATCCGCTTGCTTTGGGCAGCAGCAATCTGACTTTGGAAAAATTCTCCCTAGAATGGAAAGAGGGTGTCGATTACAACGTCAAGTTAAACGAACTGGTCAATCTTGTTACCGATTTGCAGATTGGCGCGTTTATCAATCCCAACGGCAGCATCGCACCTTCCAAAATCGAAGTCGGCAAACTGGCTTTTTCAACTAAGACCGGGGAATCAGGCTCATTTATCAACAGTGAAGGGCAGTTCCGTTTTGACACGCTGGTTTACGGCGATGAAAAATATGGCCCGCTGGATATCCATATCGCCGCCGAACATCTCGATGCTTCTGCCTTAACCGTATTGAAACGCAAGTTTGCACAAATTTCTGCCAAAAAAATGACCGAGGAGCAAATCCGCAATGATTTGATTACTGCAGTCAAAGGCGAGGCTTCCGGATTATTTACCCATAACCCGGTACTCGACATCAAAACGTTCCGTTTCACGCTGCCGTCGGGAAAAATCGATGTGGGCGGAAAAATCATGTTTAAAGACATGAAGAAGGAAGATTTGAACCAATTGGGACTGATGTTGAAGAAAACCGAGGCAGACATCAGAATGAGTATTCCTCAAAAAATGTTGGAAGATTTGGCGGTAAGTCAGGCCAGAAATATTTTCAGTGTAAATGCCGAAGATGAGGCGGAAGCCAGAGCAAGCATTGCCGATATTAATGAAACATTGCGCCTGATGGTGGACAGTACGGTTCAAAGTATGGCAAGGGAAAAATATCTTACTTTAGACGGTAATCAGATTGATACGGTCATTTCCCTTAAAAACAACGCCCTGAAGTTAAACGGGAAAACGCTGCAAAATGAACCCGATCCTGATTTTGACGAGGGAGATATGGTTTCCGGCCAGCCGCATTAATGCCGTTTATGCCAAATGCCGTCTGAAATGTTCAGACGGCATTTTTGTCAGTCTTAAAATAGGATGGATTTTCATGTTTCAAAGACAATTTATTGTCTCTAATCCGATATCAGGATACGCTTCCAGTGTTTAGATATGGAACTCAGACGGGGTAAGGGAACTATTGAAATCCGGTTGAAATCTGTGCTTGGAAAGCATGGAGGAAAAATAAAAGGCTGTATTTTAATATGGTGTCGATAGGCATGCTTAGCTTCAAGGTATTCAATAGGATAGGTTTTTGCCTAACCGGAAAATAATCGTCTTTTCCCTTGCAACCAGTTGAAATCAAATGATTATTAAAATGCAGCCAAATAAAAATGCCGTCTGAGGGGTTCAGACGGCATTTGTTCGGATAAACCTTATCGGCTGCTTAGAGCATCAGGTTTATTTTTTCTTTTGAGGAGGTAGGTCGGTACATACACCCAAGGATACTTCCGCAGCCATACCGATGGATTCGCCCAGGGTTGGGTGCGGATGGATGGTTTTGCCGATATCGGCCGCATCACAGCCCATTTCGATGGCCAGGCAGACTTCGCCAATCATATCGCCGCCATTGGGGCCGACGATACCGCCGCCGACAACACGGCCTGTTTCGGCATCAAAAATCAGTTTGGTAAAGCCATTATCGCAGCCGTTAGCAATCGCACGTCCGGAAGCAGCCCATGGGAAGGTGGCTTTGGTGATTTTGCGGCCTGATGCTTTGGCAGACAATTCGGTTTCACCAACCCATGCCACTTCAGGAGAAGTGTAGGCAACACCCGGAATGACGCGCGCGTCGAAGTAGGCTTTGTGGCCGGCACAGTTTTCAGCGGCAACGTGGCCTTCGTGAACGGCTTTGTGTGCCAACATCGGTTGACCGACGATATCGCCGATAGCGTAGATGTGCGGCACGTTGGTGCGCATTTGTTTGTCAACTTCGATGAAGCCATGATCGGTAACGGCAACACCGGCTTTTTCTGCGCTGATGAGTTTGCCGTTAGGCGCACGACCGGCGGCAACCAGTACGGCATCGTAACGTTGTGGTTCTTTAGGCGCATTTGCACCTTCAAAGGTAACGTAAACGCCGTCTTCTTTAGGCTCGACAGCAACAGTTTTGGTGTTGATCATGATGTTGTCAAAACGGTATTCGTTTTGTTTTTGCCATACTTTAACCAAGTCGCGGTCTGCGCCTTGCATCAGGCCGTCCATCATTTCAACCACATCTAAGCGAGAACCCAGAGTGCTGTAAACCGTACCCATTTCAAGACCGATAATACCGCCGCCGATGATCAGCAGTTTGCCCGGTACTTCTTTCAGAGCCAAAGCGCCGCTGGAGTCGAAAATTCGAGGATCTTCAGGGATGAAAGGCAATTTGGTTACGCGGCTGCCTGCTGCAATGATACAGTTTTTAAAGGCAACGATTTTTTTCTCACCGGTAGGAGTCGCTTGTTCGTACACTTCGCTGGTCGTCAGAGAAACTTCCAAGTGGTGCGGATCTAAGAATTGGCCGTCACCTTGGATAATATCTACTTTGCGGCCTTTAGCCATGCCTGCCAAACCGCCGGTCAGACGGGAAACCACGCCGTCTTTGTAGGCGCGCAGCATGTCAATATCGAGTTCAGGCTCAGGGTATTTGATACCGTTGGCAGCCAAGTGGCGTACTTCATCGATAACGGCAGCATTGTGCAACAGGGCTTTGGAAGGGATACAGCCGACGTTCAAGCAAACGCCGCCCAAAGTTTTGTAACGTTCAACGATGGCAACTTTCAAGCCTTCGTCAGCAGCGGCAAATGCAGCAGAATAACCGCCAGGGCCGCCACCCAATACGACTACGTCGTATTCGGCATCGGCAGAACCGCCGAATTGAGCAGCTTGAGGAGCAGGAGCGGCTGCTTTAGGTGCTTCTTGTGCAGGGGCAGCAGGTGCTTCGGCTTTAGGAGCAGCAGCTGCACCTTCGGCCTCAACGACAACAATCAAGCCACCTTCAGAGATTTTGTCGCCTACTTTAACTTTAACTTCTTTGACTACGCCTGCAACTTCGGCAGGTACGTCCATAGTCGCTTTATCGGTTTCCAAAGTAATCAGGGTATCGTCCACAGCAATGGTATCGCCCACATTTACTTCAACCGCAATAATATCTACATTTTCGTGACCGCCAATGTCGGGCACTTTCAATTCAACTAAGCTCATGTCTAATCTTTCTGAATGATGTTCGGACTTCTTTTTTCAGACGGCCTTTCTATACAGGCCGTCTGAAAATGCTCGGATTACAGGGTAATGCGGCGGAAGTCTTTCAACAGGTTAGCCAGGAATACGGTGAAGCGCATACCGGCGGCACCGTCGATAACACGGTGGTCGAAGGACAGGCTCAACGGGCACATCAGGCGAGGAGCGAATTCTTTGCCGTTCCAAACCGGTTTGATTTGGGATTTGCACACGCCCAAGATAGCAACTTCAGGAGCATTCACGATTGGTGTGAAGCCTGTACCGCCGATACCGCCCAAGCTGGAAATGGTAAAGCATGCGCCTTGCATTTCTTGTGGTTTGAGCTTGCCTTCGCGGGCTTTTTTAGACAATTCGGTCAGCTCTTGGCTGATTTGTTTCAAGCCTTTTTGATCCACGTCTTTAATTACTGGAACAACCAAGCCGTTTGGCGTGTCTGCTGCGAAACCGATGTTAAAGTAGTTTTTCAGCACCAAGTTGTCACCATCCAGAGAAGCGTTGAATTCAGGGAAGGCTTTCAGAGCAGCAACAGAGGCTTTGATAATGAACGCTAATGGGGACAGTTTCACGCCTTCGCGTTCCCATTCTTTGTTCAGTTGTTTGCGGAATTCTTCCAATTCGGTCATGTCCGCTTCTTCGTGTACGGTAACGTGAGGGATAACTACCCAGTTGCGGGACAGGTTTTGACCGGAAATTTTCTTAATGCGAGACAGTTCTTTAACTTCGACGCTGCCGAATTTAGAGAAGTCAACTTTAGGCCATGGCAATAAGTCCAGACCACCGCCCAAAGAGGCAGCAGCAGGTTTGCCTGCACCGCTTTGCATAACGGATTTAACGAAGGCTTTAACGTCTTCGCCCATGATACGGCCTTTCAGACCGGTACCTTTGACTTGACCCAAATCTACGCCCAATTCACGAGCCAGTTTGCGCGCGGAAGGACCGGCGTGTGCTTTGGCAAATGCAACTTCGTCAATTTTGGCAGCTGCAGGTGCAGCCGGAGCAGGCGCAGCGGCTGGTGCGGGAGCAGCAGGAGCCGGAGCGGCGGCTGGTGCAGGTGCGGCAGCTTGAGCGGCAGGAGCCGGAGCAGCTGCGGCGGAACCGGCGGTTTCTACTTCGATAATGGCGGAGCCTTCGGATACTTTGTCGCCAACTTTCAGGAATACGGCTTTAACCACACCGGCTTCGGTACATGGTACGTCCATGGTGGCTTTGTCGGTTTCCAAAGTAATCAGGGTGTCGTCAACGGCAACAGTGTCGCCAACTTTGATTTCAACGGCAATAACATCTACGTCAGAGTGGCCGCCGATATCAGGTACAACAACTTGTACAGTAGCACCACCGGCAGGAGCGGCTGCAGGCGCCGCAACTGGAGCAGCAGGAGCTTCTGCTGCAGGGGCCGGAGCAGCATCAGCAGCGGTAGCACCGGTTTCAACGGTCAGAATAACGCCGCCTTCAGAGATTTTATCGCCAACTTTAACTTTAACTTCTTTCACGACGCCGGCTGCATCGGCAGGTACGTCCATAGTGGCTTTGTCGGTTTCCAATGTAATCAGGGTGTCGTCAACGGCAATAGTGTCGCCTACTTTGACTTCTACAGCGATGATGTCGACGTTTTCATGACCGCCGATATCAGGGACTTTGATTTCTACGATACTCATTTGAGTTCCTTTAATATTTTCAGTTTGATGCCGTCTGAAAACTGTTTCACACGGCATCGGTACAGTTTGTCTGTTCAAACCATTTAAGTATTTGGTTTTCAGACGGCCTAATGTTGGCATGAAGCAAACAGGCCGTCTGAAACATCAATTAGCGTTTCCAGCTAGGAGCTGAATCGGCTTTGATACCATATTTTTCAATGGCTTGTTGAACAGTTTCTTTGCTGACTTTGCCTTGCTCGGCCAATGCGCTCAATGCGGCAACGGCAACGTTGTAGCGGTCCACTTCGAAGAAGCGGCGCAGGTTGGCACGGCTGTCGGAGCGACCAAAGCCGTCAGTACCCAAGACGTGGTAATCGTTAGGGATATAGGCACGGATACGGTCAGCATAGCTGCGGATATAGTCGGTAGCGGCAATAACCGGACCGTCATGACCTTGCAGCTGAGAAGTAACAAACGGTACTTTTGCAGTTTCCAAAGGATTCAGGCGGTTGAAGCGTTCCACTTCGATAGCGTCGCGATGCAACAGGTTGAAAGATGGGCAAGACCAGATGTCTGCTTCTACGCCGAAGTCGGCTTTCAGCAATTCGGCACCGGCAATGACTTCTTGCAGGATGGTACCGGAGCCCATCAACTGTACTTTCTTATCGCCTTTGCCGCCGGCTTTCAGCAGGTACATACCTTTCAGGATGTTTTCTTCTGCGCCTTCAGGCATATCCGGGTGAGCGTAGTTCTCGTTCATCAGGGTGATGTAGTAGAACACGTCTTCGTTATTGGCATACATACGGCGCAGACCGTCTTGAACGATAACGGCTACTTCGTATTGGAAGGTTGGATCGTAAGTTACACAGTTTGGAATCAAATCTGCTTGAATATGGCTGTGGCCGTCTTCGTGTTGCAGACCTTCACCGTTCAGCGTTGTACGGCCGGCAGTACCACCCAACAGGAAGCCGCGTGCGTGCATATCGCCGGCAGCCCATGCCAAGTCGCCGATACGTTGGAAACCGAACATAGAGTAGTAGATGTAGAACGGAATCATCGCAAAGTTGCTGTTGGCGTAGCTGGTTGCAGCTGCGATCCAGTCAGCCATTGCGCCCGGCTCGTTAATACCTTCTTGCAAGATTTGACCGTCGACGGATTCTTTATAGAACATCAGTTGGTCTTTATCTTGAGGAGTATATTGTTGGCCTTTAGGGTTCCAAATACCGTATTGGCGGAACATGCCTTCCATACCGAAAGTACGGCTTTCGTCAGGAACGATAGGTACAACGCGTTTGCCGATTTTTTTGTCTTTCAGCAAAGTGGACAGGATGCGTACGAAAGCCATGGTGGTGGAGAATTCACGGTCACCGCTGGATTTCAGTTGGGCATCAAATGCTGACAGTTCAGGTACTTCCAGAACTTCTTGGGTTGGGTTGCGTTGAGGCAGGTAGCCACCCAAAGATTCGCGACGTGCGTGCAGGTATTTGTATTCTTCGCTGTCGGGAGTAAAAGTCAGGTAAGGCAGGTCGCCGCTGTCGATTTGCTCGTCAGTTACAGGAATGTCAAAGCGGTCACGGAATTGTTTAAGAGATGCTTTGTCCATTTTTTTGGCTTGGTGGGCAACGTTTTGACCTTCGCCGGATGCGCCCATACCGTAACCTTTAATAGTTTTTGCCAAGATTACAGTAGGTTTTCCGTCGGCGTGGTTCGCAGCGCGGTCGTAAGCGTTGTACACTTTTTGAGGGTCATGACCGCCGCGGTTCAATGCCCAAATTTCGTCATCGGTCATATCTGCGACCAATGCTTTCAGTTCAGGGGTATTGAAGAAGTGTTCGCGAACGTATGCGCCGTCTTTGGATTTATAAGTTTGGTAGTCACCGTCCAGGCATTCTTCCATACGTTTGCGCAGGATGCCGTCTTTATCTTTTGCCAAGAGGCGGTCCCAACGGCGACCCCAGATGACTTTCACAACATTCCAACCGGCGCCGGCAAAGTTGCCTTCCAGTTCTTGAATAATTTTGCCGTTACCGCGTACTGGGCCGTCCAAACGTTGCAGGTTACAGTTGATGACGAATACCAGGTTGTCCAAACCTTCGCGTGCTGCCAGGGCAATAGCACCTTGGCTTTCAGGTTCGTCCATTTCGCCGTCGCCACAGAATACCCATACTTTGCGGCCTTTGGTTTTTGCGAGACCACGGGATTCCAGGTATTTCAGGAAACGTGCTTGGTAAATCGCCATAATCGGACCCAGACCCATGGACACGGTCGGGAACTGCCAGAAGTCGGGCAGGAGGTGCGGGTGAGGGTAAGAAGGGAGGCCGTGACCATCGACTTCCTGACGGAAATTATTCAGTTGGTCTTCGGTCAGGCGACCTTCGACGAATGCACGTGCGTAGATACCCGGCGCAACGTGGCCTTGGAAGAATACCAAATCGCCTTCTTCACCTTCGCCTTTGGCTTTCCAGAAATGGTTGAAACCCACTTCGTACATAGTTGCTGCGGATTGGAAAGATGCGATGTGCCCACCCAGTTCCAAATCTTTTTTACCGGCGCGCAATACGATGGCGGCAGCGTTCCAGCGCACGAATGCACGGATGCGGTGTTCGATGTTTTGATCGCCCGGAATACCTTTTTCGTTTTCAACAGAAATAGTATTCAAATACGGCGTGGTTGTGCCGTGAGGCATACGAACGCCTTTGTCGCGGCTGTATTTAACCAGATGCTCCAACAGGTATTGTGCGCGTTCGCCTCCTTCATATTCGAGAACGGAGCTTAACGCATCCAACCATTCTTGGGTTTCGATAGGGTCAACATCATGTAATTGGGTGGACATAGTATCTATCCTTTGTGTTGAGTGTTTAATCGGTAGGGCGGGTGTAGTTTGCCCCTTTATTTTCGTTTGTGAAAGAAAATAAGCAAAAACGAAAATTTTCAAACTAAACCGAAACGCGATAATTTAAGTTTAATGTTTTCAAAAAATTAAAAAAATCTTGGAAACAAGGGAAAACTTGAAAAAACGTTTGGTCTGTTCCACATGAAATCCTATCAGCAATCGGGTCTGCTGGCAAATAACCGTGCTTCCTCGGACGGGTTTTCCCCTATAAAACAGGGGTACTAAATAAGTTTGTTTGATTTCGTAAATATTTTATCTGTTTTTGATTTAAATTTTTCGAGAATTGAGTGAAATCGAATCATATCTGCCTAAGGGTAATTTATTTGGGATGGAAATCTATACACAAGCTTTGTGGATAACCGTGTTGATAAGCCAAGGGTAGTGTTAAAAAAGTCTTACACAACAAATGTACGGTTATTGTGATTAAAAATTAGGCATAATTTAATATATTAAAATCAATAAGTTATCATAATTTGATGTTTATTGGCGTATTTTTTGCAAGTTGGGAGTCCGGTTTGGTATTTATCATTGCGAATAGTAAAACCAAAATTTTGGCAGTTGATGCAAAATTTACTTTTTTCGCGTTACAATCCTGCTTTATTTTTTGAATTGCCTGTTTGGAAAAATACTTTTATGAAAGCCAGCCAATTTTTCATTTCCACCCTGAAAGAAGCCCCTGCCGAAGCCGCGCTTGCCAGCCACAAGCTCATGATTCGCGCCGGTCTGATTAAGGCCAACGCGTCCGGCCTTTATACTTGGATGCCGATGGGGCTGCGCGTGTTGCGCAAAGTCGAAAACGTCGTGCGCGAAGAAATGGCGCGCGCGGGCAGCGTGGAGTTGCTGATGCCGGTGGTGCAGCCTGCCGAGCTGTGGCAGGAATCCGGCCGCTGGGAATTTTACGGTAAAGAGTTGCTGCGCCTGAAAGACCGCCATGACCGCGATTTCTGCATGGGCCCGACCTGCGAGGAAGTCATCGCCGACATCGTGCGCAAAGAGATCAACAGCTACAAACAGCTGCCGAAAAACTTTTACCACATCCAAATCAAATTCCGCGATGAGGTGCGCCCGCGCTTCGGCGTGATGCGTGCACGCGAGTTCGTCATGAAAGACGCTTATTCCTTCCATGCCGACTACGCCTCGCTTCAGACGACCTATGATGCCATGTACGACGCTTACTGCCGCATCTTCACCCGTCTGGGCTTGGAATTCCGCCCCGTCGCCGCAGACACTGGCAGCATCGGCGGTACTGGTTCGCACGAGTTTCAAGTGTTGGCGGAAAGCGGCGAAGATGTTATTGCGTACAGCGACACTTCCGATTACGCCGCCAATATCGAGCTGGCACCGACCTTGCCGCTCAAAGGCGAACGCGCAACCGCTCAGGCAGAGCTGACCAAAGTACACACACCGAACGTCAAAACCATTGGTTCATTGGTTGATTTCCTCGGAATTTCAATTGAAAAGACACTCAAATCCATCGTGGTCGAAGGTGAAAACGAAGGCGAAATCGTTTTATTGCTATTGCGCGGCGACCATGAGTTCAACGGCATCAAAGCCGAAAAACTTGCAGGCGTAAAATCTCCGCTGACCATGGCAGACCCTGCCGCCATCCGTGCGCAGTTCGGCGCAAACGGCGGTTCGCTCGGCCCCGTCGGCTTCACAGGCAAAGTCTATGCCGATTTTGCTACCGAAAAAGGCGCAGACTGGGTTATCGGCGCGAACGAGGACGACTACCACTATACCGGCTTCAACTTCGGCCGCGACACCGCCGAGCCCGAGTTTGTCGATTTGCGCAACGTCGTCGAAGGCGACGAAAGCCCCGACGGACAAGGTCGTCTGAAACTGGCGCGCGGCATCGAAGTCGGCCACGTTTTCCAATTGCGCGACAAATATACCCAAGCCATGAACGTCAGCTTCTTGGACAATAACGGCAAATCCCAAATCATGGAAATGGGCTGCTACGGCATCGGTATTACCCGCGTCGTTGCCGCCGCCATCGAGCAGAACAACGACGAAAAAGGCATCATCTGGACCAAAGCAATGGCGCCGTTTGAAGTCGTTATCGTGCCGATGAACTACAAAAAATCAGACGCCGTACGCGAAGCCGCCGACAAAATCTACGCCGAACTGCTGGCGGCAGGTGCAGACGTCCTCCTCGACGACCGCGACGAACGCGCAGGCGTGCTGCTGAACGACTCAGAGCTTCTCGGCATTCCACACCGCATCGTCATCGGCGACCGCGCCTTGAAGGAAGGTAATGTCGAATACGCCGAACGCCGCGATAACGAAGCGCAATCGGTTCCGATCGGGGAAATTGTTGCGCGTGTAACAGCTTCATTAAATGCGTAAGCTTGGTCAAATGCCGTCTGAAAATAATTTCAGACGGCATTTTTATTTGGGGAGAAAGTGAAGTGGCTTCAGTATTTTTAGAAGGAGAAGCAGTCGAGGTCGGCAATATTTTCTGTATCGGCAGGAACTATGCCGCACATATCGAAGAGTTAAAAAACGAAATACCTTCTGAACCTGTGGTGTTTATGAAGCCGTCAGGCAGCATTTTGAACAGTGGCGGTACAATCTTGCTGCCCGAGTTCAGTAGGGATGTACATTTTGAGTGCGAGCTTGTGTTGCTGGTCGGTAAGGATTCAGACGGCATGGGCGAGGGTGAAGATATTTTGGGATGTGTCGCAGGATATGGTGTAGGGTTGGATCTTACGGCAAGGGATATCCAATGCCGTCTGAAGGAAAAAGGGCTGCCTTGGTTGAAGGCAAAGGGATTCAGGCATTCTGCATGTGTTTCGGATTTCGTGGCGGCGAGCAAGGTTTCTAGCCAATCCTTCCTTTTTTCATTGAGGCAGAACGGTATATTGAGGCAGCGGGGCAACACGGAAATGATGATTTACCCACTCAGGATGGTTTTATGCGAGCTGGTTCTGTCCTATGGCTTGAAAAAAGGTGATCTGGTATTTACCGGAACACCTTCGGGCGTGGGGAAAATCAGCGAGGGGGACAGATTGGAACTGGAATTGGACGGGTTTACAGAAGCTTTTTTTACGGTAGCCCGAAAATAAGGCAGACTTATTCGTCCCGTCCGTTGAAAAATTCTTCCGAACCACCTTCAAAGAAACTTTGCAGGATTGCCTGTGCGGCTACTTGGTCGAGAACGGATTTCCTTTTTTTGCCAAAAACTTGCGCTTCTGAAAGCAGGCCTTCCGCATAGACGGACGAGAGGCGTTCGTCCACCCAATAGACAGGAAGCCCGAATCTGCCGTGAAGCCTGCGTCCAAACTTGCGGGACAGATGCGTCATTTCGTGTTCCGTGCCGTTGGTATGGACAGGCAGACCGACGACAAAATAACGCGGCTGCCATTCTTGAACCAGTTTGGCGATTGCCGCGAACTTTTCATCGTTGCTGCTGCCGGTAACGGTGCTCAAAGGATGGGATAGCCCTACTTCCGAGTCTCCTTGTGCCACGCCGATACGCGCTTCCCCAAAGTCGAATGCCAATGCTGTACCTTGGGGTGCTTTATGCATGGCCGACTCCGGAAATCAAGGCGATCGGATCGATACCGAGTTTGGCAAATGCGGCAGCATAGCGTTGTTCGTATGGGATATCGAACAGGATATGTTCGTCGGCAGGAACGGTAAGCCATGCATTGTCGGCAAGCTCGCGTTCGAGCTGGCCTTTTCCCCAGCTTGAATAGCCGATACTGACTAATATTTTGTCAACCGCGCCTTCGCTTGAAATATTTTCAATCACGTCTCGGGAAGAAGTCAGCGCGATATTGTCCGAAACGCCGATACTGCTTTGCCAGCTGCCGATAGGGGTATGCACGACATAACCTCGCTCGACTTGCACCGGGCCGCCCATCATAACGCTGTCGTGCTGCATTCGGAAAGGGATGTTTTTGCCGGTGGCAGAGAAAATCAGATCCATGGTAATCGGGGAAGGTTTGTTGATGGCGATGCCGATGGCGCCGTCGTTATCATGTTTGCAGATATAGACGACCGATTGCGCAAAAAAAGCATCTTCCATATCGGGCATGGCAACAAGAAAGTGGTTGGACAGATTCATATCAGCGTTTGTCGGGATTTTCTATCGGGTTGGAAATCATGCAGGCCCCGGCAATCATTTTGCCGGAAGTGTCCGCTTGAGGCATATCGGTTTGCAGGTTACTGCCGAAACAGGAAACCACACTTAAGGAATTTTTCGGAGAACCTTGGACGATTTTATCGCTGTAAACCAAATAAGCGAAAGTTTTACGTTTCGGATCGTAATAACGGATAATCTGCTGGCTTTTAAAAGCAAAGCTGGCGCTGCGTTTGAACACCTCTTTCGGTTTGCGTACGGCGGTTTCGTCAAAAGAAACCGAAGGCGCAGTCTGGGTACATGAAACAGAAGCATCGGATGCGTCTTCTTCCAAATTGACCGTTTCCTTCAAGCCGCCTTTTTTTGCATATGAAATATAACAGGTAATGCCCTGGACGTCGGGATCGTCAAATCCTTCCACCTCGATACGGTCGTTTTTTCCCAGCATATTGAAAACGGTACTTGCCCGTCCGATTTTATCGGTTTCATTACCGCCGCAGGCTGCCAATAAAAAAACGGCCGGCAAAAGGAGGAGTTTGTTCATGATGTTTGCAGAATGATTAAAATTACACTTAGGCAATATAAGGCTGTTCGTGCCGATTGCAAGTATCCTTGCAAAGAAGGTGCAATATTGGGAAAACAGCATTTTCAGACGGCATAACTGACAGTATAATCCGAGCGTCCGGCTGCTTTTGTGCAGCCTTCAGCGTTATCCAACTTTTCCTGAAAGTCGAACCATGCAATACAAACCTCTTCTGCTTGCCCTGATGCTTGTTTTTTCCGCCCCCGTCATTGCTGCCGGCAATACGGCGAATAGCCGTTCTGCCGAAGTAAAAAAACAGGAGAAAAATAAAAAGGAACACGCCAAGGCTGAGGAAGGCAAGAAAGAGAAAGGAAAAAACGCCGTAAAAGATAAAAAATTAGACGGCAAAGAAGCGGTAAGGGACGGAAGGGAATCCAAGAAACTGCTTAAAAACAGTAAAGGCGCAGAAAAAGAAGCGGATGCATCCAAGCATTCGCAACGCGAAGGTCGGAATCGGGTCAAAGAACCGGAGGCGGAAAGTAAAAAAACACATGTCAAACCGGTTGCCGAATCCAAAGAAAAAAGCATAAAAGTACAAACCGAAAGCAAACAGGTCAAGAAAGAGGGCAAGGACGAGGGTGGCCGTCTGCATAAAGGTGGCAAAAAACCGGTAAAAGACGATAAGGCGGCTGACAAGGATACTGATGATACGGTTCGGGCAAATAAAAAAAACCATACCGCTAAAGAAGGCAAGGCCGTACGGCAAGATAAAAAGCCCGTGCAAGAGAAAAACGGCAAATCCGATAAGCAAAAAGCGGAAAACACCGATTCGGACGAACTGAAGGCCGCCGTCGCAACCGCAACTAATGACGTTGAAAACAAAAAAGCTTTGCTTAAACAGAGCGAAGGGCTTCTGATTCATGTCAGCACCTCGCTCAAGCAGCTTCAGGAAGAGCGCATCCGCCAAGAACGCATCCGTCAGGCCCGGGGCAGCCTTGCTTCCGTCAACCGCAAGCAGCGTGAGGCATGGGACGATTTTCAAAAATTAAATGCCGACCTGAACCGTTTGAAAACGGAAGTTGCCGGCACGAAGGCGCAGATTTCCCGTTTCGTGTCGGGCAATTATAAGAACAGCCAACCCAATGCGGTCGCCCTGTTCCTGAAAAACGCCGAACCGGGTCAGAAAAACCGCTTTTTGCGTTATACGCGTTATGTAAACGCTTCCAATCAGGAAGTCGTCAAAGATTTGGAAAAACAGCAGAAGGCTTTGGCGGTACAAGAGCAGAAAATCAACAATGAGCTTGCCCGTTTGAAGAAAATTCAGGCAAACGTCCAATCACTCCTGAAAAAACAAGGTGTAACCGATGCTGCGGAACAGACTGAGAGCCGCAGGCAAAACGCCAAAATCGCCAAAGATGCTCAAAAAATGGTGGAGCAGAAAGAACACGAGCAGCAGCTGAATGATCTTTTGAGCAACTTGGAAAAGAAAAAAGCTGCTAACCGTATTCAAGACGCCGAAGCAAAAAGAAAATTGGCTGAAGCCAGGTTGGCGGCAGCCGAAAAGGCCAGAAAAGAAAAAGAAGCGGTACAGCAGAAGGCTGAAGCGCGGCGTGCGGCAATGTCTAACCTGACTGCCGAAGATAAGAACATCCAAGCACCTGCAGTCATGGGTATCGGCAGTGCCAACGGTTTCGGCCGTATGCAGGGGCGATTGAAAAAACCGGTTGCTGGTGTGCCGACGGGGCTGTTCGGGAAAAACCGCAACGGTGGCGATGTTTGGAAAGGCGTATTTTATTCTACTGCTCCGGCACCTGTTGAAAGTATCGCGGCCGGAACGGTGAGTTATGCGGATGAATTGGACGGCTACGGTAAAGTGGTTGTGGTCGACCACGGCGAGAACTATATCAGCATCTATTCCGGCTTAAGTGAAATTTCAGTCGGCAAAGGATATTCCGTTGCGTCCGGAAGCAAAATCGGGACGAGCGGATCGTTGCCGGACGGAGAAGAGGGGCTTTACCTGCAAATACGTTATGAAGGGCAGGTATTGAACCCTTCGAGCTGGATACGTTGATTGAGACAATATGAAACGGCGGGTTTTGTGCGAACTGTCCGGTGCAACGCATTACGTTCCGCAAATCCTGCCGTTTTTAATAGTTGCGTTTCCGTTTTTAGGAAATCAAGAGAGAAAGTTAAAGAAGAATGTCGAAACCTGTTTTTAAGAAAATCGCACTTTATACCCTGGGCGCAATCAGCGGCGTAGCCGCCAGTTTGGCCGTGCAGGGTTTTGCCGCCGAGAAGGACAAGCGGGATAACGAAGTCTTGCCGGTACAATCCATCCGCACAATGGCGGAGGTTTACGGTCAGATTAAGGCAAACTACTATCAGGATAAACCCGATGCCGATCTTTTCGAAGGTGCAATGAAGGGTATGGTTGCCGATTTGGATCCGCATTCCGAATATATGGATAAAAAAGGTTATGCGGAAATGAAGGAGTCTACCAGCGGGGAGTTTGGCGGCCTAGGCATGGAAATCGGTCAAGAAGACGGATTTGTCAAAGTTATCGCACCGATTGAGGATACGCCTGCGGAACGGGCAGGGGTGAAAAGCGGCGACTTCATTGTGAAAATCGATAATGTTTCGACGCGCGGGATGACAGTCAGCGAAGCGGTTAAAAAAATGAGGGGCAAGCCGGGTACGAAGATTACTTTGACACTGTCGCGTAAAAATGCCGACAAACCGGTCGTCGTCAACCTGACGCGTGCCATTATTAAAGTAAAAAGTGTCCGTCATCATTTGCTTGAACCGGATTACGGCTATATCCGCGTCTCCCAGTTCCAAGAGCGGACGGTTGAAGGCGTGAACTCGGCAGCCAAAGAGCTGGTCAAGGAAAATAAAGGAAAACCGCTCAAAGGGCTGGTGTTGGATTTGCGGGACGACCCGGGAGGTCTTTTGAACGGCGCGGTCGGTGTATCGGCGGCATTCCTGCCGTCCGAGGCGGTCGTCGTCAGTACGAAGGGGCGGGACGGTAAGGAAGGTATGGTGCTCAAGGCGGCACCGGAAGATTATATTTTAAGCATGGGTACCGACCCACTGGCGGGTATTCCTGCCGAGTTGAAAACGATTCCGATGACGGTATTGGTCAATTCCGGTTCGGCTTCCGCGTCGGAGATTGTCGCAGGTGCATTGCAGGATCATAAACGCGCGGTTATCGTCGGTACGCAGAGCTTCGGCAAAGGTTCGGTTCAGACTTTGATTCCCTTGTCCAACGGCAGCGCTGTCAAGCTGACAACGGCACTGTATTATACGCCGAACGACCGGTCTATTCAGGCGCAGGGGATTGTTCCCGATGTCGAAGTAAAAGATAAGGAACGTGCTTTTGAAAGCCGCGAGGCGGATTTGGTCGGACACATCGGCAATCCTCTGGGCGGCGAGGATGTCAATAGTGAAACCCTTGCCGTGCCGGTTGAAGAAAATGCGGATAAACCCGCTGCAAAAGAAAAAGGCAAAAAGAAAAAGGATGAGGATTTGTCTTCAAGGCGGATTCCCAACCCTGCCAAAGACGAGCAGTTGCGTAAGGCTTTGGATTTGGTCAAGTCGCCCGAACAGTGGCAGAAGTCTTTGGGGCTGGCGGCGAAAAAGCCGGTTTCAAATAAAGATAAGAAAGATAAGAAGTAGGTTTTGACGATGCCGTCTGAAAGGATTTCAGACGGCATATTATGTTGGAAAATACGGATTATGACCGGTTTTTTGCCGGAATATAAACCGCGCGGCATTTACTTGGGTAGCGATTGGGTTTCAGACGGTATACATTCAGGATTTCACCGCCTTATGCCGTCTGAAACGCCAGCGCATATCTTTTCACCTACTTCTCACGTCCTAGACATCACAGGCAAGATTATGGAAGTCATCCAATACCCCGATTCCCCCTTCAAACTCCACCAACCCTTCCCGCCCGCCGGCGACCAGCCTACCGCCATTGCCGGCCTGCTCGAAGGACTTTCAGACGGCCTGGCTTATCAAACCCTGCTCGGCGTAACCGGTTCGGGCAAAACCTACACCATGGCGAACGTTATCGCGCAAAGCGGCCGACCCGCCATCATCATGGCGCACAACAAAACCCTTGCCGCCCAGCTCTATGCCGAAATGCGCGAGTTTTTCCCCGAAAACGCGGTGGAGTATTTCGTCTCCTACTACGACTATTACCAGCCCGAAGCCTACGTGCCCAGCCGCGATTTGTTCATCGAAAAAGACAGCGCGATCAACGAACACATCGAGCAAATGCGCCTTTCCGCCACCAAAAACCTGATGACGCGCGACGACGTGATTATCGTCGCCACCGTGTCCGCCATTTACGGTATCGGCGACCCGACCGAGTATCAACAAATGGTGTTGTCCGTCAAAGAAGGCGACACCATTGAGCAGCGCGACATCATCGCCACGCTCGTTTCCATGCAGTACGAACGCGGCGATTTGGACTTCAAACGTGGTAGCTTCCGCGTGCGCGGCGACGTGATTGACGTGTACCCCGCCGAAAGCTCCGAAAACGCCTTGCGCATCAGCCTGTTTGACGACGAAATCGACCGCCTCGATATGTTCGACCCGCTTTCAGGCAGCCTGCACCAGCGCGTCGGCCGCTACACCGTCTTCCCGTCCAGCCACTACGTTACCCCGCGCGACACCGTATTGCGCGCCTGCGAATCCATCAAAGAAGAACTGCGCGAACGCATCGAATTTTTCGCCCGCGAACAACGCCCCGTCGAACAACAACGTATCGAACAGCGCACCCGCTTCGACCTCGAAATGCTCTACGAAATGGGCTTCTGCAAAGGCATCGAAAACTACTCCCGCCACTTCTCCGGCAAAAAAGAAGGCGAACCGCCGCCCACACTGATGGACTACCTGCCCGATAACGCCATCATGTTCATCGACGAAAGCCACGTTACCGTAACCCAAATCGGCGGCATGTACAAAGGCGACGCATCGCGCAAGCAAAACCTCGTGGACTACGGCTTCCGCCTGCCTTCCGCCCGCGACAACCGCCCGCTCAAATTCCACGAATTTGAAAAAATCATGCCGCAAACTGTCTTCGTTTCCGCCACCCCCGCCAAATACGAAGAAGAACACGCCGGACAAGTGGTCGAACAAGTCGTCCGCCCCACCGGGCTGGTCGACCCCAAAATCATCATCCGCCCCGTTGCCACCCAAGTCGACGACTTAATGAGCGAAATCAACGACCGCATCCAAAAAGGCGAACGCGTACTCGTTACCACCCTCACCAAACGCATGGCGGAGCAACTCACCGACTATTACAGTGAACTCGGCATTAAAGTGCGCTACCTGCACAGCGACATCGACACTGTAGAGCGCGTTGAAATCATTAGAGATTTACGGCTTGGACTGTTTGACGTACTCGTCGGCATTAACCTCTTGCGCGAAGGCCTCGACATCCCCGAAGTCTCCCTCGTCGCCATCCTCGACGCCGACAAAGAAGGCTTCCTGCGCTCCCACCGCAGCCTGATTCAAACCATAGGCCGCGCCGCGCGCAACGTGAACGGCGTTGCCATCCTGTACGCCGACAAAATCACCGACTCCATGAAAGCCGCCATCGACGAAACCGAACGCCGCCGCGAAAAACAGATTAAATTCAACGAAGAACACGGCATCGTACCTCAACAGATTAAAAAACAGGTCAAAGACATCATCGACGGTGTGTACCACGAAGAAGACGGTGGCAAAGGCCGTCTGAAAGGCAAAAACAAAGTTAAAGTCGGCGAAATCCATAACGAAGAAGACGCGGTTAAAGAAATCGCGAAACTGGAAAAAGCCATGCAGCAGGCGGCTAGGGATTTGCAGTTTGAAGAGGCTGCTGTTCTTCGTGATAGAATTCGGGGGATTAAAGAAGGGTTGTTGTTTGGGGCGGAGTGATAATTTTAATATTTGAAATTTTAGAAAGGATTATGTAATGGAAAATCTAGAAAAACGGACTCAAGAAGTTGTCTTTCAAACTTGTTTGTTATTAATTAAACATTTCAGAAACTTAATTGAATTCCAAAATGAAACCAATCAAATTCGTCTTGGGTACAATTCAAGAATTTTTGAACATATGTTGCACAAAGAAGATTCTTTTGTGTTTTTGGGTGAGTCAGAAAAAGCAGCAGCTACTACAGATCGATGTCGTCTCGAGCATGTAGTTCCCTGCTCTTATATGATTGATGAGTTAGATAAATTGATTAAACAAAAAGATTATTCTGATGAAGAATTAGCTACAGCACTTCAGAAAAATTGGAAAGTAGCACGTATTACTCTGGAAGAGGCTGGATACTTAGATGCTAAATCAGGAGCAGGATTGAAGAGTAAAATGCCAGATGGTTGGGATTTTATGGTAGGGCGACCGGAGGAAAGATTGGAAGTAGCTGGTATTAAATTGCTCCCTAAACAATCCTAGCAAACGTAGTTAAAGATTTTGTCGGATACTTGTATCCGACAAAATCTTTAACGTTCCCGTCATTGCAATCCATTGCAGCAATGCCCAAAATGTCGGATTCGAGAGTCCGACCTACGGAAAACTAAAGATTTTATGCGGGCTACGGCTTACTTGTTGAGTTTAGATTTCATACGGGCTATAGCTTGCTTCTTAATCGTCTCTGAAGAAATTTTGAGCCTACCTACGTAATTTATTTATTATCTAATATTTTTATAGGTATTAATGGATTATTTTCCTCCCATGGAACTTCATAATCTGAAAAAATAGATTCTAGCGCTAGAATGAACGAATGATTAAGCTCAAATGGCAAATCTTCGCATTCGAATAGTTCGGGAATATAAAATTTAACTAAATTCAAACCTTTTTTTGTTAATGTAATTTCCCCAGAATACCATAATTCATTATTTTCCATACCAAAAGGATTTTGTTTTGCAAATTCTTGGCAAAACATGAATATCTCTTGTTTTTTATCAAATGTAAAAGGTCATAAAATAGCCAATTCACATACTAATAGTCGATATATAAATTCAACTGCAAATTGCCATTGCCATGTTTGCGGTTCGCTCCCTAGTGGTGCAAAAGATATCGGAGTAAAAGATCATCAAAGGTCAAATATTCAAATCCGTATTGTATTTCTTCTGCTGTTTCTTTATTCATAGTAAAACCTCTTTAGCTGGGAATTTAAATTTTAAACTTGTAGGCTTTCCTTTTTTACCAATATTTAATCGGCGGCAATCTCAGGCTTTGGCAAAAACGCTTTTAGGAACATACTATCCGCGATGAGGCCGATTTTGCCTGCCATTTTGATTATCTGCATTTCAATCCGGTCAAACATGGCTATGTAGGACAAATTTCCGATTGGCGGTTTTCTACGTTTCACCGTTATGTCAAACAGGGTATTTATCCGCATAATTGGAGTGGCGGCAATGCAGACTTTTCTATTGAATACGATTAAAGTAATGTCGGATTCAAGAATCCGACATACGGAAAACTAAAGATTTTATGTGTGTTACGGCTTGCTGTAAATTTTGATAGAGATTACTTTTTAACTGGAAGCAAGCTGTATCCTTATCTACCGCGTGTATGGCTGCACCACACCCCCCGCCTGCAGGCGGCACAAACTTTAAAACCGATGTGCAGGTTAAAACCTACAAGGATGCGTGCGGTACACACGCGTTCTGCCGTTCAAACTATTGTTTTAAACTTTATATCGAAACATCACTCGCTGCTTTATCTTGAAAAAATGCCGTCTGTAAGCAAACGTGCTTCAGACGGCATTTTCAAACGGCAGTTTGTTATCCGATCCGTTTGAATACCAAGTCCCAAACGCCGTGTCCAAGGCGTTTGCCGCGCGCTTCGAATTTGGTTTCGGGGCGGTAGTCCGGGGTGGGGGCGTAGTCTGCCGCCGTATTTTGCAGGCTGTCGAAGCTGCTGAGGACTTCAAGCATCTGCTGTGCATATTCTTCCCAGTCTGTCGCTAGGTGGATATAGCCACCGGTTTTGAGTTTGGGCAGCAGTTTGGAGATGAAGGGGGTTTGTATCAGGCGGCGTTTGTGGTGGCGTTTTTTGTGCCACGGGTCGGGGAAGAATATGTGGATGCCGTCGAGTGAGCCGTCTTGCAGCATATTTTCGACAACTTCTACGGCGTCGTGCCTCATCACGCGGATATTTTCCAAATGGTTTTCGTCTATGAGTTTGAGCAGATTGCCTACGCCGGGACCGTGTACGTCGATGGCGAGAAAGTCGGTTTCGGGCAGCCTGCGGGCAATTTCTGCGGTTGCCGTCCCCATACCGAAGCCTATTTCGAGGATTTTAGGTCGGCTGCTTCCGAAACGGGCATCAAGATCGGCCGATGTTGCTTGGTAGTCGATGCCGAAGCTGTCCCATAAGGTATCGATGGCGCGTTGCTGTGCGGCGGTCATGTGGCTTTGGCGGAGGACAAAACTGCGGATGCTGCGGGGATGTTCGGCTTGCCAGTTGTTTTGTGTTTGGTTTTCGGCGGTGTCTGTCATAATGCTTTCGTGCGGTTGTGCAATCAGGATGCCGTCTGAATGTGAAATGTCTGTTCGGACGGCGGGAAGGGAAAGGGGCGATTATACCTGTTTCGTTTTTGTGGGGTAAATGTACCGGTGTTCAGACGGCATTTTGCCACTGTTGCAACAGTTCTTGCAGAAAGCTTTTTTGTTCGTGTCCGCTGTTTATGGCTTCTTGCAGGTAGAGGCAGGCTTTTTCGTTGTCCGGTTCGACGCCTTGTCCGTTGTAATGGATGCAGGCGAGGTTGTAAAGTGCCATGCTGTCTTTTTGCGCGGCGGCTTTTTCAAACCATTTGCGTGCTTCATTGTAGTCGGCGTCCATACCCTGTCCGAAGTAATACATGCTGCCCAGATTGGTTTGGGCTTTGCTGTGGCCGAGTTCTGCTGCTTCTGTGTAGAGTTTGAGCGCCGTTGCGTATTCGGGTGTGCATTGTAATCCGTAATGAAGGGCTTGGGCTTTTTGATAAAGCTGCTCTGCTCTTTGGCATTTGATGGCGGAATCTTTGATGCCGCCATATTGCTCGGGATGGTTTAACGCGCTGTCGGATACGAGTTTCTGATGCGCGGCAAGGCTGCCTGCTTCGGCTGCCTGCCGGTAATAATGCCGGGCTTTTTCTTTATCGGAAGCGATGCCCAGACCGTAGCGGTAGATGTCGCCCAGTATTCGCAAACCTTCGGGATGACGTTCGGCTGCGGCTGCTTCGGCATGACGTAGGGCAAGTTCGTGGTTTCTTTCCAGATGCTTGCCTTGTAGGTAGATGTCGGCAAGTGCGGCATGAGCTTTATGGTCATTTTCCTGTGCGGCCTGTTGAAACCAGTGAACGGCTTCATCGGGAGCCGTAGGTAGGATGAGCTCGGCAAGCGGGGTGTAGGCGGGAATGTATCCTTGTTGTGCGGCGGCGCGCAAATGATTGATGGCTTGGGTCGTGTCGGTTGGTGTACCTTGTCCGAAACGGTATTGAAGGCCGAGCTGCCATTGTGCCGCCGCCAAGCCTTGTGCTGCAGCCTCGCGGTAGAGAAGGTGTGCCGTTTCAAAATCCGGTGGCGTACCGTACTGGCAGTATTGGGCCAGCAGATATTGTCCATGGGGGTTGTTGTTTTTTGCGGTCGTTTTTGCCCATTTCAGGGCTTCTTCAAAATGTCGGGACGCATACAGCAGGTACATCAGGCGGACTTGTGCTTCAGGCAGCCCTTCCTCTGCCAACGATCTGTAAAGCGGTTTCAGGGTTTCAGGGGATGCGCCTTCCAATTCTTGGATATATGCCAAATTGTAACGTGCATAGGAATGCCCCTGTTCGGCGGCGATGCGGAGCATTTCCATACCCTGTTTGCAGTCTTGGTACGGGCTGTTTGTATCAAGCAGGTGTTTTGCCAACTCGAATGCTGCGGCCGTATGACCTGCCGATGCTGCCTCTGTAAGCAGGCGGCGGACTTCGCTAAAGTCAAATTGTTCTTGAGACAGGCATTCTAAGGCTTGATGATAGAGTAAGTCAGGATTGTTCATGTCAGATGGTTTTCCGCTGTGCCGAATCATTATTATTTGTTATCAAGTTAGGTTCAGGGTGGTAACCTGGTTTTACTATATCATATTTTTACAGACGGATTTTGTCTTTGACCGATGCTAATGCAGATGCTCGTAAATGGTTTCCGCTAATGCCTTGCTGATGCCTTCGACTTGTTCCAAATCTTCTTTACTGGCGGCAACGATGCCGCGCAGGCCGCCGAAGCGGGTGAGTAGGGCTTGGCGGCGTTTGCTGCCTACGCCGGGGATGTCGCTGAGGGACGAGGTAACGCGGGCTTTGTCGCGTTTTTTGCGGTGGCCCGTGATGGCGAAACGGTGCGATTCGTCACGCACGGTTTGCAGAAGGTGCAGGGCGGGGCTGTTGGGCGGCAGGCGGAAGGTTTCTCCGGTGAACGGGAGGATAAGTTCTTCCATGCCGGCTTTGCGCTCGGGACCTTTAGCAATACCGACCAAGGGGATGTGCAACCCGAGTTCTTCCCATACCGATACGGCTACGCCGATTTGCCCTTTGCCACCGTCAATCAACACGACATCCGGCCATTTGACGCTTTCGCCGTTGGCCTCGGCTTCCTGCATTTTGCCGTAACGGCGCGTCAGGACTTCGCGCATAGCGGCGTAGTCGTCGCCGGGTTTGGCAGTCGTGATGTTGTAGCGGCGGTATTGCGAAGGCTGGATGTTTTGCTCATCGTACACAACGCAGGACGCAATAGTGGCCTCGCCTTGCGTGTGGCTGATATCGAAACATTCAAGGCGGTTGAGGTCGTCTGAATTCATGTTCAGGATTTTTGCCAACTCGTCGATGCGGTGTTGCTGGCTGCTTTGTTGCAGGCGGCGTTGGGCAATCGCCATTTGTGCGTTTTGTTCCGCCATTTTCAGCCAGACTTTGCGTTCGCCTATGGTTTTGGTCACGAACTGCATTTGTTTGCCGTGTTCGCCCTCTAAGGCTTCTTTCAAGGCGTCGGGGACGGGGAAGTTGCTGATGATGATGTCGGGTTTGCTTTTGCCCAGATAGTGTTGGGCAACGAAGGCTTCGGCGTAGTCTTGTCCGTTTGGTTCGGGGTCGTTTTTGGTGTCGGGGAAGAAGCTTTTGTCGCCGACGTGCCGCCCACCGCGTATGCTGACCCAGTGTACGCAAACGAGGCCGTCTGAAACGGCGAGCGCGAGCAGGTCGATGTCGTTGGGGTTGTTGGGGTTTTTGCTGTCGATGAACTGGTTGCTCTGCATGATGCCGAGCGCTTGGATTTGGTCGCGGTAGTGGGCTGCTTCTTCAAATTGCAGGTTGGTGGCGGCGGTCTGCATTTTGTGTTGCAGGGTGCGGGTCAGTTCGTCGGTTTTACCGTTGAGGAAGGTGGCGGCTTGGCGCACGCTGTCGCGGTAGTCTTCTTTGCTGATGTGTCCGACGCAGGGCGCGGTGCAGCGTTTGATTTGGTACAGCAGGCAAGGGCGGTCTCGGTGTTCGAACACGCTGTCTTCGCAGGTGCGCAGCATGAATACTTTTTGCAGGACTTGGATGCTGTCGCGCACGGCGTTGCTGTTGGGATACGGGCCGAAGTATTGGTTTGGCTTTTTCAACGTGCCGCGGTAATACGCCATCTGCGGATATTGATGTCCGCTGAGCATGAGGTAGGGATAGCTTTTGTCGTCGCGGAAAAGAATATTGTATTTGGGCGACAGGGCTTTGATGAAGTTGTTTTCGAGAATTAGGGCTTCGGCTTCGGAACGCGTGATGGTGATTTCGATGTGGTGAACCTGTTTCACCATCAATGCGATGCGCGGGGAATGGTCGTTTTTTTGGAAATAGCCGGACACGCGCCGCTTGAGGTTGACCGCTTTACCGACGTATAAAACGTTGCCGCCTTCGTCGAAAAAACGGTATACGCCGGGCAGGTTGGGCAGGTTTTTGAGGAAAAGTGGGATGTCGAAGTGTTCCGGAAAACGGGTTTCTGTATTCATATCAATTATTTGAAAAACGGCTTTAGACGGCATATTACCATATCGCTGGAGGCAGCCTTATCTGTTCGGACAAGGCTGCAGGGCGGTTACATGCTGCTAATCGATTTTTACCCGTTTCAGGCGCAAGGCATTGCTCAACACGGAAACCGAGCTTGCCGCCATTGCCGCGCCTGCGATGACGGGATTTAAAAAGCCGAGCGCGGCAAGTGGGATGCCCAAGATATTGTAGAAGAAGGCGAAAAACAGGTTTTGCTTGATGTTTTCCAAAGTCGCCTGCGACACCAGTAGGGCATCGGCGAGCTGGTTGACCGAATGCTGCATCAGCGTGGCGGATGCGGTGTGTTCGGCAACGTCTGCGCCGCCTTTCATCGCAAAGCTGACGTTGGCGGCGGCGAGCGCAGGTGCGTCGTTGATGCCGTCGCCGACCATCGCCACGGTTTTGCCGGCGGCTTTGAGTTTCTGCACTTCGGCGGCTTTGTCGCGCGGACTCATATTACCGAAGGCGTGTGCGATGCCCAGTTGTTTGGCGACGTATTCGACTGTGCCTTGGTTGTCGCCGCTCATGATGTAAACATCGATATTGTGTTTTTTCAGACGGCCTATAGCTTCGGCGGTATCGGCTTTCAGCGCGTCGGCAAGTGCGAATGCGCCGATAGGTTTGTTATCGACCGAGACTGCAACAATGCTTGCAATGTCCCAAACGCCGTCTGAAAACTTCGGCAAGGTCAGTTCGGCAAATTCGGCTTTACCCGCTTTCACCAAACCCACGCCTTCCACTTCGGCAGTAATGCCTGCGCCGACAACCGTTTGCGCGTTTTGTGCGGCAGGAATGTCCAAACCGCGCACTTGGGTGGCAGAAACGATAGCGCGGGCAAGCGGATGAGCGGCGTTTTGTTCGACAGCGGCGGCGATGCGGTACAAATCGTCTTCGTCAAAGCCGCTGTCGGGAACGCAATAAACGGCGGCAACCTGCGGCTTGCCTTCGGTCAGCGTGCCGGTTTTGTCCAACACGACGGCATCGACATGGGCGGCTTCTTCCATCGCCGCCGCGTCTTTAAACCAAATGCCGTGTTTTACCGCCTTGCCCATGCCGACCATAATCGCGGCAGGGGTCGCCAGACCGAGCGCGCACGGGCAGGCAATCACCAAAACGGCAACGGCGTGCATCAGCGCAACCGTCCAATCGCCTTTAATCAGCCAAGTAACAATAAAAGTCAAAAGCGCGATGCCCACAACAGTTGGCACGAATACCGCCGCCGCTTTATCGGCTACGCGCGCAATCGGCGCCTTGCTGCCCTGCGCTTCGGACAGCGCGTTCATCATGTCGCCGAGCAGGGTTTGGCTGCCGAGCTGCGTGGCGCGGTAAACCACGCTGCCTTCGGTCATCAGCGCTCCCG
>NZ_MAYZ01000013.1:0-720 GCF_014596375.1 Neisseria sp. RH3002v2f
CAACAATGCTTGCAATGTCCCAAACGCCGTCTGAAAACTTCGGCAAGGTCAGTTCGGCAAATTCGGCTTTACCCGCTTTCACCAAACCCACGCCTTCCACTTCGGCAGTAATGCCTGCGCCGACAACGGTTTGCGCGTTTTGTGCGGCGGGAATCTCCAAACCGCGCGCTTGGGCGGCGGAGACGATGGCGCGGGCGAGCGGGTGGGCGGCGTTTTGTTCGACGGCGGCGGCGATGCAGTACAAAGCGTCTTCGTCAAAGCCGCTGCCGGGGACGCAATAAATGGCGGAAACCTGCGGCCTGCCTTCGGTCAGCGTGCCGGTTTTGTCCAATACGACGGCATCGACGTGGGCGGCCTCTTCCATCGCCGCCGCGTCTTTAAACCAAATGCCGTGTTTCACCGCCTTGCCCATGCCGACCATAATCGCGGCGGGCGTTGCCAGACCGAGCGCACACGGGCAGGCAATCACCAAAACGGCAACGGCGTGCATCAGTGCAACCGTCCAATCGCCTTTCACCAGCCAAGTGGCGATAAAAGTCAGAAGCGCGATGCCCACAACGGCAGGCACGAATACCGCTGCCGCCTTGTCCGCCACGCGCGCAATCGGCGCCTTGCTGCCCTGCGCTTCGGACAGCGCGTTCATCATGTCGCCGAGCAGGGTTTGGCTGCCGAGCTGCGTGGCGCGGTAAACCACGCTGCCTTCGGTCATCAGCGCTCCCG
>NZ_MAYZ01000014.1:0-503 GCF_014596375.1 Neisseria sp. RH3002v2f
TGGTTGACCGAATGCTGCATCAGCGTGGCGGATGCGGTGTGTTCGGCAACGTCTGCGCCGCCTTTCATCGCAAAGCTGACGTTGGCGGCGGCGAGCGCAGGTGCGTCGTTGATGCCGTCGCCGACCATCGCCACGGTTTTGCCGGCGGCTTTGAGTTTCTGTACTTCGGTGGCTTTGTCGCGCGGACTCATATTGCCGAAGGCGTGTGCGATGCCCAGTTGTTTGGCGACGTATTCGACCGTGCCTTGGTTGTCGCCGCTCATGATGTAAACATCGATATTGTGTTTTTTCAGACGGCCTATGGCTTCGGCGGTATCGGCTTTCAACGCGTCGGCAAGTGCGAATGCGCCGATGGGTTTGTTATCGACCGAGACTGCAACAATGCTTGCAATGTCCCAAACGCCGTCTGAAAACTTCGGCAAGGTCAGTTCGGCAAATTCGGCTTTACCCGCTTTCACCAAACCCACGCCTTCCACTTCGGCAGTAATGCCTGCGCCGACAAC
>NZ_MAYZ01000015.1:0-440 GCF_014596375.1 Neisseria sp. RH3002v2f
CTCCAGCGCCTCGAACACGTACTCGTCGATGTCGAAGGTCGTGAGGATCAGCACCGGGACGGCGGGTTCGTCTTCTCCCCGACCGGCAAGCGCCCGCGCCACCTCAATACCGCTGAGGCCCGGCATCCGGACGTCGAGGCAGGCGACATCGGGCTGCAGCGACGTCGCCGATTCGAGCGCTTGCAAGCCGTCGGATGCCGTCGCGACCACCTCGATGTCATCTTCAGCCGCGAGTAGCGCGGCGACCCCCGCCCGCACCAGAGGCTGATCGTCGGCGACGAGCACGCGGATCACGAGCTCGCTCCCGGGGCGCCGAGCGCCTCGGCCGGCGCCGTGAGCTGGACACGCCAACCGCCGCCGGCCTCCGGTCCCGCGTCCAGCGTGCCACCCACCAGGCCGGCCCGTTCGCGCATCCCGAGCAGTCCGAATCCCTCGCGAGC
>NZ_MAYZ01000016.1:0-417 GCF_014596375.1 Neisseria sp. RH3002v2f
ATCTTGGGCAGCGACAGGCTCGTGCGCTCGCGGCAGAGGTACATGGCGATCTGTCGTGCGGTGGCCACGGCCTGCGAACGGCTCGAACCGTACAGATCGTCGACGGACAGTCGGAAGTACTGCGCGGTCGCCGTGATGATGTCGGTGGGGGAGATGACGTTCGCGTCATCCTGATCCACGATGTCGCGCAGCACGGTCTGTGCGAGGGAGATGTCGAGGTTCGACCGGTTGAGGCTCGCGAACGCCGACACGCGGATGAGCGCGCCTTCGAGCTCGCGGATGTTCGACGAGACCTTCGTGGCGATGTACTCGAGGACGTCGTCGGGGACGAGGAGACGCTCGGACTGCGCCTTCTTGCGCAGAATCGCGATGCGGGTCTCGAGGTCGGGTGCCTGCACGTCGGTGATCAGGCCCCAC
>NZ_MAYZ01000017.1:0-415 GCF_014596375.1 Neisseria sp. RH3002v2f
GCCCCGTCGCCGGCCCCACCGGTGGCAGCGAGAGAGCTGCTGCCGGTGCCGCTCGATCCGGACGCGCCGGACCCGGCCGAACCGGCCGCGTAGGTGAACGCGCCCGGTTCGACGGCCGTGCCGCACTCGCCCGCGCCCACGACCGTGACCGGCACCGTGCCTGTCGTCGCAGCCGACGGTGAGATCGCGCGGATCACGCCGTCGTTGATCACCTCGAACTGTGCGGGCACCTCGCCGAACAGCACCGCGGTCGCCCCGGTGAAGCACTGCCCGGTGATGGTGACGACCGTTCCGCCCGAGATCGGGCCGGTGCCCGGCGCGACCCCTCCGATGTCGGCGACCGGGTAGAAGGTGAACACACCCGCGTCGCTCGACCCCGCCGGGGTGGTCACGACCACCGCGGCGTCACCCGCTG
>NZ_MAYZ01000018.1:0-268 GCF_014596375.1 Neisseria sp. RH3002v2f
AAAGCCAAAGGCAAGGAGTCGGAACAGTTATTTGGACAGGCAGTTGAACATTTCCAACATCAATTGAGTCTTGCCGAGCAGCTGGCAGACAAGCAAAACAGCCTTCAACAACAAACCTATGCCCAATTTTCGTTAGGCCACTGCTCTTTTGAGCAGGCGATGAAAGCCAAAGGCAAGGAGTCGGAACAGTTATTTGGACAGGCAGTTGAACATTTCCAACATCAATTGAGTCTTGCCGAGCAGCTGGCAGACAAGCAAAACAGCCTTC